>VGZD01000112.1 GCA_016872715.1 Planctomycetota bacterium
GCTCGCTCGAGCGCTGCCAGTGCCGCCGTGGCGACGCCGCGTGCGCTGCCTCCTTTGGCGCCGTCGGCGCGTCAGGCGCCCACCGCCCGCGAGCGTGGTCCGCAGGGCGTGTGGGGCAAGGTGCTCACGGAGCTCGGCGCGACCCATGCGCAGGCCGCCGCGGTCTTGAAGCGCCGCGGCGCGCTCGCGGAAACCACGGGCGCGCGCGCGACGATCCAATTGCAGCGGCTGCTCGAGTCCGAGCGCGCGACGCTCGCCGACGACACGCTGCGCCCGACGCTCGAGCGCCTGCTCACCTCGGCGCTCGCGCGGCCCGTCCAACTCGTGCTCGACGATCCCGCGACGCGCGCCGCGGGCTCGAACGATCCCTTCACGCGCGAAGTGGCCGAGCTCTTCGGCGGCTTGATCGAGGACAACGCATGAACGGCGGTTTCGGCGACATGGGCAGCCTGCTCAAGCAGGCCCAGCAGATGCAGCGCGAGCTCGACCGCGTGCGCGAGGAACTCAAGACGCGCACGGTCGAGGGCAGTGCTGGCGGCGGCGCCGTGCGCGTGACCTCGAGCGGAGATCGCACCATCGTCGCCATCGAAGTCTCGGCCGAGCTGCTCGCGCGGCCGGACAAGACGCTGGTCGAGGACCTCGTGCTCGCGGCGACGCGGGATGCGCAGGCCAAGGCCGCGCGGCTCGCCGCGGAGGCCATGGCCAAGGTGACGGGCGGCATCCAACTGCCCGGACTGTTCTAGGGCGCGCGCGCCGTGGCTTATCCCGAGCCGCTCGAGAAGCTGATCGAGGCGTTCTCCCGCTATCCCGGCGTCGGGCGACGCACGGCGGAGCGCCTCGCGTTCCATGCGCTGCGCGATCCCTCGGCGCGCGAGCTCGCGCCCGCGCTCGAGCGCGCGGTGCGCGAGACCGAGCTGTGCGGCGCGTGCTGCAATGTGACGCGCACGAATCCGTGCGCGATCTGCGCCGACCCCGAGCGCGACGCGCTCGCGCTGTGCGTGGTCGAGCAACCCAAGGACGTCGAGGCCATCGAGCGCGCCAAGGTCTTTCGCGGCCGCTACCACGTGTTGATGGGGGCGCTCAATCCCGCCGACGGCAGCGAGCCCGCGCAGCTGTTCGTCGGTCGGCTCGTGCTGCGCGTGAAGCGCGAGGGTACGCGCGAGGTGATTCTCGCCACGGATCCCGACGCCGAGGGCGAGGCCACGGCGCGGCTGGTGCTCGAGTCGCTGGTGTCCGCAGGGCTCTCGCCGCGCGTCACGCGCATGGCGCGCGGGCTGCCCGCTGGCAGCGCCATCGAGTACCTGCACAAGGGCGTGCTCGAGGATGCCCTCGAGGGCCGGGTCGAGCTCGTGCTGCCGCGCCCGCGCCGCCCGCAGGCCTAGCCCGGCGGCTCTCGCGCCCGCTCCGGGGGGCGGTGGCGCTCAACCCGCCTGCGTTTCTCGTCGATAGCATCGTGCGTGGCACAGCGCATCGAACTGAGGCAAGCGATGGGGCAGCAGATGCTGCTCTCGCCGCGCATGCTGCAGTCGATCGAGCTGCTCGCGCTGCCTGCGCTCGAGCTCGGGACTTTCCTGCGCGAGGCCGCCGAGCAAAACGAGGCACTCGTGGTCGAGGAGCCCGCGTTCGCGCCGCCGCTCGAGCGCGTCCGCGGCCGCGCGCGCGCCGACGCCACCCTGCGCCACGACGAGTGGCTGCAGAACCAGCCCGACCTTCACGTCGACACGCTCGCGCAGCTCGAAGCCGAGCTGGCGCTGCTCGGGCTGGAGGCGCGCGTCGAGGCGTGGTCGCGCTGGCTGCTCGCGCAGCTCGATGAGCGTGGCTTCTTGCCGTGGAGCGACGACGAGCTGCTCGCGCGCGCCACGCTCGATGGCCTCGACGGCGGATCGTCACAGCTCCTCGCGGCGCGCGCGGCGCTCGCGCGTCTGGAGCCGCGCGGCCTGGGAGCTCACGACGCGATCGAGGCGCTGCTCCTGCAACTCGATCCCTCCGATCCGGACTTCGGGCCGCTGCAGCGGATCTTGCGCGAATTCGTCGGCGAGCTCGCACGCAATCACCTGCCCGCCGTCGCGCGCGAGCTCGCGATCGACGTTCCGCGACTGCGCGAGCTGCTCGCGCGCCTCGCGCAGCTCGAGCCTGCTCCCGGTGCGACGCTGCGCGACGATCCCGCGCCGCTGGTGCATCCCGACGTGATCGTCGAACGCACGGAGCACGGCAGCTTCGAAGTGCGGCTCGAGGGCTCGACCTCGCCCTCGCTCTCGCTCGACGCGCGCGTGACGCGGCTCGCGGCGGATCCAGCGCAGCCGCGCGAGGTGCAGCGCTACCTGCGAGGCAAGCTCGAGAGCGCCCGCTGGCTCGTCGAGGCCATGGAGTTGCGCGGTGCGACCTTGCTGGCGATCGCGCGCGCGCTGTTCGCGCGGCAGCGCGAGTTTCTCGAACACGGCCCCGGCCATCTCGTGCCGTTCACGATGACGGCACTGGCCGAGCAGTTGTGCTTGCACGTGAGCACCGTCAGCCGCACGGTCGCTCACAAGCACGCGCAGACCCCGCATGGGATCGTCGCGCTGCGCGAGCTGTTTCCGCAGGCCGCGCCCGGTGGCGACGGCGTGCGCGACGACGTGCGCGAGGCCGTGCGCGCGCTGTTCGCGACGGAGGACCCCGCTCGACCGTTCTCCGATGACGAGCTGGTCGAGCAGCTCGCGCGCGCCGGGCACTCGCTCGCGCGGCGCACGGTCGCCAAGTACCGCGCCGAACTCGGCATCGCGAGCTCGTACCTGCGCCGCCGTCACTAGCCGCGACGCCGTAGGGTCGCGCGCCGCGGGCTGGTAGCCTTGGCGTCACTTCCATGCGCAACGTCCGCATGCAGCTCGCCTACGACGGCTCCCGCTTCCACGGCTGGCAGCGCCAAGAGGGCTTCGACTCGGTGCAGGAGACGGTCGAGCTCGCGCTCGAGAGCCTCGTCTCGACCCACGTGACGGTCTTCGGTGCCGGGCGCACCGACGCGGGTGTGCACGCGCTCGGGCAGGTCGCCCACGTCCACGTCGCCACGGCGCTCGACGACGACCGGCTGGCGCATGCGCTCAATGCGCACCTGCCCGAGGGCGTCGTCGTGCGCCGGCTCGAGACGTGCGCGGACGACTTCCACGCGCAGTTCGACGCGTGCGGCAAGCGCTACGCCTACCGCATCGAGACGGGTCGCTTCCGCCTGCCCTTCCCGCCGCAGTACTCGCACTTCGTGCGCGACCCACTCGATCTCGCGGCGATGCGCGCCGCGGCGCGCGAGTTTCTGGGCGAGCAGGACTTCGCCTCGCTCGCGTCGGCGGGTTCGCCGCGCAAGTCGACCGTGCGCACGATTCGAGCGCTCAAGATCGTCGCGCGCCGCGGCGCCCTGGCCATCGTCGTCGAGGGCAACGGCTTCCTCTACAACATGGTGCGCACCATCGCGGGCACGTTGCTCGACGTCGGCCGCGGCAAGCTCGACCCCGCGCGCGTGCGCGCGATCCTCGACGCCCGGGATCGCCGCGAAGCCGCGGCGACCGCTCCGCCCGAGGGTCTGTATCTCCTGTCGGTGCTCTACGAGCCGCGCGCCTTCCGGGGCGTGGATCGCGGACCGCGCGGAGTGCCGGGCGTGTTCGGCTAGCACCCGAATATTCTCGGTGTTCTCCGTTCGCTGCGGTTTTTCTTGCGGCACCCCTTGACGGTTCGCGGCGGCGTGTCGAAGGTAGGACTTGCTGGGTGCGACGGGGGACGCGAGAGCGCCCCGCGCCGCTGTGCTGGAATCGCAGGCTCCGACCATGGCCCCCACGCGGGAGCTCGGGAAGGGAACAGGCTCGATGAAGACGCAGGTGTCGATCCCGCATCATGAGTACCCCTCGCGCGTGCGCGAGGCGATCGAGCAGCGCCTCGGTCGATTGCTCGATCACTTCGACCGCATCGTCTCCCTGCGCGCCCGTTGCGAGCGGCAGAGCGAGCTGCATCGAGTCGAGCTCGTCGCCCACGTCGGTCGGCATGCGATGCTCGTCGTCGACGCGCGCGCCGACGCCTTTCCGGCGGCCCTCGACGCGGCACTGCACAAGATGGTGCGCGTGCTCGATCGCCATCGCGAGCGCCTGATCGGCCGTCGTCGCGATCACCGCCGCCGCTAGCGCGATCGGGCTGCGAAGCTTCCGACGCGGGCCTGACCAGCGGGCGGGCCGCGATTGTGCGTCCTTCGGCGTAGGGCGCTTGCCTGGGCATGGCTCTCGCGCGGGCGCCTGGTCGGACGCGCGTGGGTGAACGCGGGCGGGTGGACGCGGGCGGGTGAACGCGGGCGGATGAACATTGCGCGGTGGCCTTCGGATCCGCTCGCGGGCGGGCCGATAGGGACGCCTGTCGGGTGCGTCCCGATTGCCACTGCCATGGACCACTGGAAGCACTTCCATCCGGTTGCCTGCCTCCGCGACGTGCGAGCCGGGGACAAGGAGGCCGCGCTGGGGATCCTCGTCGACGCTCTGGTGCACAGCGGCGCGCTCGACGTGACGTTGCGCGAGCGCGCGTTGGCCGCCCTCGTGACGCGCGAGCGGAGCGCCTCGACGGGCTTCGGCCACGGAGTCGCGATTCCACACGTGCGCTTGAACGGTCTGGCCGAGACTTCGGCGTCGCTGTCGGTGATCCCCCGCGGCTGTGAGTGGGGGGCGATCGACGGAGAGCCGGTGCACTTGGTTTTCACCGTGCTGCGTCCGGAGCGCTCCTCGGACCGACACGATTCCGAGCGTCATCTCGAGCTCATGCGTTGGATCGCGCGGCTCGCCCGCTCGAGCGACTTCCGCGCCCTCGCGCTGGCGGCGCGCTCGCGCGCCGCGCTGATCGACCTGCTGCGCGGCATGGAGGCCGCCTAGTAGCATGCGCACCGAAGGAAGCTCCATGTCGCACGAAGCACTCGCCACGGCCCGGGTGGTCAATCCCCGCGGACTCCACGCCCGGCCCTGCCACGCGCTGGTGACCACCGCGCTCGCCCACAGCGCGAGCGTGCGCGTGCGTTGCGGGGCTCGCGAGGTCGATGGGCGCAGCATCCTCGCGCTCATGACCCTCGGCGCGTCGCAGGGCGAGGAGCTCGAATTCCGTGCCCGCGGCGACGATGCCCCGGCGCTCGTCGAGGCCCTGCTGGCGCTCGTGCGGGGCGGTTTCACCGAGCTCGACTAAACCCGCGGCCTCGAGACGGCCGAAATCCCCTGCGGCTCCGGTCCAACCGACCGGGTCCGGGCCCGCCCCCGCGCGCCCGAAGGTCAGGCACCGAACGGCACGAGGGAAGAGTGTTCCGCAGAGGCAAGAGCGTCGTGGGCCTCGATCTGGGCAGCCAGGTCGTCAAGGCCGTCGAAATCACGCTCGAGGGCCCCGAGCCGGTCATCACGGGCTTCGCGCGCGTCGAAATCCCCCCTGGCGGCGACCGGGCCGCCGCGGTGGCCGAGGCTTGGCAGCGCGGCAAGTTCCGCGCGCGCTCGGTGGTCACTTCCGTCGCCGGACCATCGGTCGTCGTGCGTTACCTGCAGATGCCCAAGCTGAGTGAGTCCGACCTCCGTCAGGCGATCCGCCTCGAGGCGGACCGCTACGTACCGTTCGAGCTCGCCGAGTGCGTGCTCGACTGCCAGCCGCTCGCGCGGCGCGCGCCGCGCTCGGGCGAGGCCGCGAAGGACGAGACCATGCCCGTCGTGCTCGTCGCCTGTCTCCAACAGGCGATCGACGAGCAGATCGCGCTCGCGCAGGGCCAGAACCTGCAGCCGCTCGCGATCGACGTCGATTCGTTCGCGCTCGCGAACGCGTGGGAGCTGTGTGGCCTGAGCGACGAGGCCGCGGCGGCGCTCGAAGGGTCGGGCGAGGAGCGCGCGATCGCGCTCGTCGACGTCGGCGCCTCGCGCACCCAGATCAACGTGCTCGTCGCAGGCGAGACCTGCTTCAGCCGCGAGATCGCCATCGGCGGCGCGGACATGACGCAAGCGCTCGCGCGCCGACTCGGGCTCGAGAACTTCGACGCCGAGGCACACAAGCGCTCGGGCGCCGAGGCCGAGGCGGACATCGCCAAGGCCATCGGACCGGTGCTCGAGGACCTCTCGAACGAGCTCTCGCTCTCGCTCGACTACGTCGAGAACCACGAGGGCGTGCGCGTCGAGGAAGTGCTCGTGTCCGGCGGCGGTTCGCTCGCACCGGGACTGGTCGCGCAGGTCGAGCAGGCCACGGGGCGCACGACGCGCGCTTGGAATCCGCTCGAGGGCCTGCGCGTGGCCGCCGAGCGCGTCGACATCGCGGAACTCGAACACTGGGCGCCCACGCTGGTGGTCGCGCTCGGTCTCGCTGCGAGGGTCCGCGCCGCATGATGCGCGTCAATCTGCTCCCCGAGCAGCACCGCCGCAAGGCGCGCACGCCGCTCAAGGTCTTCGGTCTGGTCGTGGCCTTCGTCGCCCTGACGTCGTTGCTCGCGAGCTGGTACGGCTGGCTCGCGTACGGCGTGATGAACGAGGTGCAGAGCGAGCTCAGCGGATTGCAGACGGATGCCGAGGGCATCCAGCGCCAGATCGACTATCACAAGCAGCTCGACGGCGAACGCAAGCGCTTCGCCGGTCGCGAGGAGGCGCTGGCGGGCGTCACCAAGACGCGCGTGCTGTGGACGCGCAAGATCGACGAGCTGATCGGGGTCATCAACGCCGGAGACGACGGACGGCGTCACTTCGTCTGGCTCGACGATCTCGTCGTGTCGCAGAGCTCCGACCCGCGCGCCACCTCGAGCGGTCAGCTCAAGGCCGCCGGTCACTCCGGTTCGCCGCACTTCTCGCAAGTGGCCGACTTCCTCGAGGATCTCGAGCGCTCGAGCTTCTTGGAGGACTTCTTGCCGCCTTCGCCGCCCGAGGGCACGCAGACCGATCCGGATCCCGAGCTGGTGCCCGCGGTCGTGTGGAACTTCCCGCTCGCGCTGCAGCTGCGTCCGCGCGAGCCCGCCAAGGTCGAGCCCGCGAAGAAGCCCGCCAAGAAGGCGCCCATCGCCATGGAGTCCAAGCCGTGAGCAAGGACCGTCGACTGTTCGTCGGCCTCGCCGCGCTGGCCGCGCTCGTGCTCGGCGGGCTGGGCTTTCTGGTCTGGTCGGAGTACGGCACGATCGAAGCCGCGCGCCTCGACGTCGAGACCGTGCGCACGCAGATCGGCGTCGGGCGCAAGCTGATCGCGCTCACTCCCGCGCTCGAACGCGACGTGATCGTGCTGCGCGAGACCGAGCAGGCGATCAAGGAGATCCTGCCCGACGACCGGGACTTGAACGAGCTGATCCGCGACCTGCAGGCCTTCGAGCGCTCGAGCGAGGTGCAGATCACGTCGATCAAGAAAAAGGACCCCTCCCTCGGTCGGCGCAAGGAGGCCGAGGCCTTCGAGAAGGCGACCTACGAGCTGGTGCTCGAAGGGGACGCGTTCGAGGTGCTCACGTTCCTCGACCTCGTCGAGGGACATCGCCGTTTCCTGCGCATTCCGACGATCCACTGGACGGCCGGCGGCGAACACGAGCTCGAGCGTGACGGCCGCGCGGTGCACACCGTCAAGCTCGAGATCGAGACGTTCGTGTACAAGCCGCAGAGCGGGCCGGTGCTGGTCAAGATCGACGGCTATGCGCGCAAGCGCGAGCTCCTGCTCGGCGAGATCGCACGCCATCGCGAGGCTCTCGCGGTCGAGCACTTCGACTATCGCGGCCAGCGAGGTCGCCGCGATCCGTGGGTCGATCCGCGCGTGCCGCGCGCGGTCGAGGGCTCGAGCGGACTGCCGATCGCGGAACAGATCGAGTGCGTCGATGCGCTCGTCGTGCGCGCCGCGGCCGCGGGCGAGCTGTGGACGGCGCTGCAGCGGAGCGGCACGTTGTACGTCGAGCAAGTGCGCCTGCGCGCCGAGCTCGAGGCGGCGCTCACGATGCTCGAAGACGACCTGCGCAAGCTCACCGCGGACGGCGCGATCAGCTACCCGATCGCCGAGACGCGCCTGCGCCGCGAGGTCGGCGAACCCATGGCGGCGCTGCGCGCGAGCTTCCGCGAGACGTCGGCGCCCACGGGCCCGCCCGCGGAAACCTTGCGCGCCCTGCTCGCATCGATGCACGCGAGCATCGAGGACGGCAAGCCGAAGCTGGCGCTCGAGACGCTCGCGGGCGTGGAGTCCGAGCTCGCGCTCGTGCGGCAGGATCCGCTGCGCCAAGGCCTGATCGACTCGCTGCGCGCGGCCGCCGAGGATGCCCGTGCGCTGATCGACTTCCAGTCGATCGAGCTGCGCATCAGCGGCATCGCGATTCAAGACGGCGCACCGCCCGTGGCCGTGATCAACGGCCGCGCGCTGGGCGAAGGGGACGTCGTGGCCCCCGACCTGGTCGTAGGTTCCATCCGTTCCGGCGAAATCGAGTTCATCTTCCGCGGCTTGGTTCTAGTCAGCCGCTTCTAGCCGCCGATATCCGTCACGCTCGGGCCGAGGAGTCGTCCGAGCGCAACACGGAGTCGATACGTTGATCAGCAGGCATTTGGTGGCTCTCGCGGCCGTGATCGCGCTTGGCGCGACCGGCATGGCCCAGACGGTTGGCAAGGACGCGCGCGTGAACCTGCGCGCCGAGGGTCGCTCCCTCGCGGAGGTCGTGGACTACCTGCGCGATCAGACGGGGGTCAACCTCGTGCTCTTGCCGGGCGAGTACGGCCCGGTTTCGGTGAAGCTCACGGACGTGCCGTGGCGCGACGCGCTCGACGTGGTGGCCGAGAGCGTCGGCTGCGTCGTCAGCGAGCGCACGGGCGGCATTCTCGTGGTCGAGCGCCCGCGCCCCTTCTCGCTCGAGACGCGCGGCACGGACATCGCCGAGGTGATCGAGCTGATCGCCAAGGTCGGCGGCGCGAACATCATCGTGGCGCCGGAAGTCACGGGCTCGCTCTCGGTGCGACTGAGCAACGTCCCGTGGCGCGACGCCCTCGACGTGGCCTGCAAGACGCTGGGCTTCACGGTGATCGAGGAGAGCCGCGGCATCCTGCGCGTGGTCGACCCGGTCACGCTGCAGGCGCAGATGACGACCAAGAGCTACCAACTGCGCTACATCCGGCCCCAGAGCCGCTTCCGTCCGAACATCAAGTCCGAGTTCCTGATGCCGATGTCCGCCCAGCAGGGTCAGCAGAGCCAGCAGGACGTCTCGAAGTCCTTCACCGTGCTCGAGGCATTGCGCAAGGCGCTCTCGGGCGGCGGCGACCTCGACTATGTGCAATCGCAGAACGTGGTCATCGTGCGCGACACCGCGCAGGTGCACGAGGAGATCACGCAGATGATCGATCGCCTCGACGTCGAGCCCGCGCAAGTGTTCGTCGACGTGAAGTTCGTTTCGACGCTCAAGGGCGACTTCCTCGACCTCGGCGTGGACTACGGCGACGGCGGTCCGCAGATCCGTGTCGGCGGCGGCCAGATCCCGACCACGCTGCCCTTCGGCCTCGACGGCGGCGACTGGGAGGACGCGATCTCCGTCAGCCAACTCGGCCACGTCGGTCCCGTCACCGACCCAGCCAACGCACTCGGTGCGCTGACCGTGCCCGACACCGTGTTCGGGGTGCTCTCGTTCACCGGCGTCAACGCGACGCTCAAGATGCTGCAGCGCGACACCGACAGCGAGGTCATCCAAGCGCCCAAGATCATCGCGCTCGACGGCACCGAGGCGACCATCTTCGTGGGTGAGACGATCCGCTATGCCGAAGCCAAGACGGAGCAGGGACAGGCCGGTGGCCTCTCGCTCTCGCTCACCGAAGCGCAGAGCTCGCCGGTCGACATCGGCTTCCAGTTGATGATCGTGCCGCACGTCGTGCCGGGCACGAACACGCTCACGATGGAAGTGATCCCGAAGGAGACGAGCCTCTCGGG
Source organism: Planctomycetota bacterium (assembly GCA_016872715.1). GTDB lineage: Bacteria > Planctomycetota > UBA1135 > UBA1135 > F1-120-MAGs118. The sequence continues at coordinate 9,880 of VGZD01000112.1, forward strand.
CACGGGCCAGTCGGCGCTCGCTCCGGCGGGCTTCGACGTCTTCACCATCGGCGCCGCCGGCGAAGAAGGCTCGATCGCGCTGCCGCGCACGCGCTCGTCGACGATCGTCACCACCATGCTGCTCGAGAGCGGCCAAACGGCGATGATCGGCGGCCTCACCACGGACGTCGACACGAAGACCGAGTCGCGCGTGCCGTACCTGTCCGCCATCCCGCTCATCGGCGAGCTCTTCAAGAACGAGAAGGCCGAGCGCAACCGCCGCAGCCTGCTGGTGTTCCTCACGCCGACCGTGGTGCACAGCTCGGCCGACACCGAGAAGATCGTGCAGGGCGAGCTCCTGCGCCGCCGCAGCCGTCTCAAGGACGAGTACGAGGCGCTGATGACGCCCCAGACCAAGGCCGCCTTCGAGGAGGCCCGCGCGCAGGCCGAGGCGCTCGACGAGGACCGCTAGCAGCCTTCCGAAGGCACTCTGGGGGGCCTGCGGGCCCCCTGAGCCGCGTGCGCGGGTCGGTCCCACGGGGTGGGCCCGCGCGTGCCCGCGCCCTGGGACGCGACTTTTTCAGGCTTTGGCTTCGATTCTGGGCGGCCGATAGGGGAGCATGGTCTCGCCCGCGGCAGGATGCCGTGGGACCTGCGGCCCGATCGGCGAGCGCTCCTTGCGAATTCTGCGAGGCGCGCGCCGCTGCCTGCGCCGCCCGCTCTACTTCACAACCGCACAAGAACGTCCGGCTCCACCCGACAGGTGCGCCCGGCGGTTCCCCGCTCTCGCCCGAGCGGCGCGCTCGCGCGCTTCCTGCGCCGACCGCCCTCGCTCGCGCGCGTTGTCCGGAACTCGTCGCGCTGCTCCGTTCGGGGAGCCTCCGTTGCCCCCTTTGGGGTCGCCCTCAGGTGCCGTCGCGCGAGCGACGAAGCGCCCCGCGCGCGGCCCCGCACGGGTGTCGCCCGGACGTTGCAAGGCACTTTGTCATCATGATGGATCAACGCCCCTTCGGGGACGAGCTGCCTCCGAGTTTCGGAGCCGGCGCGGAGTCGGAAACTCCGCACGACAACCACAACCACGACCCTCGGGATTCCACCTCGTCCGGCTCCGCCGGTCGAGACGCTGGACCGCAGGGCCGAGAACCGCGCGGCCGCGGACGTCGGCCCAGTCGCGGCGACGCACCGCTTTCCGAGCCGGTCGACGCCGCTGCGCCGCACGCCGACGCGGTCGCCCTCGACGCGGTCGCCCTCGATGCGGCTGCCTCGGACGCCGCTGCATCGGACTCCGCCACCTCGAAGGCTGCTTCAGGCCGCGCGGAGAACTCGGACTCCCTCGCGGAGGACGTCCGTGGCGCACTGCCCGCCGAGGGCGATGGGCGCCGACGTCGCCGACGCCGCGGAGGTCGCGGCCGCCGCCGC
>VGZD01000113.1 GCA_016872715.1 Planctomycetota bacterium
AAGCCCAAGCCGAAGAAGCGCGTCTCGAAGAAGCAGGGCGCCGAAGCCGCGGCGGCACCGGAGGAACCGAAGGCCGAAAAGCCCAAGCGCGCCTCGCTCTTCAAGGGCATGAAGCCGGAGACGCTCTCGCTCGACGAGGCGCTCGCTCTGCTCTCGCTGCCGCGCGAGCTCGGCGCCGACCCGCGCGACGGTCGCAAGATCACCGCGCGCAACGGCCGCTTCGGTCCGTACCTCGAGAAGGAAAAAGCGCCCGAGGCCGAGAAGCCCGAGTACCGCCGCATCGCGACCGAAGCCGAGCTGCTCACGGTCACGCTGCAGCAGGCGAGCGAGCTGTTCGCCGCTGAGCGCCCCGCGCGCACCTTCGGTCGCCGCAGCGCCGCGGCCGTCGAGCCCATCGCGACGCTCGGGCCCGACCCGACGACGCAGCGCCCCGTGATCGTGAAGCCCGGCAAGTACGGGCCCTACGTCACCGATGGCGAGACGAATGCGACCGTGCCCAAGGGCGAGGACCCCAAGGCCCTGACCCTTGAGCGCGCGGCGATCCTGCTCGCCCAGCGGCGCGCCGCGGGCCCGACGAAGAAGAAGCGCGGCCGGCGCAAGTAGCGCGGAACCAAGCGCGGGTTTCGACGACGCGGCGACGGCGCACCAGCGCGGTCGCCGCGCTGCTTCAGCGGACGTCGCGCCTTGCGCGCAGCACCTCGAGCGCCTTCGACAGGATCGGATCGCTGCTCTTCAAGTCCTCCGGCGTGCACGGCACGAGCACTTCGGGCGCGACACCGCGCCCTTCGAGCAGCTGTCCCTGCGCATCGAGGAACTGCCACGACGGAATGCGCGCGACGACTCCGTTCCCGAGCTCGAAAGGCTGCGGATTTCCGCTGCTTCCTGCGGTCGGCTGCCCCACGAGCGTGCAGTCGCGCGCCTGGCGCAGCATCAGCACGAACGACTCGTTGCTGCTCATCGCAAACGGACCGGTGAGCACGGCGAGCGCCACGTCGATGCGCCGCGGAGCATCGTTTCCCCGCAGGCGCCGCTCGACCGTGGGCGCGAAGCCGTCGGCGCCCGGTCCCGTGCGAACGCGGTGGCGGGCATACGGGACCTCGCCGACGACGAACCACGCCGCAATCTCGCGCGCGAGCTCCTCGTTGCCGCCGGAGTTCGTTCGAGCATCGATTACGAGCGCCTTCACGTCGCGCAGGCGCTCGAGCGCGGCATGGATCGGCGCGAGATCGAGGCCGTTCGCCCACGTTTCGACGAGCAGATAGCCAATGGCGTCCGTACTGCGTCCAGCGATGGCGCGCGGGCCGGCCTGCTCGATGCGGAACGCCGCATCGATGAAGCCGCGGCGAAAGAGCGGATCGACGTTGCGCTGGAACGTCGGAAGCACACGCTCATCGCGCACGAGCCACAGATGCGGATCCGCGGCGGGCGCGAGGAAACGAGCCAGTTCCTGCGCGCAGCCTCGATCGGTGCGGGCGGCGAGAATCGCCGGTTCGCTGTGGCGACGATGCGCAGCCCAGTCTTTCACGCGCAGGTCGCGGTAGGAGTAGTGAGCATCGAGCGCTTCGGTGAGCTTCGCGAGCGCCGCGCCGTTGCGTGCACGCTGCTCGGACTCGGGCCTCAGCTCGGCGGGCTGGGTCGCGAAGCTCCACTGTAGAGGTGCCAGCGAAGTACCGTCGTCGCTGCGCAAGTTGCGCGCACTCGCGCAGTTCAACCCGAGCGAATACTCGGTGTCGGGCTCCAACTGCACAGCGGCGACGAGTCGCGTGGGGCTCTCCCAGCGCGGCTGGCCCGCGAGCTTGGGAAAGCTCGGTCCCCCACCGCACAGCGAGTAACCCGCCGTGCTCATCGGCCGGTCGAATTCGACGACGAGCCGCGTCTGGGTGCGCGCGTCGATCTCGCTGTCAAGGGCGGGATCCAGCGAGAGCACGCGCGGCGGCGACTGGAACCCGAGTGCGTACGACGAAGCCAGCAGCAGGGCAAGGAGCGCGCGGACCATGCGCTCAAGCCTAACGCGACGAGCACGTCGCTCGCGCCGGCGCTCGCCGCGTGCGCTGCGCCGGGGTGTGCGCGCGCGAGCGAACGGTGATTGCGCAAGCGCCACGGTGCGGGTCGAATGTGGATCGCGATGGGGTTTTCAGGCTTCGAATCGGGCGAGACGAGGCCCTTGCCGTGGAGCGTCGAGGGCGCGCCCGACGTCGCCTTCGCCACGCTCTGGTCGACTGGCCCCGACACGGCGCTCGATTCGGTGCTGCGCATGGAAGCGCTGCGACGGCGCGATGGCCGCTGGGAGCGCTTCGTGCGGCTCTGCAAGCCGACGGCGCGCGGATCCGATCCACTTGCGTCGGCACGCATGGCGCGCGAGCACGGCCTCTCGAGCGTCGAGCTCGAGAACGCGCCGCGAGCGCAGGACGCGTGGCGCGAGCTCGCGAGCTTCCTCGCGGGAGCGGACGTCGCAGTGGCTTCAGCCGATGGTTTCCTTCCGTGGGCGAACCACCTCTCCGCTGGCGAGCTGCCGTTCACCGTCATCGGGCTCGACGAAATCGCCCGTCTCGTCGTCCCTGCGCGCGCACGAGCGAATCGCGCGCCCCAGCCGCGCGAGAGTGCCGACGTCGCACGCGCGCTGGTCGAAGTCGTGGGGCGCTTCGTCGAGCTGCCGCGCGAGATGCGCGCGCTCGCGGCTGCCGCGTGGAGCGTCGCGCACGAGCGGCTGCGCGGCACCGATGTGGCTGCAGCCTCGCGGCTGGAGCGCGCGCTGCGGCTCGTCGATGCGCCCTCGCGCTGGAGCGGCGCCTGCGGCGAGCTCTTCGCCACGCTCGGGGATGGTGCGCTCACCGAAGATGCGCGGCGCGACCCGCAGGATGCCGAGGACTTCGTGCGCGCGGAGATCGATCGAGCTCGCCCGCGCTGCGCGCAAGTCACGGCCGAGTGGAAGCTCGAGGGCACCGTGCCGGTCTCGATCGACGAACCCGCACCGCTGTCCGAGGCCGATCTCGGACTCGTCGACGACGTCTTTTCCGTGCACCTTCCGCAGGCCTTTCACGGGAGCGCCGAGACACCGACGTACCGCAAGGGGCAACACGATGTCGCCGCGCAGGTCGCGCGCACGCTCGGGCAGCGCAAGCTGTTGCTCGTCCATGCTCCCACGGGCACGGGCAAGACGCTCGCGTATCTCGTGCCGGCGATGCTCTGGTCGGTGCGCAACAACCTGCGCGTCGCGGTTTCGACCTACACGCGCGCGCTGCAGGAGCAGGCGATCGACAACGAGGTCCCGCGCGCCCGCGCGGCGCTCGCTCGCGCCGGCCTGCTCGAAAGCCCGCGCGTGGCGGTGCTCAAGGGTCGCGCGAACTATCTGTGCTGGCGCGCGTACAAGTTGCACGTGCCGAGCGAGGGCGACGGTGGAGAAGCGTGGCTGGCGTGGACGAGCCTGCTGCTCTTCGCTTGGACCGACGACGACGCGGACCTCGATCGCTTCCCGATGCGACCGGCGCTCGCCACGGACGCGCAAGCTCCGTTCCAGCGCGAGCTCGATGCGCTCGTGCGCTCGGTTCGCTCCCAGCCTGCGTGCTGCCGCGCCAAGGAAGACCGCGAAGCGTGCGGGGCAGAGTGCGCGCGCGCCCGCGCCGAGCGCTGCCACGTCCTGATCACCAACCACGCCTTCGCGCTGATCCGGCCCACCTACTTCAAGCACGCCATCTTCGACGAGTGCGAGCACCTGCACGATCAGGCCGGCAACGCGTGGAGCTGGAGCGTGACGCCGCGCGAGGTGCGCGAATTCCTCGGGATGCTGCGCCAACCCTCACGGTCCGCCTCGCGCACGCCCCTCGACCGCCTCGAGAAGCTCGTGCTCGAAGGAGATCCGGCGTGGCCGTCGGTCGATTCGTGCAGAACGCAGTGGAGCGCGGCGCACGGCGCGCTCGCCGCGCTCGAGACGGCGCTGGAGACGTTCAAAGTCTGGCGCGAAGAGCAGCGTCGCAAGCGCGAAAGCAAGGACGAGCACTCGCTCCTGCGGGAATACGTCGAGGGGCTCGACACGGCATCGACGCCCGAGCTCGATCCGCGCGCACTGGCCGGTGCGCGCGCCTTGGTGCGCGCGCACGCCGAGCTCTCGAACGCCGCGACGGAGCTGGGCACGTCGCTGGCTCAAGTCGCCGGGATGCTGGACACGATTCGAGCGCGCGGCATGGCGCGTATCCGTCGCCAGCTCGAAGTCGCGCGCACGGAGATGCTCGAGTGGCTCTCGGCGCTGCAAAACTGGATTCCGCTCGTCGATGGCAAGCCCGCCTTCGTGCGCGAGCGCTTCTACGACGTCGAGACGGATGCGCGCGGCGAGGACGTGCTCGCGGCGCGCGTGCTGCTGCCTCAAGAGCTGCTCGGCAAGGCGTTCTATCCCTCGCTCGAGAGCGGCGTGCTGATCTCGGCCACGACCTGGCTGCGCGACGGCTTCGAAGTCTCGCGCGCCTACTTGGGGCTCGATCGCGCCGCCCAGCCGCTCGAAGGCGAAGAGCGCGAGCCGAGCGTCGTCGAGACGTTTCGCGCGGACGCGCCCTTCGACTACTCACGCGTGGTGGTGTGCGTGCCCGACGATGCGCCGGATCCCTCGCGCGCGCGCGACCAGTTTCAAGCCTATGTGCGGCGTTTCGTCGCGTATCTCGGCGAGCGCACGCGCGGCCGCATGCTCGTGCTCTTCACCAACGCCGACGAGGCGCGCCGCACGGGCGAAGAACTCGCGAGCTACTTCCGCCAGCGCGGCATTCCGCTGTGGTTCCAAGGCATGCCGGGCGTGCGCAAGGAGGAACTCGGCGAGCTGTTTCGCAGCCGCGTCGACTCGATCCTGTTCGGCGTCGACACCTTCTGGTACGGCGCGGACTTCCCGGGCGAGACGCTCGAGTACCTCGTCATCGCCAAGCTCCCCTACGGCGTCCCCGATCGCTACCACCACGCGCAGTGCGCGGCGATCGGTGCCTCCGAGCAGCGGCGTCGCATCTACCTGCCGCGCGCGCTCGCCAAGTTTCGTCAGGGCTTCGGACGACTGATGCGCCGCGAGAGCGATCGCGGCGCCGTGTTCGTGCTCGACTCGCGCGTGCTGCACGGCGCGAATCGCCTCTTTCTGCGCGAGTTGCCGATCGATGCCGAGCTCGACCGGCGGGAGGAGGACGTGTGGACGAGCGGCGGCGCGCGCTTCATTCCCGCATCGACCGATCGCTGCATCCACGAGGCCCTCGCGCACATGGACATGCTCGCGGACGTGCGGCGGCGTGGCCTCGACGTGCCCTTCGCGGGCGGCAACGCCGGTTCGATTCGCGTGCGCGAACCCGAGCCGCAGATCGAGCTCGACCGCGGCGACGTGACGTTCTGAGCGGACGTCGCGGCGGCGCCGCTCGATCGCTACCTTCTGCGGACCGTGCGCGTCCTGTTCCTGTCCCAGCGCGTCCCCTATCCGCCCAATCGCGGGGACAAGATCACGACGTGGAGGTTGATCGAGCGCATGCGCCGCTCGCACGAGGTCCAAGTCGTGGCCTTCGCGCACGACGACGAGGATCGGCAAGCTGCGAGCCACTTGAGTCGGCTCGGCATCCCGACGACGCCGATTGCGATCGACCTGCGACGTCAGAAGCTGCGCGCGCTGCCGCTGCTCGTCGGCTCGCGGCCGCTGACGCTGGGGGTGTACGGTTCAAATGAGCTGCAACGCCTCGTCGACGAGCGCGCGCCCTCCTGCGACGTCGGGTACGCGTATTCGTCCTCGATGGGCGCGTTCCTCGAGCCCCACGCGCGCCTGCGCCGCGTGATGCACTTCGCCGAGCTCGACTCGGACAAATGGCGCCAGTATGCGGAGCGCTCGCGCTGGCCGATGAGCGCGATCTACGCGCGCGAACATCGCACCCTGCTCGCCTTCGAGCGTCGCATCGCGCATTCCTTCGATGAAAACGTGCTGTGCACGCCGCTCGAGCAGCGCGTGTTCGAGCGCGAGATTCCCGGAGCGCGCTCGCTCGTGATGCGCAACGGCGTCGATCTCGCCTTCTACCGGCCCCAGCCCGAGCGCGCGGAACCCGGACACCTCGTCTTCGTCGGCGTGATGGACTACCTGCCGAACATCGACGGCTGCACGTGGTTCGTGCGCGAGATCCTGCCTCGAGTGCGCACGCGTTGCCCCGCCGCGCGACTCTCGATCGTCGGCTCGCGCCCCACGCCCGAGGTGCTCGCGCTCGGTCGCGAACCCGGTGTCACCGTGACGGGCTTCGTCGAGGACCCGCGCGAGTGGCTCGCGCGCGCGAGCGTCTCGGTCGCTCCGCTGCGCATCGCGCGCGGCATTCAGAACAAGGTCCTCGAGGCGCTCGCCATGGGGCTCCCGGTCGTCGGCACGACGTCCGCCACGCAGGGCGTCGAGGGCGAGCCGGGTCGCGACTTCCTGCTCGCCGATTCCGTCGAGGAGCAGGTGGCCGCCATTGCGCGCCTGATCGAGGATCCGCCGCTCGCGCGCAAGCTCGGCGCGCAAGGCCGAGCGTTCGTCGAGAGTCGCTACGACTGGGACGTCGCGCTCCGGCCGCTCGACGAGCTCCTCGCGCGCTTGCGCTAGAGCTTGCGGCGCGCGACCACGGAGTAGCCCAGACTCGCGCCGGTGTCGCTGGCGAACTGCTCGCACATCCAAAAGCCGAGCTGCACGAGCGCGACCAGTGGCAGCACGATCGGCCCGCGCCAGCGCGAGATCGCTACCGAGCCGTCGTGGTGCAGCTTGGAGGCCGCCATCGAACGCACGAGCCAGTGCGAGAGCGTGGCTCCGGTCGCGGAAGCGAAGTTGCCGCGCGGCGTGACGCGCTCGACCTCGAAGCCGTTGCGCTCGACGATCGCCTCGATGCCCTTGGGCGTGAAGCGATAGAAGTCGAACGGCCACTGGTGCAGGGGCGCCACGAGCGGAACCGTCAGCAGCAAGCGTCCGCCCGGCTTGATCACGCGCCGGACCTCGGCGACGGCGGCATTGGGGTCGGGGAGGTGTTCGAGCATCTCCGCCGCGAGCACCGTGTCGAACGTCGCGTCCGCAAACGGCAGGCGCTGAGCATCGCCCCACACGTCGACCACGGTGCGCAGCATCTCGGGCCGCTTCCACACGTCCGGGTTGAGGTTGTCGGCGACCGGTGGATATTCGAGTCCCCAGTAGCGCGCGATGCGCGGCACGAAGAACTCGGCATAGGGTCGCTCGCCGCACCCGAGGTCGAGCATGTGGCCGCTGGCGTGCTCGGCGAGCTCCTGCATCGCGCGGCGCAGCCAGCGACGCTCGAGCCAGTACGGGCTCAGCGGCGAGCGCTTGCGCAGCGCGTTCAGGCGCTGGAGGAAATGCGCTCGCTCGGTGACGACGGCCTGCTCGGCGCGGCGGGGTTGCTGACGAAGATCCATCGCGATGGGGCGCAGTTCTACAGTATCCTCCCCGCGGCCTCTGGGCCTGCTCGCCTTTCGCATGTCCCACACGATCCTCGCCGCGACCTTCGACCGTTGGGCCGCCAACGGCCGTGGTGCGGAAATGGAAACCGAGCACGGCGACGTCGCGCGGCAGGTGATCGCGGGGATGAAGATCCGCGCCGGGGATCAGATCCTCGACCTCGGCTGCGGCAACGGCTGGGCCACACGGCTGCTGGCGAAGGCGGCCGCCGGAGCGCAGGCGCTGGGAATCGACATCTCACCGGCCATGATTGCCGAGGCCGAGCGGCTGCACAGCAACACGATTCGCGCGCGCTACTCGGTCGGTGCGTTCGAGAAGCTCGAGCTGAGCGATGCTCGCTTCCAGCATGTCGTCTCGCTCGAAGCCCTGTACTACACCCTCGACCTCCACGCCGCGCTGGCGGAGATCCGGCGCGTGATGAAGCCCGGCGGCACGCTCGACTTGGTGCTCGAGTACTACGCTGAGAACGACGCCACGGCCCTGTGGCCCGAGCGGACCGGCGTGCCCATGCTTCGCCTGACCGAGAGCGCGTGGCGAGAGGAGCTCGAACGGGCCTGCTTCGTCGAGGTCGCGTCGAAGCGCGTGATCGACTCGCGCGGGCTCGGGGATCCGGCGCACTTCCGCCCCAGCGCGTGCTATCCGGACTGGCAGACGTGGAACGACGTTCACCGTGCCGGATTCCTTTGGCTGCAGGCAGCCAAGCCGCACTAGGAGTCGCGCCATGTCGCTCGATCGACGACAGGTACTCGCGGCAAGTGCGACAGCCCTCGCGAGCGCGAGCCTCGCGAGCTGCGCGAGCGAGGTCGCGTTCCGCGCGCGCAAGGTGCTGCTCATCGACATCGACGACGTCGGCTGGTCTTTTCTCGAGGAGTGCTTCGCGCAGGGAGATGCGCCCGAGCTGGCGGCGCTGCGCACACGCGCGCGCGAGTACCGCAACTTCTGGGCAGCGCCGGTGTGCAGCGTGTTCCGCGCCAAGGTGCTCACGGGCCTCGAGTCGTTTCGCCCGGGCAATTCGGTCGGTGCGAATGTGCCGTCGAACAACATGGGGCCTTTCGCGCGAGCGGGACATGGATCACGGATGGCATGCCCGGACGGCGCACGAAGCGCGGAAAATGGCACCTTTCCGCGGGTTCTGGCTGGCCCGAGCTCGTGGTCGCGCGCACGGCGGGGCGCGACGCCTACGACGAGTATTCCGGCCCGAAAGGCAACTTGCAGAGCTACCACGAGTGGACCTGCGCGCGCGTGCGGCGCGGCGAGCCCGCGCAGCTCGTGGAGATGCGCGAGTTCGCGACCAACGTCACGGCAGCCGACGCGCTGGCCGATGTCGCGGGCGGTGTCGAGTTCATCCATGTGAGCTTCAACGCACCGCATGCGCCGCACAACCTGCCTCCTCCGGCCAATGAGCCTCCGGGCATCACCTATCCCGGCCGCACGCGCTACAGCGATCTGTTGCGCCACCTCGACTGGCGCCTCGGTCAACTCGTGCGCGCGGCGGTCGATGCGGACTATGTCGTGCTGCTCGCGTGCGACAACGGCACCTCGGGCGAAGGCAAGGGCTCGCTCGCGGAAAGCGGGGTCCACACGCCGCTCTTCGCCTGGGGCCGCGATGTCGCGAGCGGAACGAGCGAGCGGCTCGTCAGCGCAGTCGACCTGTGGAGCACGGTGCGGCAGTTGCGCGGCGTCGCGGACTTCACTTCGCCCGACTCGCTCTCCTTCGCGAGCGAGCTGCTCGTCACCCGCGAGATTCTCGCCACGCGCTCGCGCTCCCTGCTGCGCGTCGATGCCTTCCCGAGCTACGGCATCGCTCCCGTCGCAGCGACGTGGCGCCGCGCCGTGCGCACGGAACGCTGGAAGCTCGTCGAGTTGCCCGACGCCGAGCCCGGCGAGGAACAGCGCGCGTTCTTCGACCTGAGCGAGGACCCCCTCGAGCGTCGCAACCTGCTCGGAACGAATTTGAGTGCAGAAGCGCGGGCTGCTCTCGACGCACTGGTCGCGGAACTGCGCGCCTGAGCGCCCTACTGCCCCGGGATCGCGGCCGACAGCGCGGTCTGCAGGCGTGCGAACGCCGCGCTCTCCTCTGCCGTCATGTCCCCGTCGTTGAGGTTGCCGACGCTCGGATCCTCGAACGCGATCGGATGTCCCTGCGCGTCGAGCATGTCGAACAGCGCATCCGGCTGGCCGTCGCGGCGTACGAGCTTCCAACGCGCATCGCGCGCCATGGCCGCGTAGCTCGCCGGATCGCCGAGGCCATTGGGAGAGAAGCGTTCGGCCACCGCGAACTCGCGCAGCGGCTCGTGGGCAGGATTGGCGAGGTAGGGCGCGATCGAGATGCCGTCGATCGGGCGCGTGTCGCCGACACCTTGCGCGAGGTTTGCGCCCATGAGCTCCACGACCGTCGGAAAGAGATCGACGCCTGCACCAGCGCGGCGCAGCGCGTGCCGGGCGCGTCGACATGCTTGCCCGCCACGATCAGCGGAACGCGCACTCCGCCTTCATAGACCGAGCCCTTCGAATTGCCGGGCATCGACGGCGCGGCCATCACATTGCCGGGCGTGCCGTTGTCGCCGAGGAAGACGATGGTCGTGTTGGCGCGCACGGAGGCCGGAATTCCGGCCAGAAGTCGACCGAGCTCGCGATCCATGGCCTCGACCATCGCGTGGTAGTGCGCGTTGGGCGTATCGGCCGGGAGCCCGCTGAGTTGCTGCGTATGCAAGCTCGCCGGCGGCGCGTGCAGCGGCGTGTGCGGCGCATTGAAGCCGAGGTACAGGAACCACGGCTCGGGCATGGCCTCGATGCGCGCGAGCGCGTCGTCGACCTGCTCCGTGGTCACGTAGGTGCGGCTCGCGGAGGTGCCGCCATTGGTGACCTTGCTGTAGTCAAAGTACGTCGAGCCGAACACCAGGTTCCCGAGCGTGCCCGCGAACCAGTCGACGCCCTGCAGGTTGGGATGACTCGCTCCGCCTTCCGCCTCGGACCCGAGGTGCCACTTGCCGACGGCCGACGTGGCGATGCTCGTCGCAGAACCGTCCTTCAAGACCTCCGGCAGCGTGCGCTCGTCGAGCTGCAGAGCGTGCTCGGGCAGCCACTGGTCGATCGGCTTGCCGATGCCATGGCGGAAGGGCATGCGGCCGGTGAGCACGGAGGCGCGCGTCGGGGAGCAGGACGGCAGACTGTAGAAGTACTCGAACAGCATGCCCTCGGCCGCGAGCGCGGTCAGGTTCGGCGTCGGAGCCGAGCTCGGATGCGCCCCGTAGGGACTGAACATGTCCACGCCGAAGTCGTCCGCGACGATCAGGAGCACGTTGGTCGGCTGGGTGCCGACCGGCGGACCGACGGTGCCGCCTCCGCCGCCACACGTGAGAGTGAGGGCGACCGCGCTCGAAACCAGCAGCGATTGGCGCAGGGACATCGAAAGTTCTTCCGAGCGCGGCCCCGATGGAACTCGCGCAGCCTAAGTCTATTCGGCTCTTGCGCCTTGGGTCATGGCACGAGCGACTGCAGGTGGTTCGCCAGCCGTCCGTAGGCCGCCCGCTGCGCCTGGGTCAACGGCCCGCTCGCGAGGTTCTGGCTCTCGCCCTGCGCGCTCGCCATGTCGAAGAACAGATCGCTTTGGCCTTGGCGCTCGATCAGCTTCCACCGTGCGTTGCGGATCATGCGGCCGAGCGACGTGTAGGGACCAAAGCCGTTGGGCAGGAACTTGGTCGCGAACACCCACTCGCGCAGCGGCGTTCGCCACGGCTCCGCGAGATACGGCGTCAGGCTGACCCCGTCGCTGCGCCGCAACGTCGCCTGCGCGGCCGCGCTCGCCCCACACAGGTCGAG
>VGZD01000114.1 GCA_016872715.1 Planctomycetota bacterium
AGCAGAGATGCCCCGAGGAGAGACGCACCGACTCGAGATGCCTCGACCAGCGGCGCCCCGCACAGTGCGGTCGCGCGCCCGAGCGCGACGCCGCTGGCCGCGGCGCCAGCGAGTTCGACCCTCGCGCCGCGCCCTCCCCCTCCGCGCACATTCGGGCTCGGCACGCCCGCGTCGCCGGACGCACCGGCGCGCTCGCGAGACGACGTGGTTCGCATCGCGGCCGCCTGCGGCGACTTCGCGAGCCTGCGTGCGGCGGTCGCGCGCTGCGAGGCCTGCCCGCTCTCCAAGACCCGCACCCAGACCGTGTTCGCGGATGGCCCAGAACGCGCCGACGTCCTGTTCATCGGGGAAGCTCCCGGCGAGAGTGAGGACCTGCTGGGAGTGCCTTTCGTGGGCGAATCTGGCAAGATGTTGACTGGCATCATTGAAAAAGGCATGGGCCTGCCGCGCGCGCAGGTGTTGATCGTCGACGCGCTGAAGTGCCGTCCGCCGCACGATCGCGCGCCGTCCGTCGAGGAGACGCGCGCCTGCACGCCGTGGCTCGACCGGCAGGTCGCGCTCGCCGCGCCCAAGGTTCTGATCCCGCTCGGCACGCTCGCCTCGAACCATGTGCTCGGGCTCGCGGGCTCCGAGCAGCGCTCGCTCGGTTCGCTGCGCGAGCGCGTGCACGAGCGCGAGGCGCGCTCGATCGTGCCCACGTTCCACCCTTCGTACTTGCTGCGCACGCCCGAGGCGAAGAAGGACTGCTGGAAGGACATCCAGCTCGCCATGGGCCTGCTCGGACTCGCGCCCAAGCGCGGCGGCTAGCCCGAGCGCCGCGGCTCGCGCGAGCGCGACGTCGCGCGGCGCGAACCGTCCCGAGCAACCCCGCGCTGAAAGTAACCCCGCGCGCCGCGAGGGGTAGCGAGGGCCTCGCCCGCGCGACATCCCACTTCGCTCCCCACGCGGCGCGCTCGCCGTTGACCCCTCCTACCCCTACCGCTATGCTCCCGCCCCTCTCTCGCCCCGGATGCGGCCTTCGCGGCCTCCGCCGGAGCGAGTCCTGCGACCTGCTGGTGCTCTCCCTGCCCTTCCTCCCGCGCGGAGCGAACGGCGCTCGAGCGAGCGGCGGACCGCGGGCCTCGGCGGGAGGCGAGCGCGCCGCGCGTCGGTGCATTCGCAACGGTCTCTAGAAGCATCGCATCGCAGTTCCGTCCCACGGCCGCCCCCGCGGTCGCCCCCAAACTCACCCAGTTCCTTCGCGGCCGTCGCTCCACCACAGGCGGCGCGCCCCGAGTCGAGGCCCCCACTTCCATGCGCTTGCGCTTCCTTTTCCTGCCGGCGTTCGCCCTGACCCTCGCCCCCGCGTGCCGAACGACCGAGACCAAGCTCGCGCCCGCGTCGGGCGAAGCTGCCCCGACCCTCGTTGCCGCGCAACCCGTCGCCACGCAACCCGTCGCCGCGCAACCCGAGCCCGCCGCCATCGTCGTGCAGGACGAGCGCGCCGAGATCGAGCTGCGCCGCGATCGCGCCGCGTTCCTCGCCTCCGAGTACCTCAGGGTCGGCGACGCCAAGCGCGATCAGGGCGACCTCCAAGCCGCGCTCTCCCAGTACGCCAACGCACTCGAGGTCGATCCGACCAGCGTGGCCGCCCGCGAGCGCATCGGTCGCATGAAGGCGCTGCTCGGCGACAAGTTCATGGACATGGGCGAGCAGTTCCAGGACGCGAAGGAGCGCGAGATCGTGCGCCGCGCCCAGGCCCAGATGGCCGCCGAGGAAGCGGTCAAGCGCGCCGAAGCCGCCATGGCTCAGGGCCACTACGAGGCCGCCGTCGCCGCTTTCCGCGAGGCCGAGTCGGTGCTCGTCTGGCACCCGCTGGTGGCCAAGGACTCGCTGGACGCGCGCATCATCGGCACGCGCATCCACGACGCCCTCGACCAGCTCGAAGCCTCGCGCAAGGCCGAGCAGCAGCGCAAGCTCGCCGCCGCCGAGGCGGAAGCGGCCCGCAAGGAAGAGGATGTGCGCAACTACCGCGCGAACAAGCTGCGCACGCTGTTCCAGGACGCCAACTCGGCCTTCCTCGCCGATCAGTACTCCCAGGCCGAGGCCCTGTGCGAGCAGATCCTGCTCGAGGATCCGCAGAACAGCGCCGCCACCAAGTTGCGCGACGCAGCCGCGCTCGCGCGCCACAACAAGACCGAGCTCGACACCCTCGCCCGCTACCGCGAGCAGTGGGTCCGCACGTTCGAGGAAGTCGACACGATGGACGTGCCCCAGAACACGCCGCTGGCGTTCGACGACCTGCGCCGCTGGGCCGAAGTGAACCGTCGCCAGCCGCTGGAGTTCACCGCCAAGGCCACGGCCGCCGGCGCCGACACGACCGCCGTCATCGAGCGTCTCGCCGCCGTGCGCTTCGCGCCGCGCTTCCGCACCGCCGATGGCGAAGGCGTGCCGCTCGCCGAAGTCGCGAGCTTCCTGCAAAACCTCACCGGCGTGAACTTCCTCGTGTCCGCCAAGGTCATGGAGGAGCTCGACGAAGAGGCCCAGCAGGTCGACATGGATCTGCCCGAGCGCAGCGTCCGCAACGTGCTCGAGATCATCGTCGAGACCCACGAGAACCTGCGCTGGAAGGTGCAGGACGGCGTGGTCAAGTTCGTGACGAAGGAAGAGACCTTCGGCAACCAGATCCTCAAGATGTACGAGGTCCGGGACATCATCCACCCGATCCCGTCCTTCCCCGGTCGCGAGATCAACATCGCCCCGTCGGGCGGCCTCGAGCAGCCGGACGAAGAGGTCGAAGAGCGCGAAGGCCTCGTCGTGACCTCGGACGCCCTCGAGGCGCTCGTGCGCGACAACGTCGCGGCGGAGAGCTGGAACGAGGATCCGCTGAACTCGGTGCGCATCACCGAGGCCGGCACGATGGTCGTCAACCAGACGCCGGAAGTTCAGGAGCAGGTCAAGAAGCTGCTCGACGACCTGCGCGAAGCCACCGGCATCATGGTCGACATCCAAGCGCGCTTCCTGCGCGTCGAGGACAACTTCCTCGAGGACATCGGCATCGACTTCCGCGGCCTCGGCCAGCCGGGTCTGGGCACCAACACGTTCCTCAACGACTTCGGCGACGCCTCGACGCAGGCCGACCTCGGCAAGGAGATCGGTCAGGGCAACGACCTCGGCGCGTTCTACGATGACGGTCAGGACGGCGACCTGCGCACGCGCGTCGAGAACCTCTACGACGTCAGCCTCGGCAACGCCGACGTGCTGCAGGCCACCGGCGGCCTGTCGTTCTCGTGGACCTACCTGAGCGACCTCCAGATGCAGATGGTGCTGCGCGCCGTCTCCAAGTCGGAGCGCCGCGAGATCGTCACCAGCCCCAAGCTGCTCGTGTTCAACACGGCGCGCGCGAACCTGTCGGTCATGAATCAGGTCGCCTACGTGCAGGACTTCGACGTCGAGATCGCGCAGGCGGCCTCGATCGCCGACCCGATCGTCGAGACCGTGCAGGACGGCGTCGTGCTCGACGTGCGCCCGGTGGTGTCCGCCGATCGCCGCTTCATCATGATGGAGCTGCGTCCGACGGTCGCGACCCTGCGCCGCCCGATCCGCGAAGTGGCCACCACCCTCGGCAGCCAGAACGCGGTCACGATCCAACTGCCCGAGATCGACATCCAGCGCGTGCGCACGACCGTCCCGATGCCCGATGGCGGCACCGTGATGCTCGGCGGACTCAAGGTCAGCGAGAAGCAGGACCTGCGCTCGGGCATCCCGATCATCAACAAGATCCCGCTCGTGCGGTTCCTGTTCGACCGTCAGGGCACCTACGCGGCCAATCAGAAGCTCCTGATCCTCGTCACGGCCAACATCGTGATCCCCGAGGAACTCGAGCCGCTGCCCTCCCAGCTCGGCAACTGAGCGGTCGCCGCCTCCCGGATCTGCCCACTCCCGGATCTGCCCACTCCCGGATCTGCCCACTCCCGGATCTGCCCACTCCCAGTTCGGCCCCGAGCGGTTGACCCGAGCGGTTGACCCGAGCGGCCTTGCCAATCCCCCCGCGGGTCCGGTGCGCGTCGCGCAGCGGACCCGCGCTGTTTCGCGTGCGCAGTGTTCAAGCCCAGCGCCCGGTTCAAGCCCAGCGCCCAGTCCAAGCCCGCGGGCGCGCCGAATCAGGCGCGTGCGCGACGATTTTCCCGCGGCTCCCACCTCGCTCGCGCGCGGGAGTTTCGTACCATTCTCGGCCCTTGGCCGCACGCAGCCTGTCCACCCAGGCCGCGTGCGGACCAGCGCTCTCCGACGACCTGCCCGCGCGGTGCGTCGCCGGATCGCGCCAGAGAAACTGCGTAGCCTGTCCCGAGGCCGTGCGGTACTCGTGCCCAAGGTGCACTCTGTCCGCGGCGCGTCCGCGCACAGGCGCACCGCCGCGGGTCCGAGCCACGCCGCCCTGCCGCGACAGCTCGCTCGCCCCCACCCCACCCCGATCCCGCCCATGCGTCGTCCCCTGTCGTTCGGACTGGTTTTCGCCTTCTCCACGGCCACGCTCTTCGGACAGAAGAGCGAGGTCGAGCAACGCGCGGACATCGCCTTCGCCAAGGGCCTCGCGGAGCTCGGCTTCGTCGAGCTCTCCGAGAAAGTGCTGCGCAACGTCGAGTCCGGTGGCCTGTCGTCCAAGCTGACGGAGGAAGTCGCCTTGCTGCGCTGCGACGCGCTCTACGACGCGGCCAAGGCCGACGCGAGCAGGCGCGAGGAGTTGCTCAAGAAGGCCGTCGACGCCTACCAAGCGTTCCTCGCCAAGCACAAGGCCTTCGGCGATGCGGACGTGGTGGCCCGAGCGCAGGCGCGCACGGTGGAGGTCGACGGCGCCTACGCGCGCGTGCTCGGCAACTCCCTCGCGGACTTGGTGGGCGAGGAGCTCAACGCCCGACGCGGCGCGATGCGCAGCTTCCTCGAATCCGCGGTCGGTCGCGTCAACGACCTGATCCGCGAACAAGAGGAGCTGCTCAAGGAAGGTTCGGGCGGCGAAGGTGTCCAGCGGCGGCTGTTCGAGCTCCTGCTCAACGGCGCCGACCTCAACCTCCAGCTCGCGCGGGTGCAGGAAGTCCCCACGACGTTCTCGGTGGCCGAGAAGATGTTCGTCAAGCTCAGCGACACGGCCGGCGAGGGCACGCCGTGGAGTCTGCGGGCCTACATCGGCATCGGCGACGTCTACGCGGCCCAAGGGGCGCACGAGGACGACTTCAAGTCGGCGGCCAAGCTCTACCAAGAGGCTGCGAGCTACTACGAGTTCGCGGTCAACTTCTCGATCCCGCGCGACCTCGCCGCCTGGAAGGAGGCCTCGGCGCAGATGCAGCAACCGGAGAAGCAGAGCCGGTTCCTGTTCCTGCAGCTCGGCACGCCCGGACTCGTCAAGGCCAACATCGCCGCCGGCGACACCTCCGCGGCGCTCGCGTGGGCGCTGCACTACGTCAACACGTGGAAGCGCGAGGGCCTCGAGCTCACGCCGCCGCAGGGCTACATGGCGCTGCTCGACGTGACGCAGGCGCTCGTCAGCGCCGGTGGGTTCCTCGGCGGCAACCCCGCCGTCGGCGACCTGCGCTGGTACGAGAGCCAAGAAGCGCTCGCCGCCGCCAGCCTGCCGAAGAAGAACCAGCGCTCGTCGCTCGACTTCGCGCTCTCGCTGGCGCAGGAAGTCGCGGCCGAAAACAAGGGCAACAACCTGCAGGTGCGCGCCCAGCGCGTGATCGGCGAGATCATCGCGCGCCCGGGCGTGCGCGTCGATCCGAGCGTGCTGATGGACGCCGCCAAGGGCGAGTTCAACGCGCAGAACTGGGCGGCCTCCGTCGGGGCCTTCAAGCGCGTGGTCAGTTCGCTCGACGGCTCGGACCTCGCCGCGCGCCAAGAGCGCATGCCGGAAGTCCTGTGGCACGTCGCGCGCTCCTACCAGCGCATGGACCGCGTGCTCGAAGCGGCCGCCGTGTACGAACAGGCGCTCGAGAGCTGGTCGGGCGATCCGAAGTTCGATGGCGAGAGCGCCAAGGGCTTCTACGACTGCGCGCAACTGCTCAAGCGCACGATCAAGGGCGACAGCGCCATCGACGCGCTCGCCGCTCGCGCGGACGAGGTCCTCAAGCGTGCCGCGAGCGGCACCGGCAAGGGCGAGGACATCAAGTTCCGCGACGCCGAGAAGCTCTACGCCGACGGCAAGTTCGAGGAAGCGCGCACGGCCTACGCGGGCGTCGGCGCGGGGGCCGAGAGCCATGAGAAGGCCAAGGTCAACGTCGGCGTGTGCGAGTTCAAGCTCAAGCGCTACGAGGCCGCGATCCGCACCCTCGAGAGCTACCTCACGACGTACCTCAAGAGCGCGGACGCCGCGACCACCGACGCCCGTCGGCTCGCGCGCCGCAAGGAAGCGACCGCCAACGCGCGCTTCTACTGGGGTCTCGCCGAGTTCGAGGTCGCCAGTGGCGGCGCGAACTCCTGGCAGAAGGTCGTCGACGTGCTCGGCACCTTCCAGAGCGAGTTTCCCGAGCAAAACCAGCTCGCGCCCGCGGCCATGTACCGCGTGCTGATCTCCTACGGCAGGCTCAACCAGCAGGAAAACGTCAAGTCCCTGCTCGGGCTGATGCTCTCGAGCTTCCCCGACAACCGCTGGACCGGCAGCGCGGCGACCGAGTCCTACAAGATGCTCAAGACCGCTTTCGAGGCCGAGAAGGACGCGGCCAAGAAGCCAGGGATCGAGCGCGAGATGGCCGAGAACCTGCAGGTGCTCAACCGCACCAGCCCCCGACCGAGCTTCGACAACATGCGCGCCGAGTCGCGCCACTGGATGAACCTGTCGGCGTGGGCCACGGCCGAAGAGCTGCTCAAGCGCATCCAGTCGCAGTTTGGCGCCGAGACCAAGCACGCGGAAGACATGCAGATTCGCGTGCTGCCCGACCTCGGCGAGGCGCAGCTGCGCCAGAAGAAGATCGCCGACGCCTTTGCGACGCTCAAGCCGCTCGTGATGGACGAGAAGGTGCGCGCCGCGAAGGGCACGGCCTACGACTTCGCGCAGGCCGCCGCGGGCTGGCTCGAAGTGCAGGGCACGAAGGTGATCGAGAACGCCGGTGCGGCGACCACCGTCGCCGACTTCGAGCTCGCCACCAAGGCCATCAACCAACTCACCGACGCCTCGGAAAAGTGGGCGCAGGAGTGGTACGGCCTCAAGGCCCAACAGATCTACAGCTACCTGCGCTTCGCGGCCGTCGACGGCAAGCGCATGGACACCGCGCGCTCGCTGATGGGTCCGATGAACACCCAGCTCGGCGGCGGCACGCAGTTCAAGACCGAGGGCATGACCGAGGACAACCGCCAGCGCTACCTGTGGCTGGTTGCGAAGGTGAAGTGAGCGCGTCGCACCGCTCGACCTCGCCCGTTGTGAGCCCCCGCACCCCCGCTAGAATCCCCCCCAGTCCCATGCGCCGCATCGCTACCCACCTCGCGCTGTCCCTGTTCGTCTCCCTGCTCGCCTCAGGGTCCAGCCTCGCCGCCGGAGAGGGCGGCGGTCGCCCCGATCAGGTCTACGTCAAGAGCAAGCGCGACGGCTCGGTGTCGATGGTCTCCGGCGTGGTCCAGCGCTACGAGCTGGGCAAGGTGACCGTGGCGGTGGGCTCCAAGGAAAACAACTACGAGGCCCTGCAGGTGCAGAGCGTCGAGTGGGGCGATGTCCCGCCGAGCTTCCGCGAAGGCCACATCTACGCCGCCCGCGGATCGTGGTCGGACGCGGCCAAGAGCTTTCGCATCGCCGCCGGTGACGCCAGCGCGCGCGACGTGGTCAAGGCCGCCGCCAAGCGCCACCTCGCCGAGGCGTTGATCCACGGCGGTGGAGCCGATCCGGCGCGCTTCACCGAGGCCGCGACCGAGGCCCAGAGCTACCTCGCCGCCTTCGCGGCCAACGCCGACGTTCCCGCGATGCGGATGCTGCACGCGCGCGCCCTGTGGCTGTCCGGCAAGGCCGCGGAAGCCGGAGCCGCCTACCGCGGCGTCCACGGCGAGTTCAAGGCCGATGCGACCGCCGCCGGCTATGACCCGCTGCTGTGCCTGCAGGCCGGAGTGCAGGCCGCTCGCGCCCTGCTCGAAGGCAAGGACACGCTCGGAGCCCGCGAGGTGCTCGCGGCCCTCGAGAGCCAAGTCGGTGCGCTGCTCGCCTCCGACAACCCGCGCAAGGACGAGTTGCAGGCCATCGCCGACGAAGCCGCCCTTGGGCAGGGCTTCGTCGATCTCGCGGGCGGTCAGGCCAAGCAGGCGGTGAGCTTCTTCCAGAGTCGCGTCAACGGCCTCAAGCCCGACTCCGCGCCCACGGCGCGTTTCGCGGCCCAGCTCGGCCTGGGCGAAGCGCTCCTCGCCGACAACAAGCCCCGCGAGGCGAGCCTGATGCTCGCCAAAGTGGTCGGACTCGACTGTGGCGACCGCGACCGCGCCCTGCGCGCGACGGTCAAGCTGGCCGAGGCCTACTCCAAGCTCCCCGACGCGGACGCGCGCACCCAGGCCTGCGCGCGGATCAAGGACGTGCTCGCCAACGGCGCCGACGCCCCGGCCTCGCTGCGCGCACGCCAACTCGCCAAGGACCTCGGCTGCTAGCGAACCGCGCTTGCAAGCCGAGCCTTGCTGCTAAGCTCTCGTCCCCTCAAATCCCTCCCCCACGTACGCAAGCTGCCTGTCGAATCCCCCCTGTCGGTCGAGGCGCTGCCTCGACAAGGGTCCCACCTACCTCTTCTCTCTCCCCCATCCTCTCTCTAGGAGTTCCCGGGTCATGACGTTCCGTTCCGTTCGCTCTCGCGCCGTCGCCCTTGGCCGCCGCGCCCTGCCCGCGCTGGCCGTGATGCTGTTCGCCGCCCTGCCGCTGCTCGCCCAAGACGGCGCCGCCGCGGCCGCCGAACCCGAAGAGCTGTCCCTGTGGAACCTGATCGTGCTCTCGGGCTTCATCGGCTGGGTGATCATCGCCCTGTCGATCCTGACGCTGGCCGTCATCATCGAGAACTACGTCACGCTCGCGCGCGAGAAGCTCGCTCCGCCGGAGATCGTCGACGAGATTCAGGGCCTGTTCGAAGAAGGCCAGTTCCAAGAAGCCATGGAGCTGTGCGAGAACGAGCCCAGCTTCTTCACCAAGGTCTGCGCCGCCGGCATCGCCAAGATCGGCCAGCCCTTCGAGGTGATCCAGAACGCGCTGCAAGAGATGGGCGACGAAGAGTCGATCCGCCTCAACCAGAAGATCGGCTGGATCTCGGTGCTCGCCGCCGTGTCCCCCATGCTCGGCCTGTTCGGCACGGTGCAGGGCATGATCGCCTCCTTCCACATCATCGCCAACACCGCCAACCCGACGCCGGCCCAGCTCGCGAGCGGTATTTACGTCGCGCTCCTCACGACCTTCGAAGGTCTGATGGTCGCCATCCCCGCGACGGCCGCCTTCGCGTACCTCCGCAACCGCCTGGTGCGCAACATCATCGAGGTCGGCGCGATCGTCGAGGACCTGTTCGAGCGCTTCCGCCCGACGAACAGCCAGTGACGCCACTGCACCCCCTTCAGGCCGCGACGGCCCACGCTCCCGCCTCGCGGGCTGTGTAGGTCGGCGGCCCGGGTGGGGTAGGTGCGTTTGGAGGATCCATGAAGCTCACCAAGAGCAACGCCAGCGATGAGATCGCGATGGACATGACGCCGATGATCGACGTCACGTTCCAGCTGATCATCTTCTTCATGCTCCTGATGGACATGAGCCAGAAGGATCTGGAGACGCTCGTGCTTCCCAAGGCCCTCTCGGCCGAGGAAGACAAGCCCAACCCGCTCGATCCCCGTCCGGTGATCAACATCACCGCGGACGGCCGGATTCTGGTCAAGCGCGAGGTCTACTTCGACCCCGAGCACGACGACGGCTACAAGAAGCTCAAGGAGTATCTCCTGATGCGAGCCCGTGCGATGCCCAAGGCCCCGGTCGAACCGGGCTCGACGATCATCGCACCGGACAAGCCGATCTTGGTCCGCGCCGACCAGTCCACTCCCTTCAAGCACATCCAGAAGGTGATGGAAATCTGCGGCATTCAGGACATCAAGATCTGGAAGATCGAACTGGCCGCCGGTCAGGAAAAGCCCGACAAGGACGCTGAGGAAGGAGGCAACTAGATGGCCATCGGAGTCAGCCGCTTGCAAGAGTCGACGGAGATGAAGGGTGACATGACGCCGATGATCGACGTCGTGTTCCAGCTGCTCATCTTCTTCATGCTCACGATCAAGTTCAAACTGCTCGAGGGCAAGCTGTCGGCCTACCTGCCCAAGGACGTCGGGGTCAACCAGACCCAAGCGGAGCCCAAGGAGAAGGTCGAGATCAAGCTCAAGGTCGAGCGCGAAGGCACCAAGCTGATGCCCGATGACTCGGGCGCGCCTTGGAGTGGCGAAGGGGCCTACAAGTACGGCCCTGACCGCGTCGTGCGCTACTCGGTCGGCCCGAAGTCGAGCAACGAGATGCGCGAGATCGTCGCCCGCGTCAAGGAGCTCTTCAAGATCGACCCCAAGGGCTCGGTCACGATCGACCCGCTGCCGGGCACCTGCTACTCCGACGTGGTCAAGATCCTCGATGAGGTGATCCTGATCGGCTACACCGACGTGTCGTTCATCGGCGACAAGTCGGCGCTCTACGACAAGAAGTGATCCCACGCGGGGGGGCGCGCCGACCGCAGGCGAGCCCTCCCGCTGCTCTTTGCCCGCTGCTCTTTGCCCGCTGCTCTTTGCCCGCTGCTCGTTGCCCGCCGCTCCTTGCTCCCTTTCTCGGCCCAAGGCCGCGCCCGCCCGCTCCGTCCCGCTCCGTCCCGCTCCGTCCCGCTCTGCCGCAGCCGCTTCCTCGACCTACCTACTCGGCGGCGCGAAGAGGCGGCGGCGCGAAGGGGCGGCGGCGGCGCGAAGCCGCTGCGCGGGCTGGGGGAGCGCACCGCGAGGGCCAGCGAATCACCCCGTCGACAACCCAGCGCGAAGGCTCGGCCGCCGGAGGCTTTCCAAGCCCCCGG
>VGZD01000115.1 GCA_016872715.1 Planctomycetota bacterium
CGCGCGCTACTGCTACATCAAGCAACCCATCGAAGTGAAGTTGCCCGGCACGGGGGCGGCGGTGACGCTCGAGCCCAAGCTCGGCGGCTGGCTGACGGGCCACGTCATGTTGCCCGCGCGCGTGCCCGCTGGCTTCGACGCCGCGGCGCTCGCCGAAGTCGACGCGGTGCTCGTCGGCTGGTCCATGGGCGGCGACAACCACTCGCTGAGCGCGCGGCTGGCCCCCGATCTCTCCTTCTCGGCCGGCGGCCTGCGCGCGGGCCTGAACTACTTCCTCACGATCGACCCTCGGGTGATGGTGCCCGTGATCGATGCGGAGCTTACGGCGCGCGAGGGCGAGCACGTCCACAAGACCTACACGCTGGCCGCGGGGGCGCGCGTGCGCGGCAAGGTGACCCTGCCCGACGGCACTCCGGCCAAGGGCGCGCAGGTGCGCGCGAGCGGCGGCTCGGGCGGCGGCATGGATTGGCTGCGCGGAGCGCTCGGTCGCACGCAGGTCACCGGCGCGGATGGCGCCTTCGACCTCGCCGGCATCGCTCCGGGCAAGCCGGACCTGAGCGCGGCGCTCGACGGCTACGTCGACCACGTGCGCGAGGACTTCGAGCTCGCCGAGGGCGAGCTGGTCGAGAACGTCGTGCTCGCGCTCGGCGCGGGCAACACCGTCAGCGGCGTCGTGCTGTGGCCCGATCGCACGCCCGTCGCCGACGCGACGGTGCGAGTCGCGCCCGCGGAGCGCGAGAACCCGCAGCAGTCGATCCGCAGCGCCGTGCGCGGCGGATTCCGCGGCGTGCAGCGCGCCGTGGCGGGCGAGGGCGAGCACGCCAAGACCGACGAGCAGGGACGCTTCGCCTTGAGCGGCATCTCCGCGAAGTCCGTGCTGGTCACGGCGTCGAAAGGCAAGGCGATCGGTGAGTTTCCCGCCCAGTGGCGCGCCAAGGCCGGGCCCGTGGACGCCCTCTCGCCGCTCGAGCTCGTGCTCGAGCAGCCGGCGCCGCTTCGCGGCGTCGTGCTCGACGCCGCCGGCAAGGCGCTCGAGACGTTCCGCGTGACGGCCGCGCCGGCGCGCGAGGACGACGCTGGGCGCGGCGCTCCGACGATGGGCGAGGACTTCGCCGCGCTGTTCCGGTCGGACTCAGACGCAGTCGCTTTCAGCGGCCGAGTCGACGGCTCGTTCACGGTGTACGTCGAGAAGGGAAGCTACGACGTGCGGGTCGAGGCGCAGGGCTTCACGCGCTCCGATGCGCGCCGCGTCGTCGCACCCTCCGCCGACGTGCACGAGTTCCGGCTCGCGCGCACGTGCGAAATCACGGGCGTCGTGCTCGCCCCGACGGGCGCGCCGGTCGCGGGCGCGAAGGTGACGCACTCGCAGTCGAGCGGGCGCGGCCTGTTCGGTCGCACGGGCGGCAAGAGCGCGACCGCGGACTCCGAGGGTCGCTTCGCGATCGAGGACGTGCCCGCCGGCATGGCGGCGCTCACGGCGACCAGCGAGGCGTGGGCTCCGAGCGAGGAGCTCGAGGTGACGGTCGACGCCTTGCTCGGGGCGCGCGACGTCACGCTCCAACTGCGCGTGGGTGGACGCCTCGAAGGCGAGATCTACGACTCGACCGGTCGCCCCGACCCCGATCGGCAGATCATGATCGGCAACTTCGGTCCCGGCGGCGGCGACGTGGGCGGCAACACGAAATCCGATGCGAACGGGCGCTTCGTCGCCGAACGCATCGCGCCGGGCAGCTACAACGTGATGGCGATGCCGCGCATGAACACGCTGGCGAACGCGGCGGGTGCGGACGGCGAATTCGACGTCGCGGGCATGATGGCGCAGCTCAAGATGACGGCGGTCGAGATCGTCGACGCCCAGACGACGCACGTCGTGCTCGGCGCGCCGCCCGCGAACCCCGTGCGACTCACGGGTCGCGTGCTGCAAGGCGAGCGCGGGCTCGAGCAGGGTCTCGTGATGGCCTTCGCCGACGGCACCACGATGCTCTCGTCGATGAAGACGGCCAAGATCGGGCCGGATGGCAGCTACGCGATGGTGCTCGACTCCGCCGGCGACTACTCGATCGTGGTCGGCGCTCGCTTGGGCGACCCGGACTCGACCGAATTCCAAGAGTCGATCCCCGAGGTGAGCGAGCACCGCCTCGATCTCGAATTGCCCGCCGGTGCGATCCGTGGTCGCGTGCTCGGACCCGATGGCGCTCCGGCCGCCAACGTCGCGCTCTCATCCGAGCGCGAAGGGCGCGCGACGATCTTCGCCTTCGACATGGGACGCGGAGCGCAGACCGCCGAGGATGGCAGCTTCCAGTTGCTGAACCTGCGCCCGGGCACCTACACGCTGCGCGTCGGCAA
The DNA here is from genome assembly GCA_016872715.1 of Planctomycetota bacterium. GTDB lineage: Bacteria > Planctomycetota > UBA1135 > UBA1135 > F1-120-MAGs118. Next base: position 2,347 of record VGZD01000115.1, read on the forward strand.
CTCCGGCTTCGCGGGCGCCTTCGGACAGAGCGCGCGCTTTGGCACCGCGGTCGTGACCGGGATCGAGCTCGCCAAGGGCCAATCCCGCAACGACATCGTCGTGCGACTCGACGCGCCCTGTGCGATCGAGGGCACCGTGCGCGCGGGCGACGGCGTGCCGATCAGCGGCGCGGCCGTGTTCGTGCGCGACGCCGCGGGCCGCGTGATCAACCCGCTCTCGAGCTGCATGACCAACACCGACGGTCGCTTCACGTTCGACGGCGCCTCGCCGGGCACCTACACCTTGAGCGCGCGCCGCGAGCGGCAAACCACGCGCGAGAGCGGAGCCGTGCGCGCGAGCAGCGGCGAAACGAACTCGGTCGAGCTGGTGATGGAGAGCGGCACGATGCTCAAGGTCGCGGTCGAAGACGCGCAGGGCAAGCCCGTGCGGGCCTCGATTCGCGTCGTCGACGAGCTCGGCCGCGAGCACGGCAACCTGATGAGCGCCGAGAGCTTCCGCACGATGTTCACCGAGGGCTTTTCCTCGACCGAGCAGAAGCTCGGGCCGTTGCCGCCGGGCAAGTATCGCGTGACGGCCACCGATGACGCCGGCAAGAGCGACTCCAAGCCGCTCTCGCTCTCGGGTCAGCCCGAGCGCAACCTGCGCATCAAGCTCGACTGAGCCGCGGCACCGCGCGCGCTCCCGGACACGCTCAGGGCGCGAGCTCGCGCTCGGTCCACGCCAGCATCGCGGCGAAATCCGACGCGAGCGGCGCGGTGTAGCTCACCGGCTCGAGCGTGAGCGGATGCACGAAGCGAATCTCCGCCGCGTGCAGGCACTGGCGCGAGGGCACCGGCGCGCTCGTCGGCAGGCGCAGCGAAGGTCCGCCCTTGCGGCGATAGAGCTTGTCGCCGACGAGCGGCATCTCGGCATGCGTCAGGTGCACGCGGATCTGGTGCGTGCGGCCGGTCTTGGGCTGGGCCGCGACGAGCGTCAGGCCGCGGAAGCGGCGCTCGACCACATAGTAGGTCTGAGCCTCGCGGCCCTCGCCGGGGCGCGCGACGACCATGCGGCTGGAGTCGCCGCTGTCGCGCTCGAGAGGTGCATCGATCCAGCCCGTGTCGAAGCGCGGCGTGCCGTACACCAGCGCGCGGTAGGTCTTGCGCACGGCGCGCGCGCGAAACTGGCTCATCAGGTGCTCGAAGGCGCTCTCCGTGCGCGCGAGCACCATCACGCCGCTCGTGCCCGCATCGAGCCGGTGCACGATGCCGGGTCGATCCAGACCCTGCAGCGTCGGCAGCGCCCCATAGCGCGCCGCCGCGAGGTCGGAGATGGTCGCGCCGCTGCGCGTGTCGGTGGGATGCGCGAGCACGCCGGGCGGCTTGTCGATCACGACCAACGCGGCGTCCTCGTGCAACACCACCAGTTGCGAGGGATCGGGCACCTCCGCGCGGTGCTTGGCCCGCCCCGCGACGGTGAACTCCACGCGGCTGCCGGGGACGACCTCGGTGCTCGGCCGCTCGCAGGCCACGCCGTCGACGCGCACCAGCCCAGCCTCGAACAGCTCCTTCCAGTGCGAACGCGAGAGCTGCGGCACCAGCTCCGCGAGCACGCGGTCGAGGCGCCGCCCCGCGTGCTCCTCGGGCAGGATCAGGGCATGGGAGCTGCCGACGGCGAGCGGCTGTGCGAGCGACTCTTCGGACGGTTGTTCAGGCGCTTGTTCAGGCGTGGTCATGGCGGAAGGCGGCGAGCATCATGGGCCCACGCGGGAAGGACGCAAGCTCGAACCCTCCCTCGACGCCCTCCCGCCCGCGCCGCGGCACGTTTTCGGCCGCGCGGGCGCCCCCGCCCCGCCCCGCCCCCTCACCCCGCGTGAGCGCCCCCCGCCCCGCCCCCTCGGCCCGCGCGAGCTCCCATGGCCCGCGGCGCGTCGGGGTGGCTTTGCGGATCCGTAGCTCCGCGGTTCTACTTGAAGTGTGCTGGGCACGGTTGTGAAACCCCGAATCCTGCTCGTCGACGACGAGTTGCGAACGCTCGAGTTGCTCGGGCGCGCGCTCGCGATCGGGGACTTCGAAGTCGAGCTCGCGACCAGCGCTCGTTCCGCGCTCGACGCCCTGCGGCGGGTGCGCTTCGAAGCCGTCGTGACCGATGTATTCTTCGAGGGCTGCAACGATGGCGAGGAGATCCTGCGCGCCTCGCGCGACCTGCAGCCGCATGCGGCCGTGGTGCTGATGACCGGCCAACCGGCCCTCGAGACCGCCGTGCAAGCGATCAAGGGTGGTGCCTACGACTACCTGCCAAAGCCCATCGATCCCGTCGTGCTCGGCGCCAAGTTGCAACGCGCCCTGCGCGAACGGTCCCTCGAACGCGCCGGCCTCGCCTTCGGCGAGCTGGTCGAGATCCTCTCCGGCATGGTCGCGAACACGATCGAGCGCATCGACCCCTACACGGCCGGCCACGGCGGGCGCACACGCCGCTACTGCGACCTGCTCGCGGCCCGCTGCGGCATCGACGCCGCCACGCGCGAGAAGCTCGAGCTCGCCGCCATCGCGCACGACTACGGGAAGATCTTCCTCGACGACTTGGGCTTCCTGACCAAGCCCGGCCCGCTCACTCCCTCCGAGTACCTCGCGGTCCAGCGCCACCCTGGCCTCGGCGCCGAAAAGCTCGGCCGACACGTGCGGCTGCGCGAGGTCTGCCAGTGGATCGCGGAGCATCACGAGCGCTGGGACGGCACCGGCTACCCGCACCGCAAGCGCGGCACGGCCATCTCGCTGCCCGGCCGCGTGCTCGGCGTGGTGGAGGTGTTCGACAGCCTCGCGACCCGGCGCTCCTACAAGGACGGCTGGGGCCTCCAGAAGGTGCTCGACTACTTCGCGGCCCAGCGCGAGCAGGCCTTCGATCCCGACGTGCTCGACCAGTTTCTGCCGCTCCTGCAAGCCCGCGGCGAGGAGTGGCTGGCTCGCCCGAGCTTGGATCGCAGCCAGCGCCAGTCGAGCGTCGGCGCCGAGGGGTCGGCGGTCCCGTAAGCCGCGCGCGCAGGCTGGGTACGGGTCGCGTTGCGGGACGCGGGAGTCCGTGTAACATCTTTGCCCCCGTGATCTAGGAAGCCGCCGTCGTGGACGGCCACCCCCGACCCTCGTCCCATCCAAGAGTCCCTAGGCCGAACGCATGCTTCACGCGCTCCTGCCCCTCGCGACGACCCTCGCGATCGTCCCGCCCTTCGCACCCGCCGTGCAGAAGAAGGGCAAGCTCCAGCCGCCGCCGGGCCTGATTTCCATCGAGGGCGGTCCGACCAAGATCGGCTCGACCGTCAAGTACGTCGAGGAGGAGGGCAAGAAGAACGAGACCCTGTTCGGCAACATCGTGCGCGAGACGCCGCAGCACGAAGTTGCGCTCGACGACTTCTTCCTGATGGCGACCGAGGTCACCAACGAACAGTACGCGGCCTACGTCAACTCGACCGGCGCGCGCCCGCCCGAGCACTGGGCGAGCAAGCTCATCGACGAGGCCAGCCTCGAGTTCGTGCGCAAGCAGGGCGAGGAGGCCGAGAAGGCCAAGGCGGAAGGTCGTCCGGTGCCCGAGCGCCAGAAGTTCGTGCGCTCCGAATGGTGGCGCAAGAACTGGGAAGGCAAGGCGTGCCAGATCCCCAAGGGCAAGGAGACCCATCCGGTCGTGTACGTCGACTACCGCGACGCGGTGGCGTACGCGCGCTGGGCCGGTCTGCGACTGATGACCGAGTTCGAGTTCCAGCGCGCCGGTCGCGGGCGCGGCGACACGGTCTACCCGTGGGGCAACGACGCCGACGCCACGCGCTCGGTCACGCTCGAGCTCAAGATCGGCGGCCGCGAAGTGCGTCCGGCCGAGCCCTACCGCGTCGCGAGCCTGCAGGGCAATCGCACGCCCGCGGGCCTGTACGACCTGTGTGGCAACGTGTGGGAGTGGACCGCGTCCCCCTACACCGCCTATCCGGGCTACAAGGACCTGCAGATCTCGGTCGGCAACGGGCGGCAAGAGCGCAAGATCGACGGACTGACGCGCTGGGACGCCAACCAGCGCGTGGTGGTCGGCGGCTGCTTCCAGCTCGGGCTGGTCGCCGCACGTCTGACCACCCGCCGCGGGCTGGAGCGCTACGAGTCCACCGACAGCGTGGGCTTCCGCTGCGCCTCGAGCGGCGCGGCTGGCGTCGACCTCGCCAACCTGATCCTGCGCGATGACTTGCCGATCGAAAAGCGCCCCGCGGGCTCGCAGTTCGACGGCACCAAGACCTTCGCCATCGACCGCTGGACGTCCGAGCCCGGCACCGCGCAAACGATCCTCGAAGAGGGCAAGCCGCCCGTGGCCATCCCCGGCTACGCGGTGATCACGGGCTATGACCACGTGACCTTCGTGCCGGCGATCGAAATCGACGCGACGTCCGTGCTCGGGCTGGGGGAACTCTCCCGACAGATGGGACCGCAGCCGGTCGGCGTCCTCTCGACCACCAAGGCGTTCGTGCAGCCCGCGCTGGAACGTGGCACCTACGTCGTCAGCTATCGCGGCAAGGGCGAGCTCGAAAAGCCCGCCACGGCGCCGGAGGAGAGCAAGCCCGAGATCGCCAGAAACGTCGCGGCTCAAGCCCCCGAGAAGCAGGCCCCCGAAAAACAAGTCACCGAAAAACAAGTCACCGACGTCAAGCTGCCGGAGGGCTTCGACACCTCGGTCGATGCCCTGATCTTCTACTCGACGGACGGCGAACCCAAGGCGTGGATGCCCGCGCCGAACTTCGACTACGCGCGCCCGGTCGAGCCCAAGGCGTCCGTGATCGCCGCCAAGCGTCCGTACACCGTCGAGAAGCCCGGCGGCCTGACCGAGCGCAAGGAAGAGGACGCGACGCTGCTCACGCTCTCGCTCAACTGCTGGGTGCGCGTCTCGAACAAGGGCTTCACCTTCCAGCTCCCGCTGTACGCCAAGCCCGGCGAGATCGGCAGCGACTGGCGGATGCGCTAGTCGCTCCGTGCTCCCGACTCGGTTCGGAACACGCGCGGCCGTCGAATCGCGCGATTCGACGGCCGCGCTCGCTCGAGCGCGTTGCTACAGACCCGCGAGGTTGCGTTCGAGCAGCTCGCGCTCGAGCACCAGCTCCTCGCGCCGCGCGCGCTCCGCGGCCACCACTTCGGGATCGGCGCGCTGCACGAAGTTGGCGTTGCCGAGCTTGCCGTCGATCTGCGCGATGGCGCCGCCGAGCTTGCCGATGCGCTGGGCGAAGACCTCCTTCAGCTTGACGAGGTCCACGTCCGCGCCGAGTTGCACGAACACCTCGATGCCGCCGGCGATGGCGGCTGCGCTCGCGGCGGGGCGCTGCGCGCGCTCGTGCACGTCCATGCACTCGAGGTAGCCCAGCGCGCGCGCCGAGGCCGCGTGCTCCTGCAAGACGCGGCGTTCCGTCTCGCGCGGCGCCGACACGACGGCGGCGAGCTGCTTGCGCTCGCCCACCATCGTCAGCGCGCGGATCGAGCGCACGGCGCCGACCAGCGACTGGATCACGCCCATGTCCGCCTCGGCCCGCTCGTCGATCGCGAGCCCCTCTCCATCGGGCCAAGCGCTGTTCATCAGCATCGCCTCGCCCTTGCGACCGAGCGTTTCGTGGAGCGCGCTCCACAGCACCTCGGTCATGTACGGAGTGAACGGGTGCAGCAGCGCGAGCGAGTCGGAGATCACGCGCGCCAACGTCCCGCGCGCGGCCGCGGCGCTGCGCGCGTCCGAGCCCGCGAGGCGCGACTTCACGAGCTCGACGTACCAGTCGCAGAAGTCGTTCCACACGAACTTGTAGAGCTCGGTGGCCGCGTCGTTCAGGCGGTACTCCTCGAGCGCGCGTGTCACGCTCGTGCGCGTGCGCTCGAGCCGCGAGAGGATCCAGCGATCCTCGAGGGCCACCGCGGACGCGAGCGTGCCGTCGGTGCGCTCGCCCTGCATCTGGCCGAGCACGAAGCGCGTCGCGTTCCAGACCTTGTTGCCGAAGCGCCAGCCCTGCTCGAGGCGGTCCGGCGCGAGCTTGGTGTCTTGGCCCTCGCGCGTCAGCAGGATCAGCGAGTAGCGCACGGCGTCGGCGCCGTACTTCTCGATCATCTCGAGCGGGTCGATGCCGTTGCCCAAGGACTTCGACATGCGCCGTCCCTGCGCGTCGAGCACCGTCGCGTGCACGTTGACGACGTCGAACGGGCAGCGCTTGTCCGCGGGCAGGTGGTCGCAGAACTCGTAGCCCGCCATCACCATGCGCGCGACCCACAGGTAGATGATGTCGCGCGCGGTCGAGAGGAACTGCGTCGGGTAGAAGCGCTCGAGGTCGCTCGTGCGGTCGGGCCAGCCGAGCGTGGCGAAGGGCCACAGCCACGAGCTCGCCCACGTGTCCATCACGTCCTCGTCCTGCTTGACGATGGGCTTGTTCGTACTCGGGTGCGGCGAGCCGATGGCGAGGTCGGTGCGCGACGCGACCGGCACGCCGTCCTCGTCGTACCACACCGGAATGCGATGCCCCCACCACAACTGGCGCGAGATGCACCAGTCGTGCACGTTCTCGAGCCACTGCAAGTAGACGCTCTGCCAGCGCTCGGGATGGAAGCGCAGCTGGCCCGACTTCGCGGCCGCGATCGCGGGAAGGGCGAGCGGCTTCATCTTCACGAACCACTGCTCGCTGACGAGCGGCTCGATCACGCTCTTCGAGCGGTCCGAGATCGGCACGTTGTGCACGAGGTCCTGCGCCTTTTCGAGCGCGCCCTGCGCCTCGAGCTGCTTGAGGAGCTCCGTGCGCGCCTTCTCGCGCGGCAGCCCCGTGAACGGCCCGCACTCGCCGACGAGCACGCCGTTCTTGGCGAGGATGTTGAGGACCGGCAGCTTGAAGCGCGCGCCGCGCTCGTAGTCCGCCGGATCGTGCCCCGGAGTGATCTTGACCGCGCCGGTGCCGAACTTGGCCTCGACGGTCTCGTCCGCGAGGATCGGAATCGCGCGCCCGATGAACGGGATCAGCGCCTTCTTGCCGACGAGGTCGCGGTAGCGCTCGTCCTCGCCGTTCACCGCGATGCCGGTGTCGCCGAACATCGTCTCGGGCCGCGTCGTCGCGACCGTGAGCGTGCGCGAGGGCTCCCCTTCGATCGCGTAGTGGATGAAGTAGAGCTTGTCCTTGCGCTCGACCATCTCGATCTCGTCGTCGGAGACGGCGGTCTCGAGCACGCAGTCCCAGTTGACCAGCCGCGCCCCGCGGTACACGAGGCCCTTCTCGAACAGGCGCACGAAGCTCTCGCGAACCGCGCGCGACATGCCCTCTTCCAGCGTGAAGCGCGTGCGCGACCAGTCGCACGAGCTGCCCAGCCGCGCGAGCTGCTCGAGGATCTTGGAGCCGTGCTCCTCCTTCCACTTCCAGATCTCGCCGAGGAACGCCTCGCGCCCCATGTCCTGGCGCTTGAGCTTCCGCTCGGCGAAGAGCTTCTTCTCGACCACCGCCTGCGTGGCGATGCCCGCGTGGTCGGTCCCCGGCACCCACAGCGTCTCGTAGCCCTGCATGCGCCGGTGGCGCACGCAGATGTCCTGAATCGTGTTGTTGAGCGCGTGCCCCATGTGCAGCACGCCCGTCACGTTCGGCGGCGGGATCATGACGCAGTACGTCCCGCGCCCCCCGCGCGCAGCCCGTGGCTGAAAGCCGCCCGACGCCTTCCAAGCGGCGTAGATCGGTCCCTCGTGCTCCTTGGGCTCAAATCGTGTCGGCAGTTCCATGCGTCGTCCTCTCGCTCCCCGCGGGGCAACTAGGGTACCGACCCCCTCCCACCGCTTCACGCTCCGCCCCGCGCGCGGGCACGCCACGCTAGCGGGCGAGGGCTTCGCGGGCGGGACGCAGGCGAGTTCGAAGGATCGAGCGGGCGAGCGTGGAGTCGAGGCACACGTCGGCGGGGCGCAGGTTGTTCTGCGGTGCGGACGAGCGGGGTGCAGTGCGCGGGAGCGTGCGCGCGGCGGCGGCGGCAATGGCGAGGAGGCCGAGCTCGGCGCGCGAGAGGCGCTCGGGACCAGCGACGTGCAGGAGCCCACAGCAAGCTCCGCGCGCGAGCTCGAGCAACGCGTCGGCGGCGTCCACGACGTCGAGCGGCGTGCGCCACTCGTCGCTGAAGAGCGTCGGCGTCTCGCCGCGCGCGAGGGCGGCGAGCAGGGCGTCGGTGGCGCCGAGTCCGCGCCCGAGCGAGTCGCCGTAGAGCAGCGGGATGCGCGCGACGAGCGCCGCCGGATGGGCCGCGAGCACCGCGCGCTCGCCCGCGACCTTGGTGCGACCGTAGTTCGAGATCGGCGAGGGCTCATGCTCCTCGCGAAAGCCGCCCGAGGGCGCCGGCGCGGCCCCGAACGCGAGATCGGTCGAGACGTGGACCAGTCGCAGGCCGAGCGCGGCGCACGCGCGGGCGACTTCCCGCGGCGCGCGCACGTTGGTGGCGGCCGCGCGCTCGGGCTCGCGCTCGCACTCGTCGATCTTCGCCAGCGCGGCGCACAGGAGCACGGCGCTCGCCCCGTGGCTGCGCAGCGCGCTCTCGATCGAGCGCGCGTCGGCCGCGGCGAGGTCGAGGCCCGTGGCCCGCGAGAGCGACACCGCGCGCTCCCACCCCGCCGCCGCGGCCCTGCGCAGCACCACCGCCCCCAGAAACCCTGAGCCACC
>VGZD01000116.1 GCA_016872715.1 Planctomycetota bacterium
ACACGCTCGAGGAAGTCGGCCGCATCTTCCGCGTGACGCGCGAGCGAGTGCGCCAGATCGAGGCCAAGGCGGTGCGCAAGCTGCGCCACCCGGTTCGCGCGCGCCAGCTCGCGAGCTTCCTCGACGGGGTCACGATCCCCGACGAGAACGAGCCGATCGCGCCCCTGCCCTGAGCGCTCGCCCTCACCCCCGCGCGAGTTCGCCACGCCCACGAAAGTCGGCACGGCAAGGCGTGCAAGGGGGCGCTCGCACGCGGGGTCCTTGGCACGGCGCCGCGGTCCAGCGGCAATCCTGCGGCCGTCCCGCGCAAGTCGCGGGGCGGCCGCGGTGGCGCTCGCGGGTGGTCCGCGAGGTCGATCCTTCAAGAGCGGTGCGGCCGCCGCTAGACTGCTCGCGCCGCCAAGCTCCAAGGAATCCATGCAGGACACGATTCAGGCTCTGCTCGCCCTCCAAGAACTCGACTCCGACATCTATCGCGTCAAGGACGAGTTGCGGCGACTGCCGGCCGAACGTACCTCCCGCAGGGCGCAGATCGATGCGCTCGTCGCCCGCAAGGACGACACCCACAAGCGCTCGCTCGAGCTCAAGGTCAAGGTCAAGGAGCTCGAGGACATCGCCACCACCTCGCGCCAGCGCATCCGCAAGGTCGAGAACGAGATGGCGCACTCGCGCGCCGACGTCGCGCTGCACGCCGCCTACGCCCACCAGATCAAGTCGCTCAAGAAGGACATCTCGCTCTCGGACGAGGAAGCGCTGACGCACATGACCGAGATCGAGTCGCTCGACGCCGAGGTCAAGCGGCTGCAGGGCGAGGTCGACGCGGCCGAGGTCGTGTTCGCGGACTTCGCCAAGAACTGCGCGAGCGAGATGGCGGCCGCGAAGGAGCGGCTCGTCGCGCTCGAAACCCAGCGCGCTCAGCGCATGGCGCCGAACATGGAGCCGGAGACGTTTCAGGTCTACGAGCGCCTGCTGCAGACGCGCGAGGGCGTCGCGCTCGCCGCGCTCGAGGAGCGCGTCTGTCAGGCCTGCTACATTCAGGTGCCCGTCAACCTCTACGTGCGCGTCGCGAGGGGTACGAGCGTCGTGAACTGCCCGTCCTGCGACCGCATCTTCTACATCCCGCTCGCCTGAACGCGCCGCTCTCGGCGCTCGCTCATCAGCGCGCTCGAGCGCTGCAGTGCTCGCCCTGACGCGTTCCGCGCCGGGTGAGCTCCGCAGCGAGGCGCTCGCGAAGCGCGCTCGCGTGCGGAGTCGCCAAGGGAGCGACGAGGTGCGGCGGCTCGGCGTCGGCCTGCAAGCGGTGCAACACCTGCGTGGGACCGAGGCGCTCGACGAAGTCCGCCAGCCAGTCGACGTAGGTCGGCTCGTCGAGCAACTCGACGCGCCCCGCTCGCCAGAGGCGTTCGAGCACGGTCTTGCGCAGCACCATCAGTTGGTGGACCTTGACGCCCTCGCACAGCGTTCGCGCGAGCACCTCGGCCGTGCGGCGCGCGCCCTCGCGCCCGTCGCCGGGTAGCCCGAGGATCGCATGGCCGATGACGAGCAGTCCGCGCGCGCGGGTGCGTCGCACGGCGTCCTCGAACTCGGCCACGGTGTGCAGGCGGTGGATCTCGACGAGGCGCGTGTCGTCCGCGCACTCGAGCCCGAGCTCGACCCACACCGGCAGCCGCTCGTTCCAGCGCGCGAGCACGTCGAGCGCTCGCTCGGGCAACGTGTCGGGCCGAGTCGCGACGCTGATCGCCACGACTTCGCGTCCGACGTGGGGCTCGACCACGCTCAGCACTTCCTCGAGGCGCTCGGTCGAGACGTACGTGTTGGAGTACGACTGGAAGTAGGCGATCGCGGGACCGGCGTTCTTGCGGCGCGCGACGCGCTGCAGACCCGCGCGCAACTGAGCGGAGAGATCGGCGCCCTCGCGCAGGGCGCCGGTCCCCGAGCCCTCGACGTCGCAGTACACGCAGCCGCCGTAGCCCTTCGTTCCGTCGCGATTGGGGCACGCCGAGCCCGCGTCGAGCGCCACTCGGTGCAGCGGCGCGCCGAAGCGCTCGCGCGTCCATTCGCCAAAGGTCCGAAAGCGCGCCGCGGCGTTCATCGCGCGAGAGGATAGCGCGGTGCGACGCTATCCTCCCGCTCTGGAACGCGATGCAGATCCAGCCCATCGTCATCGGGACCGCGGGCCACATCGACCACGGCAAGTCGAGCCTGGTGCGAGCGCTCACGGGCGTCGATCCCGATCGCTTGAAGGAAGAGAAGGAGCGCGGGCTCACGATCGACCTCGGCTTCGCGCCGCTGGCCCTTCCCGACGGCCGCACGGTCGGCATCATCGACGTTCCGGGCCACGAGCGTTTCGTGCGCAACATGGTCGCGGGCGCGACGGGCATCGACCTCGTCGTGCTCGTGGTCGCAGCGGACGACGGCGTGATGCCGCAGACGCGCGAGCATCTCGACATCATGGGGCTGCTCGGGCTGCGCCGCGGGTTGATCGCGCTCAACAAGATCGACATGGTCGAGCCCGGCCTCGTCGAGCTCGCCGAGGAGGACGTGCGCGCAGCCGTGAAGGGCACGTTCCTCGAGGACGCGCCGGTGCTGCGCGTCTCGGCGCGCACGGGGCAGGGGCTCGAAGAGTTGCGCGCGGCGATCGTCGCGCACGCCCTCGCCGCGCCGACGCGACCGGCCGAGGGCATTTTCCGCCTGCCGATCCAGCGCGTGTTCTCCAAGCCCGGCTTCGGCACGGTCGTGACCGGCGTTCCGACGTCGGGCACCGTGCGCAGCGGGGACGTGCTCGAAATCCTGCCCGCGGGAGTTCGCGGCAAGGTGCGCGGGCTGCACGCCTACGGCAGGGCCACCGACGTGGCGCGTGCGGGACACTCGACCGCGATCAACCTCGCCGACGTCGACACCGAGCTCGTCGTGCGCGGACACGTCGCCGCGAGCCCCGATTTCTTCAGCCCCGTGCGCATGGTGGCCGCGCGGCTGCGCGTGCTGCCTTCGCTCGCGCGAGCGGTGACCGATCGCATGGAGGTGCGCCTGCACACCGGCACGGCCGATCCGCAGGGCGAGCTCGTGTTGCTCGATCACGAGGTGCTGCAGCCCGGCGAGGAAGGGCTCGTGCAGGTGCGCCTTGCGGAGCCGGTGATTTGCGCGCCGGGCGATCCGTTCATCCTGCGGCTCGCGTCGCCCGCGGTGACGCTCGGGGGAGGCTGCATCGTCGAGGAGAGCCGTCACCGCCTCAAGCGCTTCAAGGGCTTCGTGATCGAGGAGCTCTCGCGGCAGGCGCAGGCGCTCGGCGATCCGAGCGCGCTGCTCGAAACGACGCTCGCTCGCGCCGGCGCGACGCTCACTGCGCTGACCGATCTCGCGCAGGCGATCAAGCAGCCCGTCGAGGCGACGCAGGCGCTGCTCGAGCAGCTCTACAAGGAGAAGCGCGCGCGTTCGATTGGTCCCAAGCACGGGTGGATCCACGCCGACCGACTCGAGGAGTCGCTGGTCAAGCTGCGCAGCGCACTGACCAAGTGGTTCGCGGAGAACGCTCTGCGGCGCGTGATGGAAGTGATCGAGTTGCGCCGTCTGACCGGACTCGAAGCCGAGTTCCTCGACGCGCTCATCGACGAGGAAGCGCGGCGCGGGCGGCTCGTGCGCCAGCCGGGCGGGCTCGTGGCGCCGGCGGGGCGCGAGGTGCAGCTCGACGACGCGGCGGCGGCGCTGCGCTCGAAGCTGCTCGCGCTGCTCGAGGCGCGCGGTTACCAGCCGCCGCTGCTCGAAGAGCTGCCCGCGTTGCTCGGGACCTCCGCGAAGGAGCTCGCGCGCGTGATCGCGCTGTGCGCGGACGAAGGCTCGCTCGCCAAGGTGTGCGCCGAGTTCGTCATGGCGGCGACGACGATCGAGAAGGTCAAGGCGCTCGTGATCGCGAACTGCACGCAGCACGGACACCTCGAAATTCCCCAGCTTCGCGACGCGCTCGGCACGACTCGCAAGTACCTGATTCCGCTGCTCGAACACTTCGACGCCAAGGGCGTGACGACGCGCCTGGGCGCCCATCGCGTGCTCAAGAAGCGCTGAGCGCGCTCACGCGGGCTCGATCGGCCGCGGCAACGAGACGAAGACGAGCGCGCCGGTGGGGGAGTGCGGCCGATGGGCGCTCCCCTTCGCGTGGCGCACGTAGGTCAGGGGGCCCCAGCGATGGCCGCTGTCCTCGAGTTCGCCCTCGAGCACGAGGTAATTCTCGCCGCCGGGATGGCGGTGCGCGTCGTAGGTGGCGCCGGGCTCGAAGCGCAGGAGCACCGCGGATTCGCCGCTGTGCGCGTCGAAGTAGAGCTTCTTCCACGTCACGCCGACGCAGGGAGAGGGGCGCCAGTCGAGCGCGAGGCCATCGACGAACAGGCTGTCCTTCACGGGAGCGCCTCCAGATAGCGGAGCGCGCCGAGGCATCCCACGCGCGCGCACCACGCCATGTTCCAAGGCTCCTTGTCGGTCGTGTTTTCCGGCGTGTCGCCGGAGGAGTGGTAGTACAGGTCGTAGTCGACTCCGACCTTGTCGCGCTCGCGCCACGACTCGCCGGGCATGCCGGAAGTGCGCTTGTGCTCTCCCGCGGCGCCCCACGCGCTGGAAAACACGCTGACCGCGGGCAGCGCGCGCGACTTGAAGAGCTCCGAGTCGCTGAACACGTAGCTGTCGGTGCCGCCGAGGCTCTTGTTGGTCGCAAAGCGCGAGGGGAAATCGCCCGGTTCGCTCGCGTCGGCGTCGGCGCGCTCGCGCATCACCGCCACGAGCGCGTTCACGAGCGCCGCATTGCCGGGCAGGTCATCGGGCTCGACGTTCACCTGATCGGCTCCGCTCCCAAAACCCGACTGGTCGTAGTTGAGCACGCCGAGCAGCTCGCCGTCCGCAGGCACGCGCGTGTGGAGGAAGTGGCGCGTCGACTCGATCTCGCTGCCCCAGATGGCGAAGCGCACTTCGTGCACCGGAGCGCTCGCGCCGGCGTCGATGGCGCGCTTCCACGCCGTCGCGATCTCGAGCACCGTCGCCACGCCGCTCGCGTTGTCGTCGGCGCCCGGGCCGCCGGAGTCCGCGTCACCGTGCGCGCAGAACAGGAAATACGGCGCCTTCCAAGCCTCGCCGCCCTTGCGGCCGGGCAAGCGCGCCACGACCGTGCGGATCGCTGCGCTGCGCGTCTCGACATCGAGCTCGAAATCGACGCGCACCTTGGCGCCCGCGTCGAGCCAGCCGCGCAGCAACTCGGCCTCGGGCTTGGCGATCCCAAAGCAGGGCTGCGCGGTGCCCTCGCGCAGTCGGCCGGGCACGGGCCAGCTGCCGTCCGAGGTCGCGGGTCGCGAGGCGAGGATCACGGCGGCCGTGCTGGCACCGCGACCGGCGCGCTCGGTGAGCCACGCGACACTCGGTGCGGACTCGAGCGAGAGCAGCGCGCTGCCCTTGGCGTCGGGCGAGTTGTGCCACGGCCAAGCGCGCTCGAGCCTGCGCGCAGGTTCCTGCGAGCCCTCGACGCGCACCGAGAGCGTCCACGCGAGCGGCTGCCACGTGCGGCGCTCCGGCGTCTCGACGATGCGCACTTCGAGCCCGAGCTCCGCGAAGGCCTTGGAAACGTACGCCGCGGCGGCGTCCCCAGAGCGCGTGCCGCCCATGCGCGGCCCGAGCGCCACCAGCTCGCGGACGCGCAACTGCGCGCGCCGCGCGTCGACTCCGCGCCACAGGACCTGCTGCGGATCGAGCTTGGGCGCGGCCTGCGCGCTGGCGCCCGAGTCGGCCTGCGGGGTTGGGGTCGCAAGCGTCGAGGCGTGCGGAGTGAGGGCGAGCGCGAGGCCGATGAGCATGGGGCGGAAGTCCTTTCCGTGCGTCGATAGCGTCGCACGGCGTGGGCTCGCAAGGGCGAGGAACGAACTTCCGAGCGACTTCGGATGGTGGCCTTCCACGGTCGATCCATGGGGGGCGCTTTGTCGGCCTCCCCCCCAACCGCGTCGCGCGCTCCGCACCATGACCCACGACTTTCGACCCACCCATCCGATCAACCGCCCCGCGACCAACGCCCGACATGCGAGCGCCGCCGAGCTCGCTCGCGCCACGGCGCTCCCGCCCGACGGCGGCGAGGACTTTCTCGGACTGAACGCGGACCTCGCAGAGCGCGCCAAGGCGTGCGGCGCGACGCCGCAACCCGCGCCCGCGCCCGCGCCCGAAGCGACGCCGAGTGCCGACGAGCTGTCCGTGGGACCGGGCGAGAGCTGGCTCTTCGATCATCCCGAGGAAGCGGCCGCGGTGTTGGCCGCGCCTGTGGAACAGCCGGTGGAGGAACCCCTGGAGCAGGCCGTGGCGCCGCAGGAGCCGCCGAGGATCCTCAACACCAGTTGGAGCGAGGGCTCGAGGGCGCTGCGCACCAGCCGCCTCGTCGCGCCGCTGCTCGCGCTGTGCACCATCGCCGCCGTGGCTCTGGTCGGCTATCCGGCGCTCGATCGAGCGACCGACGGACCGCCCTCGAGCGAGGCGCGCTTGCAGCGTCTGGCGGCGGATGTCGCGCGTCCGACCCCGGGCGAGGAGCGAGGCCGCGACTCGCGCGCGAACTCGGCCGAGCCGAGCGCCGAGTCGCTCGCGGTCGTGTCGCGCCTCGAGCCCGATCGGAACGCGCAGCTCACGCCACCCAAGCCCAGCGAGCCGTTCGCGACAGAGGCGGACAGCGCGAGCGCGAATCGAGAGCCGATCGACGAGCGGTTCGTCGTCGAGGGCGCGGCGCCGCCCGCGGAGCCGCCGATGGTGCGCACGAGCGCGGAGGAACTCCCGACGACGCACGCGTTGGCGACCAAACCCGAGCGCGGTGCGTTCGAGGCGCCCGAGGCCGAGACGACGCCGCTTCCCACGCCGCTTCCCACGCCGCTTCCGACGCCGCTTCCGACGTCGCTCCCGACGCCGATCGGGACGCCCATTGGGACGCCCGGCGCGGACGAGCTCACGAGTACGACGAGCGCTCCACACGTCGAGACGGCGCGTGCTCCGAGCGCGGAGGTGCTCGCGCGTCGCGAAGCTCGCGCGCGAGATCGCGCTCGTCGAGAGCAACGCCTCGACGAGCTTCGTGCCGCGGCGCTCGCGAGCGCGGTGAATCCGCTTCCGACCGCTGTTCCGGTCGCTGCGAGTGAGCCCGCGGTCCCGTCGGCTCCCGTGTCGACGCCGACGGTAGCGCTACAGCCGTGGTCGGAGCACCTGATCGGCGCGCCCGCGCTGCTCGAACTGCTCGCGAGCGAACCCACGTGCGGCCCTTGCGCTCTGGAACTTCCGACCCAACCGCTCGGCGAGGCGACCGCGGAGACGAGCAGCGGCAATCCGCGCGTCACGCGCCTCGACGTCCAAGCGCTCGTGCTCGGCGAAGTTGGCGTGAGCAAGGCGCGCGGGGATCGCGCGGGCGTCTGGAATGAGACGCGCGTGCCGCTCGAGGGAATCACGCGTGCCCAGCGGCTCTCGACGCCGCGCGTCGGACGCGTGCGCGTCACGCTGCACTCCGGCGAGGTTTTCGAAGGCCGGATGAACGCGGTCGGCGAAGGCTGCGTGTGGATCGAGACGGGCTACGGCCGAATGGGACTCAACGGCACGCTCGTGCGCTCGGTCGAGCGTCTGGACGTGGAGGCGAGCGAGAGCGGCGGCCTGCGCCGCGTGCGCATTTCGACGGCGGGTGGCGAGGTCACGGGCGTGCTCGAGAGCGATGACGGCACGACGGCCAGCGTGTTGCTCGACAGCGGCGCGCGCATGAGCACGCCCTCGGGCAGCCTCCTGAAGCCTCACGACGCGCAGGCGGGCGCGGTCAGGCTCAAGCGCCGAGAGTGAGCGCGGCGCGCCTCGAGCGCCCAGTCGAGCGCGCGGGACGGAATTCGCGCCGCGTCGGGTATCCTGCGACCCGCGGGGCCACTACGGACCGCGGAGGACGCCGATGAATCGAACCTGCGCCAGCCTGACTCGCCTGCTCGCGGCGCTCGCGCTCGTGACCGCCCTGCTCGCGCCCGCGCGCGCCTTCGACGACGAGATCGTCGCGGACTTCAAGAAGTACTTCCGGCAGTACAAGGACACGGCCACGCGCGTCGAGGCCGTGCTCGCGCTCGAAGACGCGGACTCCGCCGCGGTCGTGGAGGCGCTGTTGCCGGTGCTCAAGCTGGTCGAGGAGCCCGACGTCGTGCGCGCGGCGGTTCGCGTGCTGTCGAAGTTCACGTCGGAGGCGCCGCGCGCCGCGCTCTTCGCCGCGCTCGAAGCCCAGAAGGACGACAGCGTGCGCACGGGCCTGTTGCAGGCCGTGACAGCGGGCAAGTACGGCGGCGCGAGCGAGGCGCTGAAGAAGCTGCTCGCCGACAAGAGCTGGGACGTGCGTCGACGCGCGGTCGAAGCGCTCGTCGCGGGCGGCGATGCGGGCGTGGCGGACGCCATCTTGCCGCTGTGCAACGATGCTGAGCCCGCGCCGCGCTGTGCCGCGCTCGAGGGACTCGCGGCGCTCAAGAGCCCGAAGGTGGTCGCCCCGGCGATCGCTTCGCTCGCGCACGAGGTGTGGCAGGTTCGCGTGAGCGCGATTCTCGCGCTCAAGCAGGTGCGCAGCCGCGAGGCGATCGAGCCGCTGATCGCGCGACTGGCGGTCGAGGAAGGACGCCTGCAGGTCGACGTCGGCGACGCGCTCAACGAGGTCACGGGCCGCAGCTTCGGCACGCGCCTCGAGCTGTGGCGGCAGTTTTGGGGCGCCTACAAGGACCGCTTCCAGATTCCGACCGACGAGGAGCTCGCCAAGCTGCGCGCGAAGCAGAAGGAAGAGGCCGCGAAGTACAAGCCGGAGAAGGTCGGCACGAGCTACCACGGCATCGAGACGCAAAGCCGCCGCATCATGTTCGTGATCGACGTCTCGGGCTCGATGGAGAATCTCGTGGTCGAGAAGGAGCGCTTCGAGGACGGCGGCTATCCGTCGTTCCTGCGCATCGACATCTGCAAGACCGAGCTCGTGCGCACGATCGAGGGACTCGAGCCCTACGTCGAGTTCAACGTGATCGCGTTCGCCACGGCGGTGCGCCCGTGGAAGAAGGACCTCGTCAAGGCCAACGTGCTCAACAAGTCCGCGGCGGTCGACTGGGTGCGCAGGCTCGAGGCGCTCGGTGGCGCCTCCAAGGAGGATCTGGCGCAGGCTGGGCTGACGGGTTCGGCCAATTTGGAGGCTGGCAAGACCAACACCTTCGGCGCGCTCTCGATGGCTCTGGGAGCGGGCGGCCGCGGCACCAAGGACAAGGCCTACGAGTGCGCGATCGACACGGTCTTCTTCCTCTCCGACGGTCGGCCGACGGTGGGGGACTACGTCGATCCGCAGGATGTGGCGCGCGAGATCCGCGAGCTCAACAAGCTGCGCAAAGTCGTGATTCACACCATCGCCATCGGCGAGTTCCAGAAGGACTTCATGAAGATCCTCGCCCTCGAGAACGGCGGCGTGTTCGTCGACCTCGGTCGCTAGCGCGCCCGCGAGCGCCGTGGGGCACGCCGACGCCGTTCCCTCGGTCGGCGGCGGTCGTTTCCTTCCCGTCGCCCGCCCGTCCCCCTCGGCCGCGCCCCCGCCGGGGTTGACGCTCCCCCCGCACGGTCGTATCTTTCCTCGCCCCCTCGGTCGGGGTGTGGCTCAGCTTGGCTAGAGCGCTTGGTTCGGGACCAAGAGGTCGGAGGTTCAAATCCTCTCACCCCGACCACCTTCTCGATCTGCGGCTCGAGTTCGTCGGGTCGCGTCGTCGTCGGTTCTCGGGGGCAGTTCTCGGGGCAGGGAACCCCGGAGCGTGCGCAGGCGCACGGGGAACGTGGCACCGCTGGCGGCGAGCGCCGAGAGCGTGAGCTCGAGCGGCAGGAGCACGCCCGCCGCGGCGAGGACCGAGTACAGGGCGCGCATGCTCACCGCGGTGTCGCCCATGGCCGCGTTCCGCCCTAGCGCGTCCCGCGCCAAGAACGCTCGCGTCGGACGCGTCGCGGTGTAGAACCTCGGACTTTGAGGGGCTAGCCCCGCGACGACCCATGCTCGCACACTGCCTCGCCCTGGCCCTTTGGAACGCCCCCGTGTGGAGCGCCTGCGTGTGGAGCGCCTGCGTGCCGTGGGGCGAACCCGCTCCGACTCAGATTCACTGGCAGCGCACGCTGGAGGACGCCGCGGCCCAAGCTGCCCGAGACGGCCGTCCGCTGCTCGTCGTGATCAATGCCGACGGCGAGTCCGCGAGCGAGCGCATCGTCACCGAGCGCTACCGTGATCCGGCCTTCGTCGCGCACACGCGCTCGTTCCACTGCGTCGTCGGCTCCTACTTCCGCCACAGCCCGCGCGACTTCGATGCGCAGGGGCGGCGCGTGCCCTGCCCGCGATTGGGCGAGGTCACCTGCGGCGAGCACATGGCGCTCGAGCCCGTGCTGCACGAGCGCTACCTGCTGGGCGAGCGCATCGAGGTCGACGACGGCGTCGTGCAGCGCATTTCGCCGCGCCACGCGCTGGTCCTCGCCGACGGCCGCAAGCACTGGGACCTGTTCCTGCTGTTCGATTTTCGCGCGCTCGACGCTCGCTTGGCGGAGGCGGCCGCGCGCTGGCCCGCTTCCGAGGCGGCGCCGTGGGAGCCCGCGCTCGCCGATCCGCGCCACCGCGCGCGGCTGGAGCGCGAGGAGCTTGCGGCGGCGTGCTCGGATCCCGCGCAGTGGCTCGCGAGCCTGAGCGAGCGTCCGTGGGCGGATCGCGGCGTCGTCGCCGAGCTGCGGCGACTGTTGCCGCGGCTCGACACGCGCGACGCGAACATCCGTCGCGAGCTCTTCGACCTCGGCGCGCGCGGCGGTTGTACGCAGGAGCTCGCGGGCGCCCTGCGCTCGCACGCGCTCGGCTGGCACGCTCACCCCGAGCGGATCGTTCCCGCCCTCGTGGACTTGGCGTG
>VGZD01000117.1 GCA_016872715.1 Planctomycetota bacterium
AGGCGGGAGCTCGAGTTCCCGATAGGTGCAAAATGTACGGATCTCGAACCCAGTGGCAACCCAGCGCGGGCTCGGCGCGCGCCGCTGGAAGAACCCCGACAGCGGGCCGAGGGACGCGTGCACGAGGAGCTTTCGCGAGGACCTCCAGATCCGCTCCGCCGACCTCTCGCCGCAGATCCGCGGCTGAGCGCTGAGCGCGCTGGTTCGCACAACGGCGCCGGGCGCCCCACTCGGGACACCCGGCGCCATGTCGCTGACGTCACGCCGCGCTCAAGGGCACATCGTGAACTGCAAGCCGTTCGAGAGGTTGGTCGTGCCCGGAGCGGGCGGATCGCGGAACCACGCCTGCGCGTTCACCACCACACCCGGAGCGAAGGGCTGGCCGAGCGAAGTGGGGTTGGCGACGAGGTAGGCGCGGAAGTCCGTCGATAGCGTGCCGTTGCAGGCGTTCACCGTGCCGCCGGTCAAGCTGCTGATCATGCGCTGCACGGGCGAGCGCACACACAGCCTGCTCGTGCTGCCCACCGCCCATGGGGCGTTGTTCGGCCCGAAGATGCCGTAGAAGAGCAGACCCGTCTTCTGGCCTTCGACGCCGGTGGCGCGCAGCACGAAGCCCGAGTTCGTCGCCAGACTCGGAGTGCCGAGCGACGACATCGTCGCCGTGCAGCCGCTCGTGCTCGTGCCCGCCGTGCAGTAGCTGATCACGTTCGGGCAGGCCTCGCACTGGTCGGGCGTGCCGTTGCCGTTCGTGTCCCACTGCGTGCCCGCCGCGAGCTCGCACACGTTGCCCACGCCGTCGCCGTCGCAGTCAGCCTGACCCGGGTTGGGAATCGTGTCGCAGTTGTCGACGCAGTCCGCGACGCCGTCGAGGTCCGTGTCGGTGTCCGGCACGCCGCAGCCGCAGATCCCCGCCGCGATCTTGAGCGGGTCGTTCGGGCAGCCGTCGAGGCAGTCGAGCGTGCCGTCGCCGTCGGAGTCCGTGTCCGCCACGCCGCAGCCGCACACGCCCGCCGCGATCTTGAGCGGGTCGTTCGGACAGCCGTCGCAGGCGTTGCCCGTGCCATCTCCGTCCGAGTCGAGCTGGTTCGAGTTGGCGGTCGTGGGGCAGTTGTCGCACACGTTGCCGCGGCCGTCGCCGTCGGCGTCGAGCTGGTTTTGGTTGGCGACCGTGGGACAGTTGTCGCACGCGTTGCCGCGCAGATCGCCGTCGGAGTCGAGCTGGTTTTGGTTCGCGACGGTGGGGCAGTTGTCGATGCAGTTCGCCACCGTGTCGCCGTCGCTGTCGGTGTCCGCGATGCCGCAGCCGCAGATGCCCGGCGCGATCTTGAGCGGATCGTTGGGGCACAGGTCGTTGCAGTTGGGCGTGCCGTCGTTGTCCGAGTCGGTGTCCGCGACGCCGCAGCCGCAGATGCCCGGCGCGATCTTCAGTGGATCGTTGGGGCACAGGTCGTTGCAGTTCGCGGTGCCGTCGCCGTCGCTGTCCGTGTCGGCCACGCCGCAGCCACACTGGCCGGGCGCGGTCTTGGCCGGATCGTTGGGACATCCGTCGACGCAGTTGTTGGCGCCATCGCCGTCGGTGTCGGGGCAGTCGAGCCCGACGTACTTCGCGGCGTCGTCGAGGTTGAGCCAGCCGATGTTCTCGCCCCATACGTAGCCGCGGATGCGCGCCGAGGGCAGGTCGACGCGCGCCCGCTGCGCGGCGGGGAGCGCGGCGAAGGGCCCGAAGTTGATCCAGCCGACGTTCTCGCCCCAGGCGAGACCGCTCAAGAGCCCCGTGGCTCCGACGTTGACGCCGAAGTCCGTGCCGTTCGCGTTGGCGTAGCTCGTGCCGCTCGCCGGCGTGCCGTCACCGAAGTTGATCCAGCCGATGTTCTCGCCCCACGCGAAGCCGCGCAGGAAGTTGGTGCCGACCACGACGCCCTGCGCCGTGACATTGGCGTCGCGCCAGTTCATCCAGCCCGTGTTTTCCTGCCAGCCAAACTTCTGGGCCGGTGCCACGTTCGACTGCGCCGACGCAAGACCCGCGAAGGCCAGCACGAAGGACGCCGTGAGGGTCGGGAACATCATGATGCGCGTCCTGCGAGCGTCCTAGTAGGTGAAGTTGGCGCTGGGGTCGGTCGTTCCGGTGGAGCTTGCGGCGCTGTTTCCCAGCACGGCGGCACTCGCGGGCGCGCGCCGGTCGAGGATCGGGCCGAAGACGTTGTTCGCCACGATGTCCCAGTTGGTCGTGTTCCCCGAACAGGTGTTCTGGATGATGATGTTGCCGGCGAAGTCCACGTCGATCCCGCGGTCGGCAAGCGAGCAGTTGTTGCCCTCGATGCGGTTGTCGCTGCCCGTGGCGTGGATGTTCGCACCGTCGCCAAGGTCTCCGTTGAACCGGCAGACGTTGCCGCGGATCACGCAAGACCCCCTGAATCGGATGCCGTCGAGCATGTTACGGCCAGTTCCACAGTCGATGACCGAGCAGCCGTCATCGACCCGAATTCCGTCGCCGTCGTTCGATTCCGCCCAGCAGTTTGAGACATTGACGTTGGAGCCGGTGGAAAAGCCGTCGCCGGTGTTTTGCGACGCTGTACAATTCGAAATCACGCTGCCGGTTTGCGCGGAAATGCCAACGCCGGTGTTATTATACGCCGTGCAGTTTGAGACCGTGGAGGCCTCGAGGACAGTGATGCCGATGACGTTTCCAAACGCGGTGCAGTTGGAAATCGTGTTGGCGCCGCCTGTGGCGACGCCGCTGCCACCATTCTGATACGCCGAGCAGTTCGAGATCGTGCTGCTCTGGAAAGTGTACACGCCCTCGCCGACGTTCAGAGACAGCGTGCAGTCAATGACCTTGTTGTGGCTGCTGCCGAGGTAGACACCATAGGCGCCGTTTCCGCTGGCTCTTATATCCCTTACGAGACAGTTGTTCGCAGTCAGTTCAATGCCATCCCCACCCCACGAGCGGATCGAGCCATTGATCACCGCGATGCCACTCAGGCCTGCCACGGTGGTTCTCACCCCAGACAGAGACCCGGCGACGCCCAGCAGGTCAAAGCCGTTGAGGTCGACCGTCACGCCGCTGGCGGTGATCTCGATGCCGAACTTGTTGATGACGCCCCCGACGTTGCCGGTGAGGTAGTAGGAGCCGGGTTGCGTGATCTTGAACAGCGAGTCGGCGTCGCCGGGCGTGGTGGTCGCGCTGATCGGGATGCGCGGCTCGATCTCGGTCAGCCGCTTGCCGGTCGCGGCGACGGCTCCGGCCGGCGGATTCAAGTCACCGACGGCGAGAATCGCGGCCGCGGCGACCGCGAGGGGAGTGGCGGCGGAGAGGAGGGTGGTGCGCTTCATGGGCGAGCTGCTTTCTAGTAGGTGAAGTTGGCGTTGGGGTCGGTCGTGGCGCGTCGAGCCTAGGCGGGAGCTCGAGTTCCCGATAGGTGCAAAATGTACGGATCTCGAACCCAGTGGCAACCCGGCGCGGGCTCGGCGCGCGTGCGGGTGGAGGATGGGGTGGAGGGTCCCGTGGCTGCCTCGACGCTGGGCGACGAGGCGCGCGCCCTCGAGCGGCGCGCGCCGCTAGAAGAACCCCGCCAGCGGGCCGAGGAACGCGTGCAGGAGGGGCTTGAGCACGCCGCCGATGCCTTCGGCCACGATGGAGGCGACGGCGATGGTGGTGAGCGTCGCGTCGCTCCACTTCAACCAGCGGCCCAGCACGATCCACGTCAGGAAGGCGCCGACGAAGAAGCCGAGACTCAGCGCCGGGGCGAGCACGAGGCCGAGGCCGATGCCGGTAGACTCGGGGAGCCACTTCTTGAACGGCGCAACGTGCTCGACGAGCACGTAGGCCACGCCGAAGATCGCGCCGCCGAGGAGCCAGTTCGACGCGCCCGCGGGCAGCGCCTCGAAGCCCTGGTCGAAAATGTTGGCGCTCTCGGCCCACACCTTGGCCACCGGCGCGCTCAGCTTCTCGAAACGCGTCCGGTCGGAGAGGATCCAGTCGAACATGTAGGCCGAGGCGATCGCGCAGGGCACGACGGTCAGCGTCTGCGTCCAGAATTGCCAGCGCGACGGCACCCTGAACACGCGACCGTAGACCATGTCGGCCGTCAGCAGGCTCGCCTGTGCGCCGGAACCCGAGACGAAGCCCGCTCCGGTCAGGTTGACCGCGGCGGACTTGCCACCGAACAGCGCCGTGATGCCCTGCAGCAAGATCCCCATCACGCGCGCGGGATTGAAGTTGGTCTGCGCCGCCGCGCGCGTCGCGATGATGTTCTGGATCAGGCCCGCGACGACGACGAGCATCACCACGAGCGCCATGTTGAGCGCGAACCGCAGGTTCAACACGAGGGCGCAGCTCACGAAGGCGACGGTGGCGAACGCGAGCAGCAGCTTGGGGCGCAGCGGCGGGTCGGGATCCTCGCTCTGGCCGCGCAGCGACACCATCGAGCGCAGCGCGAGCGTGATCGTGCGCCAGTTCAGCGCGAGGGCCGTCAGGCCCGACGCCACGAGAAAGCCCAGACCCGGCCAATAGTACTTCTGCGGCGCATCGGTGATCTGGGGGTGAGCGACGGGAGAGAATCCGAACCAGCGCGCTCCGGCCATCAACAGCACGGCGCCGACCAGAAAGCCGACCCCGGTGCGCAAGCCCATCAAGTAGGCGCTGCCGATCGCGAAGGGTGAGAGCGCCAGCCACCCGCCGTAGGTCGCGAGGCCGCCGAGCGCGAGCGCGGAGGGGACCGCCGCGAACCCGTCCTCATCGTTGAGCACGACGTAGGCGCACAGCGCGAGGAACGATCCGAGCAGGATCACGGCCTGCCGCGGGTCGCCCTTCTCGACGAGCGTGCGCACGACGGTCTCGACGGCCTTCGAGCCCGGCCACGGGAGGTCTTCCTTCAAGATCAGGAGCTGGCGCAGCGGGATCGCCATGGCGAGGCCGACGAGGCTCGACACGCTGCCGAAGAGCGCCATGTCGAGCACCGAGTAGGGCTCGCCCGTCATGGCCTTCGCCGCGTAGAAGTTCGAGATGAAGCCGAGGCTGCCGCCCGCGGAGCCCATGGTGGCGACGATCACCATTTCGGTGGTCGTGATGCGCTTCGCTCCGAAGGGCAGCATCAGCGCGAAGAAGAACAGCGCCGCGATCGTCGGCCCTTCTTCGATCACGCCGAAGGAGAGCGTCAGGTACGAATTCATCGCGCACAGCGCGACGGAGAAGAGCAGGCCCATCACGACCGAGCGGGCGGTGATCGGCGGCGTTCCGAGGTGCGGTTCCATGACTCGAGGCTCCTGTGGGGGGGCTACTTCGCGTGGGGATGGGCAGGCGCATTGGGATTGGGAGACATGGCGACGAGCAGCAGCGCGCGCTCGCTCGAAGCGTTCTCGACGCCGTGGCTCTCGCCGGGCGCCGACCACGCGAGCTCGCCGGGGCCGAGCTCGCGCACCTGTGTGCCGAGCGACGCGCGCACGCGCCCTTCGAGCACGAAGTAGAACTTGGTCGCGCCCTCGTGCGCGTGCGGTTTCTGCGCCTGTCCGGGCTCGAGGCAGTAGACGTCGCAAAACATGTGCGCAGTCTGGAACAGGTTCACCTTTTGCAGCTTGTCCGCTGCGAAGCGGACGGCGGCGCGCGTGTCGACGAAGCTCATGCGGGCAGAGTAGCGTTGCAGCGCTCGCTCGCTAAGCTTCCGCCGCCATGCAGCCGCCGAAGAGTGCGCGCGTGCGCGGGGTTTCGCTCGTGCGGCGCGGGGTGCGCCACGGGACCGTCGCGCCGGTCGCGATCGAGCCCGTGGGGCGCTGGAACGAGTCGCGTTTTCTCGCCGAGTGCGAGCGGCGCTGGGCGGGGGACCTGCCGATCGTGCTGCCGGGCGCGGTCGCGGCGTCCCTGACGCGTCGGCGGCGCGCGGTCGAGGCCGCGCTCGATCTGTTCGCGCGCGCGCGCGCGGGCGAGAGCTTCGAGTCGATGCTGCACGAGCGCCTCGACCCGCGGCGCTTCGCCGCGGCGGGCGCCACGATCGACGCCGGGGACACGCGCGAGCTCGAAAAGGTCTTCGTGCACGCGCTGTCCAAGCGCCGCACCGTCGCGCGCGACTTGTACGCCAAGCTCTCGTGGATCGCGCACGACGAGCGCGACAGCTCGCTGCGCATCCGCTTTTCGTTCGGCTCCGAGGCACTGCTCGACTGGCAGAGGGAGACGCGCCGCGCGCCGTGGTCGGAGGCCTTCGCGGCCGCCGCGTTCCCCGAGTGCGCCGCGATCACGGGCCGTCGTCCGCTCGTGGCGCTCGTCGAGCGCCTGATCGGCACCGCGCCGCGCTTTTCCGAGCGCATCATCTACAACAACGCGCCCGGCGGCGGCGCGCACTTCCATCACGACGACGAGGAGCACCAGCTCGGCGTGCTGTTCAGCCAGCTCGAGGGCGAGACGGCGTGGTTCGCGCTCCCCAAGCGCCAGCTCGCGGAGTTCGTGGCCGAATTCGCGCGCGGCTCGCTCGCGCGGCGCGCGGGCACGGCGCATAAGGCGCTGCGCGCGCTCGACGACACCTGCGACGAAGAACTCTCGCGGCTGCTGAACTCGACGCCGCGATTCACGCGCGCGCTCGCCGAGGTTGGCACCTGCTTCCACCTGCGAGCCGGCGACTCGATCCTGCTGCCGACGCACGGACCCGACGACACGTGCTGGCACTCCGTCTACGGGCTGGGCGCGCGCCCGAGCCTCGCTCACAGCTACGGCATTTTCGCCGCGCGCCGCCCCGTCAAGCGCGCAGTCCGAGCCGCGCGCGCACGAACGCAGTGAGCTGCGTGCCGAGTTCCTCGTCGGCGATGCTGCGCACGTCCTGACCACCGGCGAGCATTCCGGCCGCGTACTCCGGCCAAGGCAGCGCCGCCTTCGAGAGCTTCGTGCAGGCGCGTTCCTCCGGCTCCCGCAGCGCGAGTCGGTGCATCTGCAGAATCAGGTCCTCCGCGGAGTGCGATTCGCGCGAGACGCCGGCTTCGTCGAGCGCTCGCGCCGCGACGCCGAAAACATAGCCGAGCGCCCAGTGCTCGCGCATCACGGGCCCGATCTCCTGCGCGTCGCGCCCGTGCTCCTCGAGCGCCTCTTCGATCGGCATCAACTGCATCGACAGGAGCCACACCGCCGTCAAGAACGCGCGCGACTCGGGCTTCGAGGGTCGCTCGCGCAGCATGGTGTAGGTCTGCATCGCATGCACCGCGTAGGGCATGCCGAGGACTTCGGGATTCTCGAACGGATGGCTCGCCATGGGCACTTGCTCCTGTGAGCGAGACGTTACTCCGACGCGCGGAGGCGCGCTGCGAGCGTGTGTGTCATGGAGCGCCGCGTGCGAATGGCGCGCGGCCCGCGCGGCGTCCACGTGCCATCCGCGCGGCGTTCAGCGCGGGGCGAGCTCGAGGATGCGGAAGGGGCCGATGGTGCGTTCGGTCGGAGCGCGGGCGTCGACGAGGGTTTGCAGGCGCGGGAAGGCATCGAGGGCGAGCAGGCGACCGGCGGGGATGTCGCCGACCCAGATGCGGGGCTCGAGGACGAGCGTGCGCACGTCGTGGCGCTCGAGATTCGCGAGCAGGCGCGACTCGAAGTCGGGGAAGCGCGGGTCGACGGTCGAGGGGAAGGTGAGCGCGGGGTGGAACCACAGCGCGGGGAAGGTCGAGTCCTTGCCCGCGAGGCCGTAGAGCGGCGAGCAGTCGCCGAGCACGAGCAGGCCGCCCTCGCGTTCGCGCAGGTACGCGACGAGCGCGGCGAGGTCGGCGGGCGTGTAGGTGACGAGCTTGGGCACGCTCCAGCGCAGGAACGAGAGTGCGCTCGGCAGCTCGGCGCGCGAGCGTTCGGCGAGCGCGGCGTCGAAGGCGAAATCGTTCACCTCGCGCGTGGCGACGAACTCGCGCAGGAAGTGCGCGGCGTCATAGGAGCTCGCGACGGCGAGGAACGGGAGCAGCAGCGCGGGGACGCGGGCGCTGCGGCGGTGGCCGCGCTCGGCGAGGGCGAGAGCAGCGGCGCGGCAGGCAGCCGCGAAGCAGCCGACGCTGGCGAACACCAGCGGCACGCCGATGGCCTTCTGGTTGCTCGTCCACGCGATGAACATCAGGCAGGCGAACAGCAAGAACAGCGACAGCGCCGCGCAAGCGTGCGCGGCGAGCGGTGCGCGCGGGGCATTCGACGCGCGCGGGCGCAGCCGCCACAGCGGCAGGGAGAGCAGAAAGAGCAGCGAGCCCGCGAGCGCGACCGCGGGCGTGAGCAGGCCGAGCTCCGCGCGCGTCTGTGCGAAGCGCGCGCCGAGGCTGGCGAGCGTCGGCACGGAAGCGAGGCGCTTGGCGCCTTCTTCCGCGGGCAGGTCGAAGACATGCAGTTGCACGAGCTGCCAGTCGACGCCGAGCACTCCGGCGAGGATCAGCAGCGCGCCCGCGGCGCCCGCAAGGCCCGCGAGCATGCGCAGCAGCGTGCGCGCGCGCTCGCGCGGCGCGCACAGGCCGACGAGCAGCACCGCCGGCAGGAACAACACGGACGGGATCTGCTTGGAGAGGAACGCCAGCGCGAGCAGCGGGCCGACGACGAGCGCGGCGACGAGGCGCGCGCGCTCGCTCTCTCCGCGCACGGCGACCAGCGCCGCGTAGAGCGCCGCGAGTGAAAACAGAAACGCGTGCGTCTCCATGTACGGCACGCCGAATGGCGGCGTGAACACGAAGGCGGTGCACAGCGCGAACATGCTCGACCAGCGGCGCTCGAGCCCGAGCAGGTCGAGCAGGCGATCGACGAGCAGGGTCGCCGCGCCGTTGGCGAGCGCGGCGTGCAGGCAGTAGGCGAACCAGTTGACGCCGAAGATCGCGAAGAACAGCGCCTGCAGCGCGTGGACCGGAAAGCCGTTGGGCGCGGCGTAGTCGCGCAGCGGCACCTGTCCGCACAGGATGCGCCAGCCGCCGTCGAAGCAGATCGACTGGTCGAGCGGCAGGAAGCCCTGCGGCGCGAAGTGCAGGCCGATGGCCGTGCCGGCGGCGAACAGCGCGCCGCGGCGCGCGAGCTCGAGCCAGCGGCCCACGGCCTAGCTCCCGCCCCGCGCGACCTGCGCGTCGATCCAGCGCTCGAACTGCGCGCTGAAAGCCTCGAAGTCGCCGTCGAGCACCGCGACGGTCTCGCTCCCGTGCACCACTCTCACGCGCGCGTCGAGCTCGACCCGCGCCGGACCGCGCGGCACGCGTTGCACTCGCTCGATGGCGTTGCGCGCGTCGCGGATCGCCGTGTCCGCGTCGCGGTTGAGCTCGCGCGCCATCGGCGCGGCCGAGAGCCCGCTGCCGCACAGGCGGCGCACGAACTCGTCGAAGCGCACGCTGTTGCCTGGCTGCCACCACACGCGCGCGAGCTCGGGCCCGACCTTGGGGTTGTCGACCAAGTGTCCGTCGCGCGCGAGGAAGTGCGCGCGCGCTTGGTGCACGGCCATCTCGGCCAGCACATAGCCGTGGTAGTAGGCGCTCGAGTCGCCGGCGAGCAGGTGCGGCACGGCGAGGATCGGGCGCGGCGAGCCCAGCTCGAGGAACAGCAGCCGGCGCTCGACCGCGCGCAGCTGTGCGAGCACGCGCTCGGCGCTCAGCTCGGCGTCGGGGATCTCGTACAGCGCCTTCTCGCCGTAGCAGACCGCGAGCATCGCGCGCGCGCGCCACGCCGCGAAGGGCTGCGAGGCGCGCAGCGCGCGCTCGTGCATCTCCATCGGCATCGGCTGGCCGTCGCGGTCGAGCGCATAGCGGTGCTGCCAGTCGGCGTCGTCGAGCAGGCTGTCGAGCAGCATGCTCTGCGTCTCGCTGAAGGCCACCGAGGTCGGCGCGAACTCTTGCCCGAAGCACGGGCTCGGCATGTCGATGTTCGCGAAGTGCGCGGCGTGCCCGCCCTCGTGGAAGAGCGTCGCCATGGCGTTGTGGCCCGAGCCGACCATGCCGGGGATCGCGTTGGCGGTGAAGTGGATGCGCGCGGGGACGAGCGCGCCCGCGCGCCGCCACGCGACCACGGGGCCGTGCATGAAGCCGTTTTCGTACTTGCCCTTGCGGTCGACCAAGTCGAGCACGAGCTGTGCGCCGCGGTAGCGGATGCCGAGCGAGGCGAACGAGCGGCCCCAGCGGTCGAGCGCGCCGCGGAACGGGAAGTACGGGTCCTGCTCCCTCGTCGAGTCGCCGCTCACCATGAAGTTGAGGTTCCACGGTGTCGCGGCGGCGGGGCCGGAGCGCGCGGCGAGGGCCTCGACGGCGCGGCGCGCGGAGTCGCGCGTGAGCGCCTCGAGCTCGTCGAGGCAGGCGAAGACCTCGGCCTTCGTCAGGCCCTCGACGCGGCGCGTCTTCCAGTCGTAGTAGTCCTCGGCCCCGAGCATGCGGCCGAGGCGGTTGCGCTCGCGCAGCACTTCGAGGAAGCCGTGGTCGAGCACGAAGCGCTCGATCGAGCGCAGGCCGTCCCACGCAGCGCGGCGCAGGCGCTCATCGGATTCCGAGCGCAGCATCGCGGCCAGCTTGACGCTTGTCGCGCGCACGAAGCTGCCATCGCTCGCGCGGTAGCCGAGCTCCATCTCGCCGCGCGCGTGCTCGAGCTGGCCTTCGAGCTGCGTGATGCGCGCCGCGAGCTCGCGGGCCTGCGCGCTGTCGATCACATGCGACTCGAATGTGCGCACCCAGCCTTCGAGGCGCGTGCGCAGCTCGGGCTCGCTCGAGTGCGCCAGCGCGGCGCGCACCTCGGCGAGGCGCGCGGGATCCTGCAGGAACGAGTTGAGCTCGATATCGAGGCGATCGAGCGTCGACTGGGCCGCGGCGGCGTCGGCGGCGAGCCCCATGCGCGCCGTCCAGAACGCGTCCTCCTTGGCGGTGTGCAGCGCGGCGTAGCGCGCGTCGAGAGT
>VGZD01000118.1 GCA_016872715.1 Planctomycetota bacterium
CGCCCTGAGAACCACCCTGCGAGCCGCCAGGGCCACCACCACTGCCACCGCCGCCAAAGCGCTCGCGCAGTTTCTCGCGCTCCTCGGGAGTCATCTCCTCCATGCGCTTGCGCAGCGCCTCGAGCTGCGAGGGATCCATGTTGCCGCGTCCGCCCGAGCGAGCGCCGCGCGTCGCGGCATCCCCGCCATCGCGCGCCGCGCCACCGTCGGTCGCCTTGCGCGCACCTTCCGCCGGAGCACCCCCCGCCGCCGCGCCCGCCGAGTGAGCCGACGCACCCGCCGAGTGAGTCGTTGCGCCCGCGGCGCCGTTGCCGGGCGTCCCCGCCTCGACCGACCCAGCGCTGATCGTGCTCGCGGCGCTCGCCTCGGGCGCAGCGACCGGTGAGAAGCTCGGCGGCGGCGAGAGCAACACTTGCTCGCCCTCCGTGAGACCCTCGAGCACCTGCACCCACCGGTCGTTGAAGCGTCCCGTCTTGACGACGCGCTCCGCCACGCCTGCGGAGGAAGTGACAAACGCCAATTGATCGCCACCGGAGCGGAAAATGGCCTGCACCGGCACGTAGAGGGCGTCGGCGATGTCCTCGACCAGAATCTCGATCGCGCAGCTCATGCCCGGACGCATGTCGGCGTGACCGTCGGTGATCTGCACCTCGGTGCGATACAGGCGCATGTTGGGGTTGGCCCACCACGAGTTCTGATCCGGGAGCACGGCCACGAAATTCACGCGGCCGCGGAACTCGCGCGCACCGAGCGCATCGATCTTGACGATGCAGGTCTGCCCCACGGCGACCTGCTTGAGCACCGACTCGTGCAGCGACACCTGCGCGACCATCCCGGCCGCATTGGGAATCGTGATGATCTCCTGTCGTTCGCGGACCTGCGTGCCCTCTTGAATGGGCTGGCTCTGGCCCATGCGGTTCTGCTCGAGCTGCGCGTAGACGACCATGCCGCCGCGCGGAGCCGAGATCTTGGCCTTCGAGATCTGCGAGACGAGCTTGTCGAGCTTCTCCTGCTCGAGCGTCAACTGCGCTGCGCGGGTGCGCATGTCGGCATCGAAGTCGACGAGCTTCGCCGCGGCCTGCAGCTTGACGCGGTCGAGCTCGCGGTGCGCCTCGTCGAGCCCGCTCTGCAACTCGATGCGATCGCGCTCGAGTTGGTAGCGCTCGAGCAGCGAGAGGTCGCGCTTGGCGGCTTCGCGCTGGATGCCCGCGCGCTTGAGAGCGAGGTCGTCCGCATCGAGCTCGGTCTTGGTGAGGAAGCCCTTCTCGAACAGCTCGCGCGACCAGTTGAGCTTGGTCTCGGCCTGCTTGAACTGCTCCTCGGCGAGCGTGATCTGCTCCTGCGCCTTGGCGAGCTGGTTGGTGCGCTCCCCCTGCTCCGCATCGAACTTCTCGAGGTCCTTGTCCGCGAACAGCAGCTTCTGCTCGGCCTTCTTGATGTCGCTGTCGTTCTGGCTCTGCTGGATCTCGAAGTTCTTGGTGGACTTGACCAACGCCGCGTCGGCGTTGCGCACCGAGATTTCCTGCTGCAGCCGCCGGTCGACGTGCTGCGCCGTGTCGAGCTCGACGAGCAGGTCGCCCGCGGCGACGACCGTGCCCTCGGGGATGATCCACAGGATCGTGCAGGTGCCTTCGATCTCGCTCTTGATGCTGACCGCGTCGGCCGCCTTCAGGTTGCCGCGCTCGATCACGCTGATGCGCAACGGCCCCTTCTGCACACCCGCGCCGCGCACCTTCGAGGCCTCCTCGGCCGCGCTCGAGCTCGAGAACGACAGCGCCCACCAGCCGAGCCCGCCGGCGAGGGCCACTCCGATCACCAGGGGCAGCGCCTTGATTCCAGCCTGACGGTTCTTCATCGCGTCTCCTGCGCGCCGGAATCGCCGGCGGATGCGTGGTTGGGTGCGCTCGTGGCGGGTGCGGTGGAGGGAGCGAGGGCCAGCCCCTCGCGCGCGAAGCGCAGTCCCTGCTCCTCGACCCGCAGCAGCTCCATGTCGCGCCACAGCGCGAGCTGCGAGAGGTAGTAGTCGACGCGAGCGCTCGTCAGCGCGTTGCGCGCATCGACGAGCGCCTGTTGCGCTTCGAGGATGTCGCGCGTGCTCGCTCGACCGGCCTGCAAGTTGAGCGTGGCGCTCTCGATGCGGCGCTCGTTCAGCACCACCGCGCCGGCCTGAATCTCGACCGACTGCCGACGCGTGAGCGCCTGACGCAGGCTCGCGCGCAGATCGGCCGTGATGCGGTCGGCCGCCTCCTCGGCGCTGCGACGCGCGCGCTCGACGTTGATGATCGCCCCGCGGTACGCGTTGCGCTCGGCGATGAGCTGCAACGGCAAGTCGATGTCGGCCCGCAACGTCCACGACAGGTCGTCCTTCGCGTACTCCAAGGGCTGGTTGGGCGTGGAGTTCGCCGAGCCCGTCCCCGTGATCGTGATGCGCGTGCGCAGCGCGTCGGCGGCGATGTTCAGCTTGCGCTCGGAGTCGACGAGCTGGTCGAGCACCGTCATGTAGTCCAGACGCTGGCGCAGCGCGCAGGGAATGGCCTCGCGCTCGCCGATCGTGAGCGACTCGTCGATCGCGAGCGCGTACAGTTCGTCCTGCTCGATCTCGAACTCGACCTCGGCGGGCAGTCCGAGGAACAGCTTGAAGTCGTCGAGCGCCGTCCCGTAGCGTTCCTGCGCCGAAATCAACCGGTTTTGGCTGCGCAGCTCGTCCTGGCGCGCCTGGTCCGCCTGAATGTCCGACAGCCGTCCCGCGTTGGCGAGCGCCTCGTTGCGCTCGCGCAGCACGGTCAGGTTGTCCATGTTGAGCTTCTCGTTGCGCACTTGGTCGGCGGTGCGCAGCAGCGAGAAGTAGAGGTTGGTCACGTTGACCGCGAAGGTGCGCCGGAAGCGCTCGAACTCGCGCAGCTCGTACACGACGTTGCGCTCGCCCTGCGTCAGGGGCTCGCGCACGATGCGCTCGCCAAAGCCGCGCATCAGCGGCTGGGACAGGCTCAGGAACGGGGCCCCCACCAGCTTCCAACTGTCGCCCGTCGACACCGAGCGCGACATCGACAGGCCCATGTCCGCGATGATCGACGCACCCGTGCCGAGCAGTCGCGAGAACGCGGCCCCCGCGCTGAGGTCGACATTGGCCGCGCCCTCGCCGTCGCCGTTCACGAGCGCGCCGAGCGTGCCGTCGTACTGCAGCGCGAAACGCAAGCGCTCGAGTGTCAGGTCGAGCGCGGCGAGGTACAGGTCTTCCTTGCGCCGCTGGTAGTCGCGGCTGTTCTCGGCCGCTAGGTCGAGGACTCGCACGATGCCGACCCGACCGACGTCCTCGCCGCGCAGGAGCCGTTGGCGCAGGCTGTCCATCGGCGGCTCGATCGTGAAGTCGCTCTCCCCGAGGGCCAGCTCGAGGCGCCGACGTTCGAGGATCTCGTAGGCCTGACGGTCGGCATCCTCGCGCTGCTGTGCGGCGCTCTTGCAGCCGCCCGCGGCGAGCGCGAGCACGGCGACGGCCGCGAGCCGGTGGCGAGCGCGACTCGCGCCAAGGTGGGGTTGGGGCATCGGGGGCTGGCCGGGGTCCGTTCGCGGGGGCGGGCGCGGCGCGAAAGTGCCGCAACCCAATGACCCACGAGGCCTCCATGGTGAGCGCCGCGCGCAGATGTGTCCAAGGTGAAACGCTCCCGCGCTCGGTACGAGTTCCGTACGCCACGCGCCGGGCCCCCCTCCCGACGTCGCGCCCGCCGGTACTCCTAGCGTTCCGCGGCGGACTCGCCCGCGAGAGAGCCGCAGCGAGCGACGCGCGCCTCCCACTCCGTCGCGCTGACGCGGCGCGCCTGCGTGCCGAGGGACTGCCAGCGCGCGGACCACAGCTCGGTGCCGCGAAAGGTCCACTCGGCCGCCGTGGTCCCATCGTCGCGGTCGAGGCGCACGCACCGCTCGAGCACGAGCTCACCGGAAGCATCCCGCTGGGGCTGCGCCGAAAACTCCACGCGCACGGAGAGTTCCTCGATCGCTCTCGCGAGCGGATCGAGCCATGCCGTCCGGCCCGGTCCGAGCGTCCCGTTGCGCGCCGCTTCGAGGACGGCGATCGGAAAGCGCGCGCCCTCGGGCGTCGGCAAGCTCGCGCGCACGGCCTGACGCTGACCCGACTCGACGAGCACGATGCCCTTCGCGCCGAGTTCCGCGGAGAGCGTCCTCCCCGAGCGCGGCCGCCACTCGCGCCACGCAAGCCGCGGCGCACCTTGGCCCCAACGCTCGACGTGAGACACACGAGTGTCTTCGCCGAAGAAGCGCAGCTCCCACTCGAACTGGCCCGCGCTCGGCGTTCCACGACGCCACAGTGCCGCGAGGCCGATCTCCTCGACGGCGTCCGGACGCGCGCGCGGCGCGGCGGCGGGGAGCTGAAGCACGAACCACTCCACCGCGGGTTCGCTCGCAGCCACGGACGGCGGCGTTCGCACGCCCCCGAGGCACAGGGGCACGAGCAGCGCGAGAGAGCGGAAGAACGGCCGATTCATGGCGGGCTGGAGGAAGCCATCGACGCGCCCGACCCGAGCCTTGAGAGTGCTGCACGTCCCCACCGCGGCGCCGCGCGCGCGCGGGATCCGCCCTCGCACTCGAGGGCACATTCGAGGGCGCATTCGGGGGCGAACTCGGGGGCAAACTCAGGGGCGCGCCCACTCGGGCAACTGCAAGCCGATGCCGAGCACCCATCGTCCCCACGTCTCGAACACCACAGCCACGAGCAGGACGCCGACGAGATCGACCCACAGTCCCACGCGCACCATCGTCCCCATCGAAATGCGCCCGCTCGAGAACACGATCGCGTTGGGCGGCGTCGCGACCGGCAGCATGAAGCCCAGCGAAGCGGCAATCGTCGCGGGCACCATCAAGAAGCGCGGATCCATGCCAGCCTGCACGGCCATCTGCGCGAGCACCGGCAGCATCAGGTTGGTGAGCACCGTGTTCGAAGCGAGCTCGGAGAACAGCGTCATGAAGGCGGCGACCGCGAGCACCACGGCGAACGACGGCAGTCCCGCGAGCAGCGGTGCGAGCGTGTGGCCGAGCGCGCGATCGAGTCCGCTCGCCTCGAAGCCGCGCGCGAGGCAGAAACCGCCGCCGAAGAGCAGCAGCACGTCCCACGGCATGCGGCGCTGGACCGCCTCCCAATCGAGCAGGCGCCGTCCCGCTGCCTCGCCCGAAGGCATGAGGAAACACGCGACGGCGACCGCGAGCGCGACCGTCGCGTCGCTGACGTGCTTGGCGAGCGCCTCGACGCTCGCTCCGACGACGCCTGCGGATTGCCACTGCGCGAGCCACTTCCCCCAGCCCGGGAGCGAGAGCGCGCCAATCTCGAGTCCCTCGCGCGTCACCCACGCCAGCGCCGTGAGCACGAACACGAAGCTCATGCGCTTCTCGCCGGGGCTCATGCGCCCGAGTCCCGCGCGCTCGCGCTTCACGACCGCGTCGGCAGCCAGCTCGCCGTCGTGCACGCGCAGGCACACACGCGTGAGCAGCAGCCACAGCACGGCGACGTACGCCGCGGCGAACGGCAACCACGCCGCGACCCAGCTCCCGAACGAGATCGTCGGCGCCTGCGGATAGAGCTCGCCGAGCGTGCCGAGGAGAATGTTGTTGGGCGCGGTGCCGACGGGCGTGGCGACGCCCCCGATCGAAGATCCGTAGGCGATGCCGAGGAGCAGCGCGACCGGAAACGAGCCCGCGCGTTCCGCCGACAGCGTCGTGATGACCGCCAGTCCGATCGGATACATGAGCAGCGTCGCCGCCGTGTTGTTGATCCACAGCGAGATGAACGCCGTCGCCGCCGTGAAGCCGAGCACCAAGGCCCGCGGCCGCGTGCCGACCGCGTCGACGACAGCCAGCGCCATGCGTCGATGCACGCCCCAGTGCTCGAGCCCCGACGCGACGATCGAGGCCGCGAAAAACAGCATCACGATGTCGTTGAAGTACACCGCGGCCGCCTCGCGCGCTGGCAACACGCCCAAGATCGGCAGCAGCGCCACGGGGACGAGGGACGCGGCTCCCAGCGGGATGGCCTGCGTCAGCCACAGGATCGCCGTGAGCGCGGTGACCGCCGCCGTGCGTCGTTGCAACGGCTCGAGCCCGAGGTCCGGCCAGAGCAGCAACGCGCCGAACGCGAGCGCGCCCGCCCAACGCCCCAAGCGCGCCACGCGCGAGTCGGCTCCCTGCGGCTGCGCCGCCGCGTGGGGCGCGTCGAGGCTCACCGCTCCTCCGCGACGGCCGCGCGCAGCCACGCGAGGTAGCTCGCTCCGACGTGGGCCGGTTCGATCACGAGCAGCTCCGGCACCTTGTACGGATGCAGCTCGGCGAAGGCGCGCTCGAGGTCCGCCACGCGCGCCGCGGTGGTCTTGGCGAACAGCACCACCTCCGCGTCCTCGTGCAGCGCGCCCTCCCAGCGATACACGCTCGTGGCACCGCGCGTGAACGTGACGCAGGCCACCAGCCGCCGCTCGACGAGCGCGCGGGAGAGCGCGCGCGCCGCCGCCTCGTCCGCGACGGTCGAAACGACCCAACGGGCAGCGTCCGGCGCGGCATCCATGAACCTGATCCTACGCTCGCCGCGCCCCTGTGCCAGCGATCCCGCCCAACCTACACTCTTAGGGTTTCCATGTCGCTCCTCCACTCGACCGTGATGAAGGTCATGCCGCACGTGCCCAAGCCGATCCTGTGGAGGGTGGCGAAGCGCTACGTGGCCGGCGATACGCTCGGTTCCGCCATCGCGCGCCTCGCGAGTCTGCGGGAGCGCGGCTACTGCGGCGTGATCGATGTGCTCGGCGAAGACGTGACCGGCGAGGAGCAGGCGAGCCGCGTCGTGCGCGAATACGAGCAGGCCGCGCAGGCCGTGGTCGCCGCCGAGCTCGACGCCTACGTCTCGGTCAAGCCGACCCACGTGGGCCTGCGCTCCTCCGAGCGCCTCGCTCGGGCGAACTACGCGGCACTGGCGCGCTTTTGCAAGCAGCGCTCGCTGTTCCTGCGCGTGGAAATGGAAGACGCGAGCACGACGGACGCGACCCTGCGCATCTTCGAGGAGTTGCGCAAGGAACACGACAACGTCGGCCTCGTGCTGCAGTCGCGCCTGTTCCGCACTCCCGACGACATCGCCAAGCTCGCGCCCGGTCCCTTGAACGTGCGCATGGTCAAGGGCATCTACCTCGAACCCGGCTCGATCGCGCACACCGATCCCGAGCCGATCCGGCAGGCCTACATCGCCTGCACGCAGCAGCTCTTCGAGCGCGGAGCCTTCGTCGCCCTCGCCACCCACGACGCCGACATGGGCGACCGCTGCGCCGCGATCGCCAAGCACAAGGGCATCGCGCGCTCGGGCTACGAGTTCCAACTGCTGCTCGGCGTGCAGGAGCCGCTGTGGAAGCGTTGGCAGGACGCCAACCACACGGTGCGCATCTACGTGCCGTTCGGTCCGGAGTGGAAGGCCTACTCGCTGCGCCGCATGCGCAAGAATCCCGCCATCTTCGGCAACGTCCTGCGCGCCACGCTAGGCCTGCGCTGAGCGAAGCCGCGTCGGCGAGCCCGCTGGCCCCCGCGGCTCACTGCCCCCCCCCGCGGCTCACCGCCCCCGTCGGGTTTCCGCCCGCGCTCACTTGCCCATCGAGAGGCGCCGCGCGAGCACTTCGCTGAGCGCGCCCGTGCGCAGGATTTTCTCGGCCGTCAGTTGGAAGGTCGTAGGGCACGCGATACCACGTGATGCGCGTGTCCTCGAGCACCGCGTAGCAGGCGCGATGGTCGGAGTCGCGCGGCTGCCCGACCGAACCGACGTTGATGAAGCGCTTGGCGCCCGGCGGCAGTTCGAGTGTGAGCTCGTCGGCGCCCGCAAGACCGTGGAAGCGCAGCTCCTCGTCGTGCAGGCCGGGATGGTGCGTGTGCCCGGCGAGCGCGATGCCCTCGAAGCTGTCGAACACGGCGCGCAACTTCTCGGGATTGAGGAACCCGTCCGTCGAGAGCACGTATTCGCGCACCGGATCGCGCGGCGAGCCGTGCACGAACAGAAAGCGCCCCTCGACGTGCGTCAGCGGCAGGCCCTTCAGGAAGCGCCAGCGCAGCTTCTTGTCGCCGCCGGAGTACCAGCGCGGCTCCATGCGCGCGCGCGTGTAGTCGATCGCGCCGCGCGCGTGCGGATTGAAGTCCGAGGCGTCGCGGAAGAGCGCTTCGTCGTGATTGCCCATCAGGCACAGCGCACAGCGCTCGCGCACGACGTCGACGCAGTACTCGGGCTCGGGTCCGTAGCCCACCACGTCGCCGAGGCAGAAGACGCGCTCCACGGACCGCTTGGCGATGTCCGCGAACACGGCGTCGAGCGCCTCGCGGTTGGCGTGCAGGTCCGAGATCAGCGCGAGCTTCATCGCGCGGCCGCTCCGCGCTGTGAGAAGCCCTCGAGCGCCGCCGCCACCACTCGCGCGCGCACGTCCGCGATGCTCGCGCCACTGAACGTCGCGCCGGACGCCTTGGCGTGTCCGCCGCCGCCGAAGCGCCGCGCGAGGCTGTGCACGTTGAAGTCCGTCTTGCTGCGCGCGGAGAGCTTGACCGCGCCGTCCTTCTGCTCCCGCAGGAACAGCACGACTTCGACGCGCCCGACCGCGCGCAGGAGATCGAGAATGTCGTCGCCGTCGGTGAGCTCCACCTCGCCTTCGCGCGCCTGCGGAAGGTCGACCACCGCGAGCCGTCCGTCCGCGTAGTACTCCAGCCGCGAGAGGGCGCGCGCGATGCCGAGCGGGTGCTGGCGACTCTGGCGCTGGTAGATCGAGTTGTACAGCCGCGCGGGCTCGACGCCGAGGGCCACCGCCTCGCTGGCGGCCGCGAACGTCTCCGCGTCGGTGTTGGAGTACTTGAACCAGCCGGTGTCCGCGACGATCGAGGTGTACACGCCGTGCGCGGCGCGCAGGTCGAGCGGCACGCCAAGGTCGCGCGCGATGCGCCGCACGAGCAACCCGGTCGCCGCCGCGCGCACGTCGACGTACGCGGCATCCCACCACGGCTGGCCCTCGAAGATGTGGTGATCGACGACGAGCTTGCGCGAGCGCGCGGCCTCGAGCGGCTTGGCCATCGGCCCCGTGCGCTCGAGCTCGTTGAAGTCGAGCATCACCGCGACGTCGTGCGCCGGCAGTTGCCCACCGTCGTAGACGTGATACTTCGCGCCCTCCGCAAGGTAGTCGAGCTGCGACGGCAGCGGATCGGAGTTGATGATCCACACGCTCTTGCCGAGTCGCTCGAGCACGCTGTGCAGCGCCGCCTGAGCTCCGAGCACGTCGCCGTCGGGGCGCACATGACCGCACAGCACGAAACGCTGACCCTGACGCAGGAGCTCGAGAGCGCCGGCGTAGGCGTCGGCGTCGGACACGGAGGGATTCATGAGGGAGTGGAGGATCGGCCGCGGAAAGCAACGACGCGGGCGCGGAAGAAGGTAGCGCGCCGGCCCTGCCCGCGCATCCTCGCGGCTGCTATCGGAAGGGAACGCATCGCCCCTCGACCCACACGGCGCCGACCTCGGTCGCGCCTAGACACAGCTCCTCGAGCGCCGAGCGAGCCGAGCGAGCCTGGGCCGCAAGCACCAGAAAATCGGCCGCGAAACCGGGCTCGAGGCGACCGAGCCACTCGCTCGCCCCCGCCGCCCTCGCACCCGCCACCGTCGCGGCGCGCCACAGCGCCTCGGGCGACAGCCAAGGCTGGGTGTCCGCCGCCAGACGCAGCTCTCGACGCAGGTCGAGATCCTCGTTGCTCGCGAGCGAATCCGTGCCCAGCGCGACCTCCACGCCCGCGCGGGCGTAGCCGTGCCAGTCCCAGCGCTCGCGCCGAAACCATGCGTGGCTGAAAGGACAGTGCACCAGCGTGACACCGCGCCGCGCCAGTCGTCGCGCCTCGCCACGCGCGGGCAGGTTGCCATGGACGAGCGAAAGTCTCGGTCCGAGCAGGCCGGCTTCCTCGAGCAGGTCGAGCGCAAGGCGCCGCGGCGAAGCGCCGAGCAAAGTCGAGAGCGGGCCGCTGCCAGTCGACATCCACTGCACTTCGGCCTCTGTCTCGGACCAGTGCATCTGCACGGGCAGGGAGCGCGC
Source organism: Planctomycetota bacterium (assembly GCA_016872715.1). Taxonomy (GTDB): domain Bacteria; phylum Planctomycetota; class UBA1135; order UBA1135; genus F1-120-MAGs118. The sequence goes on from VGZD01000118.1 coordinate 10,089, forward strand.
TCGAGCGATTCGCGCCGCGCCCGCGAGCAGCGCTGGGCTCACGGTGAACGGCGCGTGGGGCGAGAGCCCCTCGCGTCGGCGGCCCGCGGCGCGCAGGGGTCTGCGCACGCGCTCGAGCGCGAGTTGCGTGCGCGCCCCGTCGTGGGCGTCGAGCACTTCGCGCATCACCACCGAGCGAATCGGATGCCGTGCCAGCGCGCGAGCGGCGGCCGAGGTCGTGTCGACGTCGAGCACACAGGTCGTTCCCGTCGTGAGCGCGCGACGCGCGCCCGCGCGCGCAGCCGCGACGAGCTCGCTCGGATTCGACTGCGAGCGCAGCGCGATCACGGTCCTCACCCACGCCGCGAAGTCACTCCCGCGCGGCGTGCGGCCTGCGAGCGCTCCCAGCTCGAGGTGCGCGTGCGCGTTGATCATTCCCGCGGCGACGATCGCATTTCCCAGATCGACCTCCCGGGCGCGCGCGACGCGCACCCGGGCGCGCGTGACGCGCTCGACCCGTCCGCCACGCACGACCAGACTCGCCCCTTCGAGCACGCGCTCAGGCCCGCAGACGATCCAGCGGGCACGCACGACGAGCGGT
>VGZD01000119.1 GCA_016872715.1 Planctomycetota bacterium
GGTCGTGCGCGCGCTGCTCGAGCATTTCCTGCGCGATGCGGCGGACACGCGCGCGTTCGACGAGCTCGTCGAGCCGCGCTTCCTCGCGCGCGTGTTCGCGGAGACGAAGATCCTCGCGGGCGTCGGCGACATGGAGCGCTGGTACACGCTGCTCGACGATCCGGCCTACCACGAGCAACTGCGCCAGCGCGTCGAGCTGCGCTTCGCTCCGACGCAGGCGGAGCTCTACGGCGCGAACGACGCCGTGGCGATCGAGCTCGACGTCAAGAACGTGCCGACCTTGCTGCTCAAGGTGTACGAGGTGCACGCGCTCAACTGGTACACGTCGCAGCTGCGCGAGGTCGACGCGACGATCGAGCTCGACGGGCTCGTCGCCAACGAGGAACGCACGTTCCAGTACACGGAGAGCCCGTTCTTGCGCGTGCGGCGGCGGTTCGAGCTGCCGATGCTCGCAAAGCCGGGCGTGTACGTGGTCGAGTTCATCGGCAACGGCACCGCGAGTCGCGCGGTGATTCGCAAGGGCGGGTTGCTCGCGCAAGAGCGCGTCGGCGCGGCGGGGCACGTGTTCCGCGTGCTCGACGAGCGCGGCGTGGCGCAGGCGAAGGCCGCGGTGCACGTCGATGGACGGCGCTACGAGAGCGACGCGAGCGGCGCGGTGCGCGTGCCGTTCACGACGAAGCCCGGCACGAAGAGTGTGGTGCTCGAAGCGGGCGAGCGCGCGTCGCTCGGGCGATTCCAGCATCGCGAGGAGCGCTACGAGCTCGCGGGCGGCGCGTTCGTCGAGCGCGAGGCGCTGCGCGCGGGCGAGACGGCGCGCATCGTGGCGCGGCCGATCCTCGTCGCGTGCGGCGTGCCGGTGTCGCTCTCGGTGCTCGAGGAACCGGTGCTCACGATCACCTCGACGAACTTTGACGGCGTGGAGTCGAGCCTCGACGTGCGCGATCTGAAGCTCTCCGACGAAAACGAGCTCGTGCACGAGATCACGGTGCCCCAGCGGCTCGCGAAGCTGCGCGTCGATCTGCGAGCGAAGGTGCAGAGCCTCGCGACGGGTGCGAAGATCGAGCTGTCGCGCGAGCTGTTCCGGCGCGAGCTGTCGCAGATCGCGCCGAGCGCGCAGACCTACGCGACGCTGCTCGGCCGCAATGCCGACGGCTGGTTCCTCGATGTGCTCGGGCGCAGCGGCGAGCCGCGCGCGGACTTCGTGCTGACCGTGGTGCTCGAGCATCGTGACTTCAGCAACGACTACGAGTTCGTGGCCAAGACGAACGCCAACGGGCGCGTGGTGCTCGGGGCGCTCGACGGCGTCACCACCGTCGCGGCGTCCGGTTTTCCGACCGGCTTGGGGAGCTGGGAACTCGACCGCGAGGGCACCGACTTGCCGGAGGTCCTGCACGGCATCGTCGGCTGGGCGCTGCGCGTGCCGTTCGCGCGCGGCGCGACGAAGTTCGATCGCTCGCAGGTGTCGCTGATGGAGCTCAACTCCGTCGGTGCGCCCTTGCGCGATCGTTTCGAGAACTTGGCGCTCGCGGCGGGGGCGTTGGAGCTGCGCGATCTCGCGGCCGGTGACTATCGGCTGGAGCTCAAGGAGCGTGGTCGGAGCATCGACGTCGTGATGACGGCGGGGGAGGTGCGCGACGGCTGGGCCTACGGCAAGGTCCGCGCGCTCGAAGTGGCCGAGCGTCAGCCGCTCGATGTGCGAGGCATCGCTCTCGACGGCGAGGAGGTCGTGATCGAGCTCGCGGGCGCGGGCATGGACACGCGCTTGCATGTCTTCGCCACACGCTACATGCCGGAGTTCGAGCCGTTGAGTGAGATCGGCGGCTGGGACGGGCCGGATCTGCGGGAGATGCAGCTCGGTGGGCCGGAGAGCGATCTGCGCGCCGGACGCGCTCTGTCGGACGAGTACCGCTACATCCTCGAGCGACGCTTCGCGCACAAGTTCCCGGGCAACATGCTGCAGCGGCCGAGCTTGCTGCTCAATCCGTGGGCACTCGACGAGGCGCGGACCGTGCTGGGGATCAGCGGTGGCAGCGGCGGTCAGTTTGGCGGGCGCAAGGGCGGGCGCGCCGAATCCAGAGCGCGCGGAGGTGGTGCCGGCGGTCGCGGAGCGCGCTGGACCAGCGCGCGCGGCTTCGCGGACCTCGGTTTCGTGACCGGCTCGCGCGAGCTGTTGGCCAATCAGCGCTCGGGGCGCCGGGATGGAAAGGTGCGCATTCCGCGCGCGAGCTTGGGCGACGGCCAGCACATCCACGTGCTCGCGCTCGATCGCGGAAGTCGGGCCTACGCGTCGCTCGCGCTCGCGGAGGTGCCGCTCGTGCCGCGCGACCTGCGGCTCGGTTCGGCGCTGGACAGCACGCGACATTTGGTCGAGCGCAGCGCGGTCGATCTCGTGCGCGCGGGCGAGACGCTGCGCGTCGACGAGGCCGCGACTGAAGCGCTGCAGCTCTTCGATTCGCTCGAAGATGTGTTCCAGTTCTTCCGCGCGTGCGATGTCGACGCAGAGCTCGATCGCTTCGAGTTTCTGACGCGCTGGGCGTCGCTTTCCGCTGAAGAGAAGCGCGCGGCGTACTCGGAGCACGCGTGCCACGAGGTGCATCTGTTCTTGCAGCGCAAGGATCCCGAGTTCTTCGCGGCGGTGGTGAAGCCGTACCTCGCGAACAAGCTCGAGAAGAACTTCCTCGACGACTATCTGCTCGGCAGGGATCTGGCGGGCTATGCGGAGCTCGATGCGTTCCGCGAACTCAACATCGTCGAGCGCATCTTGTTGTCGCAGCGCGTCGGGCGCGAGAAGGCCGTGCAGCGGCACGTGCGCGAGCTCGTCGAGGCGCTGGTGCCGGATCTAGAGGAGCGGCAGTTCGGGTTCGAGACGGCGCTCGAGAGTGGCGGTCTTGCCAGCGGCGCCGACGATTTTTTTGCCGGTCGCGGGCTGCGCGAGCCCGCGGCTCCGGCCGCGGGCAAGCCGATGTCGCCGGGGCCTGGGGGGGCGGCTCCCTCGAGCGGAGCGCCCGGCAGTGCGGGTGGCGGCGGAACGGGTTACGTGCCGGGGAGCGAGACGGGCGGGCTGCGGGCCGGACTTGCCCAAGACGCGGAGAAGAACAAGGACGCGCGCAGCGGGGATGTGCCGCTGATGGACGCCGAGCTGGCGGGGGAGGAGCGCAACGATGCCATGGACGACAAGAGCGGGGAGATGCTCAAGCGCGATGCCGAGGATTCGCAGGCGCGACAGCAACTGCAGCTCCTGTTCCAGCCGGTGGGTGCGACGCAGGTGCTCGCCGAGCGCACATACTGGCGCGTCGCGCGAGAGCAGCGCGACAGCGAGCTCGTGACGGCCAACGCGTTCTGGAGCGACTTCGCGGCGGCGCCGGTTGGACAGCCGTTCCTCTCGCGGAACTTCACGCTCGCGACGCACAGTCTCACGGAGATGTTGCTCGCGCTCGCCGTGCTCGATCTTCCGTTCGAAGCGGGCGAGCAAGAGCGCGGCAGCGAACCGGGCGTTCGGACGCTGAAGCCCACGACGGCGCTGCTCGCGGTGCGGCGCGAGCTCAAGGATGCGGCGAAGCCGGTGAGCGTCGAGCCGTTGCTCGTCAGTCAGAACTTCTTCCGCAACGACGATCGCTTCGACACGAGCGGACCTGTGCAGCGCGACAAGTTCGTGCGCGAGGAGTTCCTCGTGCACGTGACCTACGGTTGTCGCATCGTGGTGACGAACCCGACATCGGCCACGCGCACGATCGAATTCCTCACGCAGGTTCCGGCGGGCGCGGTCGCTCTCGGTGGCGAGCGCAGCACGCGCGGTCGACGCTTCCAGCTCGCACCCTATTCCACGCAGAGCGAGGAGTACCTGTTCTATTTCCCGCGGCCGGGCCGGTTCGCGCACTATCCGGTGCACGTGGCGGAGGACGAGGGGCTGGTCGCATTCGCGGAACCGGCGAGCTTCACTGTCGTGTTGGAGCCGAGCCGCGAAGATGCCGACTCGTGGGCCTTCGTGTCGCAGCGCGGCACGCTGGAGCAGGTGCTCGCCTACCTCGAGCGCACGAACCTCGAGCGCGTCGAGCTCTCGCGGATCGCGTGGCGCATGTCGGACAAGCGCGCGTTCGAGGCGATCACTTCGAAGCTGCGCGAGCGTTTCGAGTTCGATGTCTCGCTGTGGGGCTACGCCGTCGCCAACAAGGACGCGGGCGCGGCCAAGGAGCTGCTCGAAGGTTGGTCGGAGCGCTTCGGCGCCGGTTTCGCGGGTGCTTTCCTCGATTCGCCGCTGCTCGTGATCGACCCGGTCCGCTCGCGCGCGTTCGAGCATCTCGAGTTCGATCCGCTCGTGAACCCGCGTGCGCATCCGTTCGGAAAGCGGCGCGAAGTTCGCAATGAGCGCGCGGAGGCGCAGTGGCGCGAGCTGCTGCGGATCCTGTGCTACAAGCCGCGGCTCACGGCGCAGGATTGGCTCGAGGTCACCTACCATCTGCTGCTGCAGGATCGCATCGAGGACGCGCTCGCGGCGTTCGCGAAGGTGGATGCGGCGCAGGTCACGGAGCGCCTGCAGCTCGACTACTTGCGCGCGTACCTCGCGTTCTACGGCGACAACCCGGCGCAGGCGCGCGCGATCGCGGAAGTGCACCGCGAGCACCCCGTGAAGCGCTGGCGCGCGTTGTTCGGCGACGTGCTCGCGCAGCTCGACGAGGCCGAAGGGCGCAAGTCGGGCGCAGCTGAGGAGGAGGGGCGCCAGCAGCGCCAGAGTGCGCTCGCCGCGAGCGAGGCGGCGCTCGACGTCAAGGTGGAAGGCGCGCAGGTGACGCTCGCGTACGCGAATGTCGCGCAGTGCGAGCTCGGCTACTTCCCGATGGACATCGAGTTCCTGTTCTCGACCAACCCGTTCGTCGGGCAGGACTCCCGCGACTTCGCGTACATCCGGCCGCGTCGCTCGGAGACGCTCGCGCTCGCGCCGGGCGCGACGGAGCTGCGCTTCGAGCTTCCGGCGGAGCTGCGCGGCACGAATGTGCTGCTGGAAGTGCGCGCGGGCGGGCTGGTGCGCCGCGTGCCGTGCTTGCAGGGCTCGCTGCGCGTGCAGTGGCTCGAGCGCTCGGGCCAACTCGCCGTCGCGGATAGCGCGAGCGGGAAGCCGCAGTCGAAGGTGTACGTCAAGGTGTACGCGCGGCTCGCCGACGGCAGCGTGCGCTTCCACAAGGACGGCTACACCGACCTGCGCGGGCGCTTCGACTATGCGTCGATGTCCGGCGAGGGCGCGAACGATGCGCAGCGCTACGCGGTGCTCGTCGCGAGCGAGAGCGCCGGCGCGGTGATTGAAGAGCTGGCCCCGCCCGCCCGCTGAGCAGCTACCGAGGCGCGGGCGCTCGCGCGGCGCGCGAGCGCCCGCCGCCGACGGCTGCGCGTTCCTCGCGCCGCTGGGGGCACGAGCGCGCCGGCCTCGGTGGTGCTGCGCGGGATGTTCGACGGGCTGGTGTTACGCCGCGCTGGCGGCCGGTGCCTACGGCTGGCTGTGGCCGTCGGCATGAAGTTCCGGTGAGGATGAGCCCCCTCGAAAGACCTTCCGTGGGGGCGCGAGCCGCGCGAAGCTAGAGTGTGGCGCGGCTTGGGGGCCGGGCGGGGTGGCCCCGCGCTCCCCGGCGGCCTGCTGGTGCAGTCCGCGGGAGGCGCAGGCCGATACTGCCCGCGGTCGCAGGGGCTCCGCGGAGCCCCTGCGACCGCGGCCGTCCCCCGAGCCAGCAGAGCGAGCCATCCCCAGCCATGTGCGGCATTTTCGGAGTCGTCTACGGTCGCGATGCGTCTCTGGACGCGGCGTTCGCGGGGCAGGTCGTCGAGACGCTGTTCCGTTGCTCGGAAGCGCGCGGTCGCGAGGCGGCCGGTCTGGCGGTGCACGATGGCGACACGATCCACGTGCTCAAGCAGGCCGGATCGGTGGACCAGTTCCTCGCCAATCCCAAGTACGGCGAGGTGATGGCGGGCGCGCTTCGGCGCTGGACCGCGGCGGTGCGCGAGGGGCGCGCGGCGACGCTCTCGATCACGGGCCACTCACGGCTCGTCACCAACGGCGCGCAGACCGAGGGTGACAACAACCAGCCGGTGGTCGCGCGCGGCTCGGTGATGATCCACAACGGCATCATCGTCAACGACGCGCGGCTGTGGAACGCCAACCCGGACTTGGTGCGCCGGACCGAGGTCGACACCGAGGTGCTCGTCAACCTGCTGCGCAAGCACTTCGAGGCCTCCAACGACGTCGTGTGGGCGACGCGCAAGGTGTATGCCCAGATCGAGGGTGCGGCCAGCGTCGCGTGCTTCCTCGACGACGTGTCGAACCTGCTGCTCGCAACGAACACCGGCTCGCTGTTCTTCGCGCTGAACGAGCGTCGCACCTTCCTCGCCTTCGCGTCCGAGCGTTTCATCCTGCAGCGGCTGCTCGAGTCGCACGATGTCGCGGAACGCGTCGGCCCCTGCCCGATCGAGCCGCTGCACGCCGGCAGCGGGATGCTCGTCAACTTGCAGGACCTCGGCATCGAGTCGTTCAACAGCCTCGGCAAGCCCGTGGCGGATTTGCCGCTCGCCGGTGCACCGGCCGCGCACTCCAAGGTCGCGATCCACGATCACACCAAGACGGGCAAGAACCTGCGGCGCTGCAAGAAGTGCATCTTGCCCGAGACGTACCCGTTCATGGACTTCGACGTGGACGGGGTGTGCCGCTACTGCCGCAACTGGCGCACGATCGCGGTCAAGGGCGAGGAAGCGCTGCTCAAGGCGGTCGAGCCCTATCGCTCGAAGGACGGCAGCCCGGACGTGATCGTCGCGTTCTCCGGCGGTCGCGACAGCGCGTGGGGCCTGCACTACGTGAAGAAGAACCTCGGGATGAACCCGGTGGCGTTCACGTACGACTGGGGGCTGGTCACGGACCTCGCGCGCCGCAATCAGGCGCGGCTGTGCGGCAAGCTGGGCGTCGAGCACATCCTGCGTTCCGCCGACATTCCGACCAAGCGCCGCTACGTGCGCAAGAACGTCGAGGCGTGGCTCAAGCAGCCCGAGCTCGGCATGGTCACGCTGTTCACCGCGGGCGACAAGCAGTTCTACAAGTATGCGCGCGAGCTGCGGAAGGAGACGGGCATCAAGCTCGTCATCTTCTGCACGGGCAACATGATCGAGGACACGCCCTACAAGACGGGCCTGTGCGGGATTCGCGAGAAGGACCACGGCATGACGCTCACGGGTCTGCACCAGTGGGACGAGTTCCGCTTGCTGTGGTACTACTTCAAGAACTACGCGAAAAACCCCGGCTACTGGAACGAGTCGCTCAAGGACACGCTCGACGCGTACTACCAGACGTTCGTGGTGAAGGACGATTTCCTGTACTTGTTCCACTACCTCAAGTGGGACGAGCGCACGATCGTCGACACGATCCGCAGCGAGTACGACTGGGAGGTCGCGACCGACACGACGACGACCTGGCGCATCGGCGACGGCACCGCGCCCTTCTACAACTACATCTACATGACGTTGGCGGGCTTCTCGGAAGACGAAGTCATGCTGTCGAACATGATCCGCGAAGGCGTGCTCACGCGCGACGAGGCGTTCAAGAAGGCCGAGGAGTTCAATCGCCCGCGCTGGCCGAGCCTGCGCGAGTACGCGCAGATCGTGGGCTTCAACCTCGAAGAAGCGATCCAGCGCATCAACGCGGCGCCGAAGCTGTACTAGGGACGGCGCGCGCGAGGGCGCGTCAGCGGCGCGGCTCGATCGGGCCGTTGTTCAAGGGCTGGCGCGGCACGTTCTGGATGTCGAAGGCGAACGACTGCGTGAGGAGCTGCACGCCGAGAATGATCGGCATCGCGGAGATCATGACTTGCCCGGCGGTCGCGTCGACGTGCGTCTCTTGGACTTCGAGCCACACGGTCATTCCGTACAGCACGCCCCAGAAAAGCGCGGGCAGCCCGAGCAGCAGGTAGAGCGAGACGGCGGTGAAGTCGTAGACGAAGTGGCGCCAGAAGATGCGCCGCAGGAAGCCGAGCAGGAGCTTGGGCGGGAACCCGAACAGCGTGCGCGTCACCGACAGGGAGCTCTTTTCGTCGCCGTAGCGCGCGGGAATCGCGACGTCCTTGACGACGGCGCGCATGATGCCGAGCTGGATCAGCAGGCCGGACTCGAAGAAATAGCGCTTGTGCAGCTTGGCGAGGTCGAGGCGCCGCAGGAGGTCGGCGCGCATCGCGACGTAGCCGTTGGCGGGGTCGAACAGGTTCCAGTAGCCCGAGGCGAGCTTGACGAGGAAGGTCAGTCCGGCGTTGCCGAAGATGCGGATCGCGGGCATCGACTTGAGCGCGGCGACGTGCTCGTAGCGATTGCCCTTGGCGAAGTCGCAGGTGCCCTCCAGCAAGGGCTGGAGCAGGCGCGGCAGCTCCGCGGGGTCCATCTGGTCGTCGCCGTCCATCTTGACGAGCACGTCGAGGTCGAGCTCTCGCGCGCGCTCGAAGCCGGTCCGCATCGCACCGCCGACGCCTTGGTTTTTCTCGTGGCGCAGGAGCACCACGCGCGGGTCGCCGAGCTCGACCACCTTCTGGTAGGTGTCGTCGGGGCTGGCGTCGACCACGATCACGATCTTCGAGACGTAGGACGGGAGCCCGCGCACCACGTCTTGGATGTGGCGCGCAACCCGGTAGGCGGGGATCACCACGCCGATCGAGTAGCGGGAGAGCTGGGCGGCATCCATGGTGGAGACGAGGGTAGCGGGACGGCCGGGGGGGCCGCCAAGGGGAGGTCTATCGGCGCAGGGGGCCGTAGACCTCGATCACCGGACCACTGCGACGGGCGTTGAGCACCCGCCAGAGGAACCAAGGGGCCCGGACGCTGGTTTCTTCCTGATAGCCGAGCGGATGGTCGCTCTCGCTTTCGGGACCGTCGGGGCCGATGCGCGCGAGCAACTCGGCGCCCGAGCGCAGGGCGTCGCGCACGGCGGTTCCGGCGGGATCGGTGCGGTTTTGGGCGAACACCTCGATCACCGTGAGCGCGCCCGCTTGCTCGGCGACGTAGTTGGCGGGCTCGCGGCGCATCTGGAGCGGCTTGGCGGGCATCCAGCGCAGGCTCCAGCGCTCCGCCGCCGCGAATTCAGGGGCGGAGAGGTCGGGGTGCAGGGATTGGTAGCGACTCCAAGGCCACTGGAAGCGCGCTTCGAGCGGCACCTTGGGTCCCGGCCACGGCCCGAGCCCGGCGAGGTCGCGCGCGAGCGGGAGTTCGAGGCCGGGCCACAGGGCGATGTCTTGCGTGGGCTGGGCGCTCGCGGAGAGCCATTGCGCCGCGATGGTGGTGGTGTGCGGCGCGGCGCGAATCTCGGACAGGCGCCAGGAGCCGAGGGTCGGCAGGGCGAGCGCGGCGGCGGCGAGGCCGAGCTGGCCCGCGGGCTCTCCGAACGACGGCAGGCGCCGCGCGAGAGTGCGCGCGAGCTCGCGCAGCGCGAAGGCGGCGGCGAGCGCGAGGTAGGGGAGCAGCGGCAGGAGGAAGCGCTCGTAGGTGCGCTCGTAGGCGAGCACGAGCAGCGCGTAGGGCACGACGAAGGAGAGCACGACCCACGCGTCGCGGCGGCGCGTGAAGGTGTCGGCCTTGGGCGCGTCGTCGGGCTTGCGCAGCAGCCGGCGCAGCGTGAGCACACCGGCCGCGACGAGCAGCACGAGCAGCGCGGGCTCGTAGGAGACCAGCGAGCGGAAGGTCGGCTCGATGCCGCGCCCGAGGAATTGCCTGAGGAAGATCTCGTGGCCGCCGAGGTAGAGCTTCCACGTGCTCGCGTCGAAGCCGAGGTTGCGCGCGGCGGACTCGGCGCTCTCCTGCGCGGCGGGGAAGAACAGGAATGGATAGAAGACGGGCAGCGCGAGTGCGACGAGGAGCAGCGCGAGGAAGAAGCGCGGCTCGAGCCACTTGGACTTGTAGGTGCGGCGCGCGAAGTGCGCGACGACGAAGGTGCCGAGCGTGAGCACGCCGGTGTGCAGCGTGCCGAGCGCGATGGCGCAGGCCGCGCCGGCGAGTCCGTAGCGCAGCGTCGTGCCTTGGTGGCGCAGGTGCACGGCGGCGACGATCGCGGCGAGGAAGGTCGCGCAGGACACGGCGTGCGGGCGCGATTGCTGCGAGAAGTTGTGGTGCAGCAGGCTGAAGGCGACGAAGGCCGCGGCGACGAGCGCCCAGCGGCGAGAGAGGAACCACGAGGAGAGCAGGAAGGTGAGCGGAATCGCGAGCACCGCGAGCAGCGCCACCGTGAGCCGCGACTGAACGTGCGGCGCGGCGGCGGCCTGCAACTGGCTCGCGAGCGGCGCGTCCGAGGGCGCGACCAGCGGCGCGGGCGAGGACGCCACGACGTGCGCGACGAACAGCGGGTACCAGCGAAACTCGCGGTCGGTGCGCCATTCCTCCGTGCCCGCGCGCAGCAGCTCGACTTGGCGCGGGATCTTGCAGTCCTGCTCCAAGACCATCGGCAAGCCGTGCGCGATGCCGCGCACGCGCAGGCCGAGCGCGACGAGCG
>VGZD01000120.1 GCA_016872715.1 Planctomycetota bacterium
GCGAGGGCGAGGGCTCAGGACCCGCGCGGGTCTCGCGGCTCGTCGGCAGTCGGCTCGTCGGCAGTCGGCTCGTCGCCGCTGGGGAGAGCGCGCAGGGAATCGAGCTGCGACTGGGCGTCGCGGAACTCCGGATACACGAGCAGCACCTGTTCGAGGAGCCGACGCTTGGCGGTCGGATCCGGTTCGAGCTGGGCGCGCTCGTAGGCCGCGAGCGCCTTGGCGACGAGGTCGCTCAACGTGTCGCGCCGCGCGATCGCGTCGAGGAAGAAGCCCTGCGGTGCGACCTCGAGGATCGCGCCATAGGCGCTGATCGCGGCCTCGAAGCGGTGATCGACCTCCATGGCGCGCGCCGCCTCGTAGTCGACTTGCAGGCGCGCGACGTGCAGCCGCTCGCGCTCGGCGACGAAGGCCTCACGCTGGCAGACGGTCAGGGCCTCGCCCTGCTCGAGCGCCTTGATCGCCAGATCGAACTGACGGCGCGCGATGCGTCGATCGGACTCCGCGAGCAGCTCGGCGGCCTGCGTTTCCAAGCGCATGCGCGCGAGTCCCTCGAGCCCTGCGGGGTGAGCGGAATCGAACAACGTGGCGAGCCGATACTCATTGCGCGCCGCGGCGTACTGGCCCGCGGCCTCGAACTCGGAGGCCTGCAACACGCGCTCGTCCGCGCGCAGCGTGTCCGCTTGCGCCCGCCGACGGTCTGCGCGCGCGTTGTCCGTGTCGTACTTGCCGGTCGCGGAGAAGTGATGCGAGGCCTGATCGAGCCAGTAGTCCGACAGCGCCTCGAGGCCGCTGAGGTAGTACTTCTCCCCCATGCCGCGGCGGTGGTTGAGCTGCACGAGCACGCGCCCGAGCCCGTTCTTCGCGCGAGCATCGTCCGGCCGGTACTCGAGCGCCTTCTCGTAGCACTCCGAGGCCCTCGAGAGCTCGTCCTTGGCGTGCCAGTCGATCGCGGTGAGCACCCACTGGTTGGCGAGCTTGTCGAGCTGCGCCTCGCGCCAGTCGATCGCCTGCGACACGTCGGGCCCGATCTCGCAGGCGGCCTCGAACTTCGTGAGCGCCTCGGTGTCCTTGCGCTCGAACGACAGCGTGCGCCCCTGCTCGAGCAAGAACGCCACGCTCGCGAGCCGCCAGTTCTCGCGGGCCGCAGGATCACTCGGGCGACGAGCGACCTCGTCACTCGCGACCTCGACCGCGCGCGCGTACTCACCGCGCCGCACGAGCAGATCGACCTCGCCCTTGGACTCGATCGGATCGGTGAGAGCGCAGCCCTCGAGGGTCGACGCGGCGAGGACGAGGGCGGGCAACGTGGAGCGGAGCGGGAGGATCATCGCGGCGGGGTCCTTGGCCAGCGGAGCATGGGTTTCGACGACTCAGGCCGCCATTCCTTCCCCGCGGCCCGACCGCGCCGAGCCCGGGTGCTCGCGCACAACTCTATTGCCTACAACAACTTAGCTCCGCGCTCCCTCGCTGAGCGCGACCCCGAGGCTGCCGAACACCAGCACCGGCAGCCACGCCGACCACAGGGGCGACAGCGCGCCCTCCATGCCCAGCGAGCGGCACACGAAGTCGGCCGCGAAGTACACGATGCAGGCCAGCGACGCTCCGATCAGCCCCTCGCTCGCCTTGCCGCGCTCGCGCCCGAGCAGGAACGGCAGGGTGAGCAGCACCAGCACGAGGTTTCCGAGCGGGAAGGTCAGGTGGTATTGGAACAGCGTCTGGTACTCGAGGTTGGTCGGGTCGCGCGCCGCGAGCCGCGCGAGCTCGGCGAACGAGAGTTCCATGGGCGCCACGTCGCCCTTCTTGGCGAGCAGCACGTCGGAGGGCGCGAACTCGACCACCTCGAGCCACTCGATCGAGCGCGAGACCGCCGTGTCGCCCGTGGTGACGCGCAGGTGGCCGCCCTCGAGCCGCCAGTGGATGGTGCCATCGGGAGCGCGGTCGTAGGTCGCGCGCTCGGCGACGACGAAGAACAGGCTCGCGCCCTTGAGGCCCGCGACTTGCAGCCCGCGGATCGTGGCCGACGCGACCGTGTAGGAGTCGATCACGACGATGTTGCCGGCGAGGTCGCGCAGGGTGACGTCCTCGACGACGCGCTCGCGCCGGTGCCCATCGAGATAGTCCTTCAGTGCGTCGCGCTGGAGGCCGAGCGTGCGCGTCGCACCCTCGCGCAGGGCGAACATGCCAAGTGCCACGGCCAGCGCGCCCGCGTAGATCGGCAAGAGCAATCGCTGCGCGCGAATGCCGGCTCCGAGCCCGGCCACGAGCTCGTTGTAGCGCAGGAGCTTGGAGAGCGTGAACAGCGCGGCCGCCGTCGTGACGAACGGAGCGACTTGCAGGTACAGGAACGGCACGCTGAGCGCATAGAAACGCAGGATCGTGCCGAGCGACGCGCTCGTGCCGTCGTCCCAAGTCTCGAAGTAGCGCAGGTTGGTGGCGATGTCGATGATCACGGCCAGCCCCACGAGGAGCAGCAGCGACGTCGCGTAGGCGCCGACGAACAGCGCGCCGACGTAGCGGTCGAGCCGTCCGCCGAGTTCGAGTCCGCCGACGCGCATCGCCTTGGAACCCCTAGCGCCTCGCCGCGCGCGCGAGCAACACGAGTCCGAGCACCGAACCGATCAGCGACGTGCCGAAGGCCGCGAACCACGTCGGCACGACCTCGTTGACCGAGAGCAGCTTGCCGATGCGCATCGACACGATGTAGTAGACGAGCGCGTAGCCGATCGCGACGGCGAGCGATGCGAGCTGAGAGCCCTTGCGCAGGAACAGGCCCGTGGGCATGCCGAGCAGCAGGAACATGGGGCAGATCAGCGCCAGCGACTGGCGCGTGCGCAGCGCGTAGCTCGCGCTCCGCAGGCTGGCCTGCGGGATCACTCCGTGCTCGTGCGAGAGGTCCGCGAGCGCTTGCGGCCCGCGCTGCGCGAGCAGCGCCTCGCTGCGCTCGATGCGCGCCGCGAGCTCGCCGGAGTCCTGGTAGCGCCAATGCAGGCGCTCCTTGTCGTTGGTGCCGAACATGCGGTCGAGGTCCATGCGCACCTCGAGCCGCCCCACGCGCATGTCGAGCCGCTCGTCCGCCCAGCGCGGCACGCGCAGGTCGACGAACAGGGTCGAGCCCTCGACCGCGATCTGCACCTCCTGCGCGAAGATGGTCTGCGCGGGCTGGTCGTCGCTCTCGGGCAGGTGCAAGAACACCTGCCGGAACAGATTGCGATCGACCGGATCGCGCTCGGCGGCCGAGAGATAGAACTCACCAAAGCGCAGCTCCGTCCGCCCGGGGTTGAGCGACTTCAAGAACTGCATCGCAGTGTTCTTGCCGTAGGTGCGCTTTTGGTAGTTGAGCGATGGCGAGAGCCGCGCCTCCACGAGATACAGGCCGACGGAGAGCGCGAGCGCGAGCGCCAACCCGGGTCGCAGCATGCGCAGCGGATGGACGCCCGCCATCGAGATCGCCGTCCACTCGTTGTCGGCCGCGAGTCGACCGTAGGTCGAGACGACCGAGAGCAGGAAGCCGATCGGCACGAGGTAAGGTGCGAGCTCGAGCAGCAGGATCGGCACATAGCCGAGCACGGCCGCCATCCCGATTCCGGCCACCTTGTGCACGGCGTGCACGAGCACGCAGGGCACCGCCACGAGCGCCATGCCGCCGCACGCGAACACGAGGCCGAGCAGCAGGCGGCGCAGGACATAGAGCTCGAGGATCAAGCGGGTCGATGCTAGCGACGGCGGCGCCGCGCTTCGACCCTGAGCGGCTCGTGTGCCGCTGGTCGGTGAACATCGGCGGGCGAGGGCGAGCTCGCGCTGCAGCCGCAGGGTGGAATCGAGCGAGAAGTTCGGGCTAGCATCGCGAATCGTGAGTCCTGCCCAGCTCGAGCGCGTCCTGAAGACGGGCCTGCGCCGCAGCGTGCGCCTCGAGCGCGACGCCGACGGAATTCGCACCGTCGTCAAGCGCTTTGCCTCGCGCGGGCTCGTCGCAGCGTCCCTCGATCGAGCGCGCGCGGCGGCGGAGCATCGCATGCTCACCGAGCTGTTCGAGCGAGGTCTGGCCGTGCCGCGCCCGATCGGCTGCGAGCGCGTCGAGGGCGGCTGGGAAGTGCGCATGGAGTGGCTCGGCGAGAGCCCGAACGCTGCGGATCTGCTCGCCGGCAAGGCGCGCTGGCCTGCGGGCCGCCGCGCGGGACTGCGAGCCTTCGCGAACCTGCTCGCGGCACTGCACGCCGCCGGGGTCGACCACGCCGATCTGCACAACGGCAACGCCCTGCTCGGCGCCTCGGGCCGCGCCTTCGCGATCGACTTCCACAAGGCGCGCCGCGTGCGCGCTCTGCGCGAACGCACGCTGCTGCGCGACCTCGCCAAGCTCTGCGCCGGAGCGCGCGAGCTCACGACGGCGCGCGAGCGCGCACGCTTCCTGCTCGACTGGCGCGCGGCGCTTCCGCGCGAGCTGCGACCGGCCACCGCGCTCGCCGCGCTCGCGCGCGAGCTCGAGGAGCGCGGCCGCGAGGAACGCGTCGACTACGTTCACAAGCGCCGCGCGCGCTGGCTGCGCGACGGCACGGCCTGCGCCGCCGTCGACGGCGACTTCCGTGGCTTCGTGCGCCATGGAGTCGACCGCGAGCGCATCGCTCGGCTCGGTCGCACCGCGCTCGCGCGCGGCGCGGGCGAGTTCGCGGGACTCGCGGAGCCCGATGTGCTGCTCGTCACGGGTGCGAGCGCGCGCGTCGCTCGCCGCATCTGGTGCTCGGCCGCGCGCCTCGAGGAGCACGGACTGCCAGGTCCCCGTCCGCTCGCGCTCTCGCTCGAACCGCGCCCGTGGGTCGCGCTCGCGATGCCGCCCCACGCGCTGCCCGCCACCGTGCCGCAGGCGCTGCGCTCCCTGCGCTCGCTCCACTCGCTCGGCCGCCTGTGCGCCTCGCTGTTCGACCGCAGCCTGCGCCCCGCGCCCGCGATCGGCCCGCTGTTTTGGATCGCTCCGCGCGGGGAAGTGCTGCTCGGCACGCTCGGCGCGCTGCGTCGCGAGCGGCGCGCCCCGACCGGACTCGACGCGGTGCGCGCTCTCTCACTCGCCGGACTCTCGCTCTCCGACCTCGCGCGGCGCGAGCGCGCCGCCTTCGCGGCCGGTCTGCTGGCCGGCTCGCGGCTCGCGGGCGCCGCGCGGCGTGCGCTGGCGATCGAGTTGCGCCATGGCGGCTGATGCGCCGCGCGAGCCGCTGCGACGCCGCCTGCGCGCGCACTCGCTCTCGGCGCTGGGCGCACTCGCGGGCGGTCCGCTCGACCCGCTGGTCGGCGCCGCACTCGGCGGCATGGCATTCGGAGCACGCTTCAGCCGCTACGACGCGCTCGCCGCGCGCAACCTCGAGTTGGCGCTCCCCGACCTCGACGCCGCGGCACGAGCAGGCATTCGACGCGCGATGTGGAGCCACACGCGGCGCATCGTCCACGAGTGGCTCGTGCTCTCCACCGCGCGCCGCGAGCGCGTGTTGGAGCGTGTCGACCTCGGCGACAGCGTCGCTTCGCTGCGCGAGCTTTCGCGCGGCGGACGCGGCCTGCTGCTGTGCACCGCGCACATCGGCAACTGGGAGCTGCTCGCCGCTCGCCTGCGGCGTGAGGGCTTCGACGGCGCCGTGGTCGGCTACAAGAAGCGCCACGACTCGAGCGCCGACTGGCTCGTCTCGCTGCGCGCGTCGCTCGGCGTGCGCAGCCTCGCGCAGGACGACTCGCCGCGCGAGCTGCTGAATGTGCTGCGTTCCGGCGGCGGGCTCGGACTGCTGTGCGATCTCGAAGTGAAGCGCCTGTCCGGGACGTGGCTGCCGTTCCTCGGCCAACGGGCGCTCACGATGACCGCGCCCGCGGCGCTCGCGCGCGCGAGCGGCCTGCCGCTCGTGCCGCTGTGCTGCGTGGCGCGCGGCGCGGACTACGAGCTGCGCGTCGAAGAGCCGCTCGAACTCGCGCGCGACCGTGATCGGCGCGGCGCGGAGGACGACCTGCTCACCCGGCTCAACGCGACCTACTCGCGCTGGATTCGCGCGCACCCCGAACAGTGGGTTTGGTACCGGCCACGCTTCAGCGCGGCTCCCGCGAGCGAGGCCGAACGAGACGCGGCGCGCGCGCCGCTGTCGGCCCGCGCGCCGCGCCCGCGCTGAGCCCCGCGCTGAGCCCCGCGCTCGCAGTCGCGCTCGCAGTCGCTTTCAGGCGTCGATCGGATGCTCGCGCATCCACGCCGCGAGCGTTCGGTTGGCTTCCATCACCTTCCAGTAGTCGGGCAATTCCCTGCGGTAGCCGCGCAGTTGCACGCGCAAGTCGATCGTGCCGCCGGTCGGCGCTTCGCTGCCGTGGAACTTGATCAAGTCCTCCGCCGCGCGCTCGCCCATCGCGTCGTCGCCCGAGTAGGTGATCAGCACGCACAGCCATTGAATCGACTGTCCGAGCTGGCCCTTCTTGTATTGGTGCGCCGCTTCCTGCAGCCGGTCTTCGAACCACTCCTCGCGCTCCTTGATGAGCTTGTCGAGCAGCGCGAGTCCCTTGCCGCGCTCGTCGCCGAGCGAGACCTCGAGCCAGCGGTTGAGCACGCCGAACGCCTCGCGGTAGTTGCGCGGGTTGTCCCACGTCATCGACTTCACTTCGAACTCGATGTCGGCGTAGCTGCCGGGCTTGGTGAGGTCCACCATCGGCCCGTAGCGCTCCTTCTTGCGGCGCACCCAGTCCATGTCCGGGTGATTGGGCCAGCGGCGCTCGAACTCCGCCACGCGCTTGAGGAACACGCGCACCACGGAGCGATCGACCTTGGAGCCCGCGAGGCGCTGCTCCTCGAAGTTCTTGAGTTGACTCTGCAGGTACTTGTCGCCGCCGCTGTTGTTGGCCGCCACCGCACCGGCCGCGCGACCCTCCTTGATCTTGCGCTCGACTTCGTTGGCGCGCGCCTGCAGATCGGTCGAGAGCTTGCTGCGATCGCCGATCTTGGAGAGCGCCTGTTCGGCCTGATCCCAGACCGTCTCCTGCGCGGCCCGCTCGGCGAGGAACACCTGCTGCGGACCGCTCAGCGAGTCGTCGATTTTCTGGCTCGCCCCGCGCTTCAGAAAGAAGAACGCGATCACGCCGACAGGAATCAAGAGCAGCAGCATGTGCAGCGGCTTGATGCCCTTGTCCTTGTGCACCTCGCGCGCCGAGCGCTCCCAGGTCTGCTTTTCGCGCGGCGCGAGCTTGGCCTGCGCGGGCGCCGACGGGGCCCCGGACGCGCGTGCGCCGACCCTGACGGGGGCGCCCGCTGTGCGCGCACCACTCGCCTGCGCCGCGCTCGGCAGCGGCCCCTCGTCGCTCGCGAGCGTGATCGTCGCGTCGCCGATCGCGAGCGTCGTGCCGTGCGCGAGCAACTGCTCGTTCTGCGCGGGCCGGCCGCCGATCTGTGGCGGCACCACGCCCGGCTTGAGGCGCAGGCGCACCACGCCGTCCCGCAGCTCGAACTCCGCGTGCACCTCGGCCACGCCACTCGAGGCGAGCTTGAGCATCGCCCGCTCGCCGCTGCCGATCGAGACCACGCCCTCGACGGCCTTGAACGCGCGGCGCTTGCCGCCCTCTTCCACGATGAAGCGAGTCATGGTTCGAGATCCTTCTGGAAGGTCGTGTCCGCGCCGAAGTTCTGGGTCCAGTAGTTCGAAGCGCTGCCGCTCGCCATCTCGCGGTGCCCCGGCATCAGGATGTTCCTGTGGTGACCGCTCGAGTGCAACCAACCGTCGTGCGCGGCCTGCGGATCGCCGCCGACCATGGCGCAATTCTCGCTCGCATCGCGCGGATATCCGGCCAGCTTCATGCGATCGAAGGGCGAGCGTCGCTGCGGGTCCCCTTCCTCGAAGTGGCCGAAGTTCCCGGTGTTCGCCATGTAGTCGGAGTGCCCCTGCGCGGCGACTTGGATGCGCGGATTCCACGCCACGGCGCGCCGTCCCATCAACATCCGGTAGCCATTCGTGATGCGCACCTGCTGCTGCTCGGCGACATTGGGCAGCTCGTCGGCGGGAGCGTCCTTGCGCTTGGCGTACGCTCCGAACAGGCGCTCGTTGTACGCGAGCACCGAGCGATCGTAGGCGAGGTCGTCCGCCTCGCTCGCGCTCCAAGCGAACGACAGGAGCTCGATCTCCGCGAGTCGCCCGTCCTGCACGAGCAGGTACTCCGGCGCGCTGTCACCGAGCTGGAACTCGATGCCGAGGTCCTGATGAACGGCGCGGCACCACTCGAGCTCCGCCGCGAGCGCGCGGAACTCCTTGCTCGACTTGACCGGCTTCGAGCGCGCGGCCACGGCGCGCACGGCCGAGACGAGCTCGTCGACCTTCTGCTGCGCGCGCGCGTACTCGCCAGCGGTGTGCGGCGGCTCCGGCGGCGCATAGGGATAGAAGTATGTGTCTTCGTCGAAGATGTGCTCGAGCGCGACCTTGCGCGCGCTGTCGAGCTCCTTGCGCAGGTCGGCGAGCGCGCGCAGCGACTGCGCCGTGCGGTCCTTGTCGAGGTCCTTGAGCGCTGCGAGCGTCCGCGCGTTGAGCGCCGCGCGCGCCGCGGGCTCGCTCGCGCCCGCGAGCAGCGCCTCGAAGGCCGCGTCGCGTCCCGCCGCGCCCGCCTTGCGGAACGCGTTGGAGAGCTTCTCGTCCTGCTCCGCCGAGACCGCGCGCGCCGCCTGCTCGCCCGTGATCCAGCGGCCCTTCTCGAGCAAGTAGCGCTCGTTCGAGCCGAGCCCGCCGCGAGCGCGCGCGATGATGTTGGCCGCGTCGACGGCCGGCAGGTCGCCGCGCTCGACCATGCGCCCCAAGTCCGCGAACGCGCGCTCGCGCTCGGCCTCGTCGCCGGAGCGCAGGATCTCGCACACGATGCCGCGCCGCGCCAGCGCCGACAGATCGATCACCGCGCCCGCGCGCTTGTACATGTCGAAGTACTGGCCCGACCACGGCCGCAGCGCGCCGCCCTCGATCCAGCCCTCGCCATCCATCCCGTCGACGCCGAGGTTGCGAAACGGCGCGGGATCGGCGTCGTAGGCGTCGAGCAGCTCCGCGCGCAACGCGAGGCGCGCGCGCAGGTCTTGCGCCTCGCCGATGTAGTCGTCGCGCAGGTCGCCGGGCGGCAGCTTGCGGCTCGCCGCGAGCCAACACTGGCGCGCGAACGCGAGCTGGCCGCTGTGCGCGTTCTCGCGCGCGAGCGCCGCGAGCGTCTCGAACGGCGCCTCCTCCGGCACCGGCGGAGAGAGCAACAGCTCCGCCTGCGCCGAGCCCCTGCGATCGAGCAACTGCTCGCCCCGAACGCGTGCCGTCGCCTCGAAGGGCTGCGTCCTCGCGCGCGCCACGTCGGCCTCGGCCGCCGTATCCGTCGTCGCGTCCCCGCCAGCGAGACCGCGATCGAGCCCGCGCAGCGTCTCGCGCAGCAGTTCCGACGCGCTGCTGCGCGGAAAGCGCTCCATGTGACCGACGAGCCACGCGCGCGCTTGCGCCACTCCCTGCTCGCGCTCGAGCTCCAGCGCCTGCACCGCGATCTGCTCCGCATCGCCGCGCGCGGCCTTGAGCAACTCCGCGCGCAGCGGCGCCAAGTCTCCAGTGCGCTCGTCCGGCTGCTCCGAGAGCATCCAGATCAGCTCTTCCGCGCGCTGCCACTGGCGCTCGCGCAACGCCTCCTTGACCTCGCCCCGAATGCGCGCGATCAGCTCGTCGCGCGCGTCCTTCGACCGCTCGACTTCGGGCACCGGCGCCTTGGCAAGTGCCGCGCCCGCCCCGCCGCGCTTGAGCACGAATTCTCGCAGATCGCTGAGAATCTGCACGACCTGCTCGCGCGCCCGCGGGTCCTGAGTCGTGTCGCGCAACGCGCGCAACCGCTCGCGCAGCTGGTTTTCCGGCGTCGTTCCCGCGCCCGCGAGCAACTCCTCGATGCGCGCGGCCACCTGCTCGCGTTCGCGCCGCACCGCGACCACCTGCGCCAACAACGCCGCCGCATCCTCGCCTTCGAACGCCGCGAGCTTGCGCTCCGCCGACTCGAGCGCCCCGGCGCGAATGTCGGCCCGCGCGGCGCGCAGGGCCTCGGCCTCCCCGCCGCAGGCACATAGGACGAGCGGAAGGACGAACAGCGAAGCGGTGAGGTCGCGCGGGAGCATCGGGGCAGATTCCGAGGGCGAACAGGGTACCCGCCACGTCCGAATCGGTCACGGTCGAGCCGCTCGAGAGGGACGTAGTTCGAGCGCCCAGCGCGCGCGAAGTGGACCGGCCAAGCGCGGGCTCGGTCTGGAGTCTCGCCCCCGCGCGGCCCGAGGCGTACCTTCTCGCCATGGCCGCACCGAGTTCCGCCGCCCGCCTCGCCGACAGCCTCGCCGACAGCCTCGATGCGCGCTACGCCGCGCTGCACACCGCCAAGGAGGACGCGTTCTGGACGGCGCGCATGGGGCTCGCCGCCGACGCCGCCGCGGCCCAGTCGACGCTCGACC
>VGZD01000121.1 GCA_016872715.1 Planctomycetota bacterium
CGGGCGAGTGGCTCGTCGCGCAGCGCTGGACGCGCGCCGATCGCCTCGCGATCAACGGCGGCTCGAACGGCGGCTTGCTCGTCGGTGCCGTGCTCAACCAGCGCCCCGACCTGTTCGGCGCCGCGATTCCGGCCGTGGGCGTGATGGACATGCTGCGCTTCGAGAGCTGGACCATCGGCTGGGCGTGGGCGAGCGACTACGGCTCGGTGAAGAACGCCGACGAATACCGCGCGCTGCGCGCCTACTCGCCCTACCACAACGCCGCGCCCGGCACGCGCTATCCGGCGGTGATGGTCGTCACCGCGGACCACGACGACCGCGTCGTCCCCGCGCACAGCTTCAAGTACGCGGCCGCCATGCAGCACGCGCAGGCCGGTGCGGCGCCCGTGCTGATCCGCATCGACGTGCGCGCCGGACACGGCGCAGGCAAGCCCACCGCCATGCAGATCGAGCAGGCCGCCGACGAGATCGCGTTCCTCTCGCGCGCTCTCGACGGCGACTAGCCGCTCCCCGCGACTAGCCGTTCCCGTTGGGGTGGCACGTGTAGCACGTCTGCGGCCCGAACACGTAGCCGCCGACGTCGTCGTGCTCCCCGTCCATCTCCGACTGGCGGTGGGCGTGGCAGTTCGTGCAGTTGAAGAACGAGTAGTTGCCTGGCTGCGTGTGGCACGTCGAGCAGGCGATGCCCGAGTGGCGGCCAGCTTGGATCGGGAAGTCAGGGTGGTTCCAATTGTCCTGAGCCCAGTTGCTCGTGCTCGTGTGGCAACTCTCGCAGGTGGTGGAGAAGCCTGACTGCGCGTGGTTGGGGTTGGTCGTGGCGTTGTAGTCGGGCATGTGACAGCCGCTGCAGCCGCTCGCGATGCCCGCGTGGGAAAAGTTGTTGATGGTCCAGCCCGACGTGACGTGGCACTGCTCGCAGGTCATCGAGAAGTTGAAGGTCACGTGGTTGGGATTCGCGGCGCCTTGGTAGTCGCTCAGGTGGCAGGTGACGCAGCTCGAAGTGATGCCAGCGTGCGAGAAGCTCGCGCCCTGCCACGAAGCCGTCGAATGGCACTGCTGGCACGTCGTCGGGAACGTGTACGCCGCCGTCACGTGGTCGGGGTTCGTCGCGCCGTCGTAGTCGAGCTGGTGACAGTCGACGCACTGGTTGGGAGTGAGCGCGTACACGCTGCCCGCGTGGCACGCGGCGCAACTCGCGCTGGCGTGGGCGCCGGAGAGCGGCCAGAAGCCGTGGCTGAAAGCAGAGCCCGCCCACGCGACCGGCAGGTGGCAGCGCCCGCAGTCGCTCGTCCAGCCCTGAGCGGCGTGGTCGGGATTGGTGGCGCGCGCGAGGTCCGCCGCGTGGCAGGACTCGCAGCTGGTGTCCGCGCGCGCGAAGTTGCCGGACTGCGCGCCGGGATGACACTGCCAGCAGGCCGCGGCCGCGTGCGCGCCGACGAGCGGGAAGCGCGTGCGCGCGTGGGTCGCGATGAGCTCGGAGGGCCGCCAAGTCGACTGATCGTGGCAGCTCTCGCACGCGCTTCCCATCTGGGAACGGTGCGGGTCTTCGTGGCAGCCGCCACATCCGCGCGCGACGAACATCGACACCGGTCCTCGGTCGTTGTGACAGCGCAAGCACTCCGCGCTGCGATGCGCGCCCTCGAGCGCGACGCCGGTTTGTTGCTGATGATCGAACACGAAGTCCGCTCGAATGCGATCCCAACCCTTGCCCTCGTGGCACAGCGAGCAGTCCGAGGGGAAGCTCTCGTGCGGGATCACGGGACCGCGCGCCTCCCACCAACCTTGCACGGCCGTGCCGTCGCGCACCGCGCTCGCGCAGGCCACGCCGAGCGCCACGAGCAGGCACACGAGCGCCACGCTCGAGAGAATCCAACCGCCTTGCCGCGACTGGGCAGGATGTTCGTGAGCCATCTTCACAGCCTCCTCTGCAGCCAGACTCCGACGCTCGTCGCGTCCTGCTCATCGCCGAAGTACACGTCCGCGCGCAGCGCGCACGACCAGTCCGTTCCCAGCGCGAAATCCCAGCTCGTGCGCAGGTTGTGCTGCGAGAGATCGGCGAACGGCCCGCTGGCGAGCGAGGTCTCGCTGCGCGCGAGCTCGTAGATCAAGGCAATGGAACCGGCGTCGGTCCAGCGGCTCGCGCCCAGACGCAGGCCATGGACGCTCGTCGTCTTGCCGTCCATGCCGAACAGCGACGCCCACACCTCGCCGCGCTCCCACAGCCAGTTGCGCCGCGCCGCCTTGAGCTCGCCGCCGAATCCGGAGTCGTCCTGATCGCTCCATGGATCGAGGCGCGCCGACAGACGCGTGTCCTTGGTCACGTCTCGCCACGCCGACAGGTTGAAGCGCCGCACCTCGCCGTCCGCGATCGTCGCGGCCGAAGCGGAGGGAAGCTCGTCGCGCAACAGGAACGGCCAGCGCACGAGCGAGAGCGCGCTGGACAACCCCCACTCCCCCTTGATCTGGTAGCGCGCGTTGAGGTGCAGCTCGGTCAGCTCGAGTCCTTCGCTCTTCGACGTGTCGGCGGCGGTGTACAGGTCGATCCACGCCGATCCCGCGATCCACCAGCGCTCGTCGGGGCGCCACGAAACATCCGCCAGCGCGACGTCGCGATCCTCGCGGCCCTCGTGCCAGGTCTTCTGCAGCGCGCCGCCGAGGGAGAACTCGCCCCGCTCCCCGCCGACGTGGCGATAGAAGACGCTGGCCTGCACGTCGTCGAGCGTGTCGAGGCTCGCGTTCCACGCGGGCAGGAGCCCCGCGCTCGCGCCGAAGCGATCGCCTCCCTGCGTGCGGACCACGTACTCGCCTCCGTCGATCACACCCAACTGCGGAAGCTCGGAATGCAGGAAGCGGCCGAACTCCATGCGCCGCGAGTTCTCGCGCCAGTCGCCCAGCCGCCAGGAGGCGCGGTCGACGCGCAGCCGATCGAGCGTCTCGTCGCCCTGACCGCCGTCGCTCGCGCGATGGAAGTACTCGCCGTCGAAGCGCACGACGTCGCCGCGTCCCGTCGCGTTCTCCCACTCGCCGTCGAAGCCGGTGCGCGCGAGCATGTACTCGCGGCCAGCGCCCTGACGATCGAACGTGGCGTCGAGGCCGGTGTACCAGCGGCCGCGGAAGCGCGACTCGCGCTCGGCGGGCGTGGGCGCGCGCGTCGGCGCGAGCAAGGGGGCGGAGGGATCCCAGTTCTCTCGCGGGTGCGTCCACGAGGGCGCGTCGGCGCTGCCGCGCTCGCGCGGAACGAGCACCTCGACCAAGTCCCCCGCGTTGACCACCGCGTCCGGCACGAGCACGTCGCAGCGCGCGGAGTGCCGCGCGATGGAGCGCACGATGATCTCGACCGTCTGCCCGCCCGAGGCGAACACGCGACCGCGATCGCCCGGCTCGAGCCCGTCGTCCGAACCCTGATCGATGTACACGCTCGCGCCCGACACGGCGCTCACGCGCGCTTCGATCCGACGCGCGTCCGGCTGTTGCGCCACTGCGATCGCGCAGACGAGCGGCCAGCAGAGCGCGCGCGCGAACATCATCCCCTTCCTTTCTCGAAGCCGTGGCACTCCACGCAGCTCGTACCCAGAGGCTTGTAGCGGACGGCCGTGCGCCCACTCGCGAGCGGCCACGGCCGATGGCAAGCCGAGCAGGCGAGTTGCGCGTGCGCGGCGTCGAGCGCGAAGCGCGCGTCGCGAGCGTGATCGAAGCCGAGCGCGCTCCACGCCTCCGACGAGGCGTGACACTCCTCGCACGAGCGTTCGGCGAACTGCCCGACGTGCGGGTCGCGGTGACAGTCGGCGCAGCGCGTGCCGCTCGCTCGCCCGAACGCGCGGCCGTCCGCGTCGCGCGGCATGGGGATGTGGCACGCTTCGCAGGCGGCCGCACGGTGTCGGCCGTCGAGCGCAAAGCCGGTCCAAGCTCCGTGATCGAAGGCCTGCCGATCGACGGAACGGAAGCTCTCGGCGCCATGGCAGCGCTCGCAGCCCACCGCGTCGGCGCTGACCTCCCCGCGATCGCGCGCGTCGAACACTCCCGCGTGCGCGTCGCGATGGCAGGCGACGCAGGCGCGTGCATCCGAGCCACGGAGCGGAGCAGGCACGTCCCCGAGCGCGCGGGGCGTGACGACGTTCGCCCCGCGCGAGAGCACGCTCGGCGCGGGCAGCGTGTGGCAGTCCGCGCAGGCGGCGCGAGCGTGCGCGCCCTCCAGAGCGAGCCCCGTCCACAGGCCGTGATCGAACGACGCCGCGGCGACTGGGAAACTCTCGACGTCGTGGCAGCGGCCACAGCTCGTGCGCTCCCCCACGCTCGCGGGAAGGCCCGCGCCGTCGAAGGCTCCGAGGTGCGCATCGACGTGGCAGGTGGAGCACTCGTCACTCGGCGCTCCGAAGATGTTCGCCACGCGACCGAAACGCCGACCGAGCCGATCCTCGGTGGGCGTGCGCGCATGGCAACGCTCGCACTCCGCTCGCAGGTGCGCTCCCTCGAGCGCGAAGGCCGCGCGCAAGGCATGCGCCGTCGCGTCGAAGTCGTGCTCCACGTCGAACGAGCCGGTCGAATGGCAGGTCTGGCAGTCGCGCGCACCGCCGGGGACGGCCGCGTAGAACGCCTCGCCGTGCACGTCGGCATGGCACTCCCAGCAGCGCGTCGCCGTGCCGCGAAAGACCCGCGGCCGCTCTCCGTCGCGCAGGTGGCATTGAGCGCACTCCACGCGCACGTGCGAACCGTCGAGCGGAAAGGCCGTCTGAGCGTGGCGCGCGGCGTCGAAGGTGTGCGGCGCGAACGAACGCGTGTCATGGCACGCGACACACGCTTGCACGGCGAGCGCGGCGGTGAGGAACTGCCCGCCGTGAGGATCGGCGTGGCACGAGCCACAGTCGTCGGCCTTGCGCCCGAGATAGCGCGACTCCAAGGCGCCGCGCGTGCCGTAGCCCGCATGACAGCCCTCGCAGCCGACCTCATCGTGCGGCGAATCGAGGGAGAACCCGCTCGCGGCGTGCAGGTCACGGCGCAGCTCGCCCTCGGGTACACCCCAACCGGAGCGGTGCGTCGGATGGCACTGCGCGCAGCTCGCGCCTTGGGAGAGCTCGAGCGTCGCCGCCACCGCTCGCACGAACTCGGAGCTGTGCGGCGAGGCATGGCAATCCGCGCACGCGCGCTCGGGCGGCCGCGGACCGCGACCGCCGACGGACTCGATCGAGTGCAGCGTGTGCGGCTCGTGGCAAGCCGCGCACGCCCGCTCCGCGTGGACGCCCTCGAGCGGAAAGCGCTCGGTATGAACGAAGCCATCGAACTCGGCGAACGGGCGCTCCTGACCATGACAGGCGTCGCAGGACTGTGCGAAGCGTCCCTCGTGCGGGTCTGCGTGGCACGTGTCGCAGCGCTGCGAGAGCCCCAGGAAGCGCGCGGTGCCAGCGGCGAGCAGGTCGTCGTCCGCGTGCGCGTGGCACACCTTGCAGTCGAGGCGCGCGTGCGCGCCCGACAGGCGAAACTCGACGAAATCGTGCGCAAAAGCCGCTCGATCGGGAATGCCCGCGAGAGCGAACACGCGCGCGTCGACCGGCTTGAGCGTGTCGCCGTGGTGCTCGATGTGGCACGTGCCACAGCGCGCGGCCTCGTCCGGCGGCAGGTGACCGTGGAAGCCAGCCTTCGACGCGAGCTGCGCCGCGATCGGCGCGTGACAGTCCGCGCAGGCGGCCGCCATCTCCGAAGCGCTCTCGCCATGGCAACGCTCGCAGCTTCCGCTCTCCGCCAACTCCCTCACGCGTGCATGCACGGACGTGAGCGGACCCGGCGACGTCGCCTCGGACTCGTGCAGGACGATGGCCAGCACGATCAACAGCGAGACCAACGCGAGCGCGTTGCGGGGCTGGAGCAACTTCACGGGAGGAGCTCCCCCAACGACGCATAGCGCAGCGCCACGAAAATGTGCAGCACGACGATCAGGACCATGTAGAGCGCCACCCAGCGGTGAAGGTAGCGCCACGAGCCCATCAACGCTCGCAGGTCCTCGAAATGGGCCGCGGCCAGCGAGGCTCGGTGAGCGCGAGCGGCGAGCTCGAGCGTCTCGCGCAACTGAGTGTCGGGGACGCCCTCCGCGCGTCCGCTGGTCGCGAGCTCGGCGAGCGCGCGGCGCAGCTCGCGCTGGCTCGTGAGCAGCGCCTTGAGCCGCCGCGGCAGCTTTCCTCGCCAGTGCCCCGCCGCGACGAGTTCCTGCACCCGCAGCCGCACGCGCTCGCCGAAGCGAGGGTTCTCGCGATCCCAGTCGCCCGCGAGCTGGGCGAGCCGCGTCTGCACCTCTTCGAGCTCGAGCTCGCGACCGTTCGCGGCGCGCGGCACGAAGGCGTACAGATAGCGTCCGATCGCTCCGGTCACGACCAGCACGGCGAGGGCCGCGAGCGCATGTCCCCCGACGGTCGCGCGCGGCGCCATCCCCGCGTGCACGAGCGCGAACAAGAGCGCGAGCACTCCGGTCACGACGTGCGAGGTCATCCAGCGCTGCAGCGAGAAGAGCCGCACGCCGAGGTACTCGCCCCGCCGCAGCAGGTACGCGAGGTTGACGAGGATGAGCGCGGTCGCGGCGATTGCGCACGCGAGCCCGGCACCCGACGCCGGCCTCAGCCAAGCGTGCAGGGCGCTCGTCGCGCGGTCGTGCAGCTCGAGTCCGTAGTAGTCGCGTCGCCACAGCACGAAACCCAGCACTCCCAGCGCGCAGGCGAGTGCCACGGCGAGCGCGCGCGCGAGCCCGGAACCGGATTCCGCCAGCGGCTCGACCTTCGCGCGCAGCGCTGGATCGAACGACACGCCGCTGCGCTCGAGCAGCGCGTGGGGAGGCTTGCCTCCCGCCAAGACGAACACCTCGTCGTTTGCGAGCCGGATGCTGCGCGCGCCAGCGCTCGAGCCGACGCGCAGGTTCACGTGGTCCGCCTCGATCGACTCGACCTCGCTTCCGAGCAGAACCTCGAGCCGCCCGTCGGCTTGCGCCTGAACGAGGTGCGCCTCGTTGCGCGCCTTGATGCGAAAGAAGCCCTCTCGACGGTACGAGAGCGTGACGCGGTTGCCCTGCTGCTCCGCGAGGCCGAGCGCGGCTTCGATCGCGCTGTCGCCACCGCCGACGACGAGGATGCGCCGCTCTCGGTAGGACTGCGCGTCGAGCAACGAGTAGGCCACCTTGGATAGCTCCTCACCCCTGACTCCGAGGCGATTGGGCGTGCCGCGGCGCCCGAGCGCGAGGCAGACGTGGCGCGCGCGAAACTCGCCGCGCGACGTCTTCACGACGAAAATTCCGTCGCTCCCGCGCGTCACCTGCTCGAATTCGAGCCCCGTGCGGATCGGCAGCTCCATCGCGCGCGCGACCTCGCCCCACAGCTCGATCAGCTCTTCCTTGGTGTAGAGCTCGCGGTCGAGTCGGCCGAACCCCGGCAGTTCGACGCTCTGCGTCATCACGAGCTTGCGGCGCGGGTACTTCGCAACCGTGCCGCCGATTTCCTCCTGCTCGACCACGACGAACTCGAGCCCGGAAAGTCGCGCCTGCAACGCGCACGCCAGACCGGCGGGTCCGGCGCCGACGATCACGAGCTCGAGCACTCCGCTCGAACGCGCGGGCAAGTCCCGCGTTCTGCGCGCAACTTCCGTCCCCACGGCGGTTCCGTGCGCGATCGCGGTGCGCACGAGCGCGTAGCCGGTGACTTCGCCGGCGAGAAAGAGCCCCGGTTGCATCGCGCTCTCGAGGCAGTCAGTCAACGCCGGAATGTCCCGCCGCTCGTTCAAGTCGCCCAGCGTGAGCACGATCGCGCCCACCGGACACTCACTCGCGCAGCGGCCATGGCCGACACAACGCGCGCCGTGCACGACCAGCGCCTGTCCGTGCACGATCTCGAGCACGCCGTCCTCGGGACACGCCTCGACGCAGATGCCGCAACCGATGCAGCGCGAGAGATCGACATGGGGATACTGCAGCCGCGCCTTGTCGCTGCCGCGCGCGCGCGCGATGCCGCGCTCCTCCACGGCGCGCGACATCGCCATGAGCTCGCGGCGTCGCGCCAACACGGCCAGCGCGAGCGCGACGACGAGTGCATACAAGAGCGCCCAACTCACAGCGCGAAGCTAGCGATCGGCGCCGGGCAAGTCCCGCGCCGAACGCAACGTTGCTCGATCCCCCCCTTGGGGATCGTGATCGGCATCCGACGCGGCGGGAGTGAAGCCCGAGTTCGTGCTTCAGCACAGCGGGCGAATCGCCGCCCACCAAGTGCGTAGTCCGAGGTCGAGCGAGCGCAGCACCAACGAGCGCGCGCCGCCGCGGTGAAGCTGCGGGGCGATCGAGAGCGGCCCTCCGACGAGCAACTGGCCATCGCGCACTCGCCGCGTGCGCTGCACGCGCGCCCGAGCGCGGAGCGTGCGTGCGATCTCGCGCACGAACGCCCACTTGCCCTGCAAGTACCCGCGGAACGTCCCCGACGAGAGGGTGAAGAGCGCCCAGACCAATTCGTAGACGAACAGTGCCGGCGCGCTGAGGCACAGCGTGCGCCAGGAGTGGTTCTTGACGAGGTGAATCCAGCGGTTGCGGGAATGGAGGAAGGCGCGTCGCCGCGGATAGTCCATGGGGCCGCGGTAGCTGATGCCCGCGGTGCCGCCGCGGTGACGGCACAGCGCGTCCTCGACCGACAGGATGCGGTGCCCCGCCATGCGCAGCCGCAGCGAGAGGTCCAAGTCCTCGAACAACACGAAGTAGGCGGGGTCGAAGCCACCGAGCTCTCGCAGCACGGAACGCTTCACGAGCAGCGCGACGGCGATGGCGCCTCCGACTTCCAGCGTGCCGCTCCCGGCCGCGCGCGCGAGCGGAACATGGAAGTTCCGCAGGCTGAACAAGCCGCAGTAGTGCAAGTCTCCGCCGTCGTAGTGCACGACGTCGCTCTCGCCGTCGAACACGCTGCGCGGCTGCAACAGCACGGCGTCAGGGTGCTCGAGGGCGGCGCGCTCGAGCTTCTCGAGCGCATCGCTCGCGAGCACGGCGTCGTTGTCGAGGAGCAGCACCCACTCGTCCTCCACGAGCTCGAGTCCGAGATTGCGCGAGGGACACGGCCCCTCGTTGCGCTCGAGAGCCACGAGCCGCACGTCGGGATGCTCGCGCGCCAGCGCTTCGCGACTGCCGTCCTCCGAGGCGTTGTCGACGACGATCAGCTCGTCGGGCACGCGCGTCTGAGCCCGCAACGCGGCGAGGCAGGGGGGCAGGTGCTCCCGCCCGTTGTAGTTGCAGATCACCGCGCGGATCGCTCCGAGCGTCGAGCGCGCCTCGGGCTTCATTTCAGCGGCAGCTCGAAGTCGCCCGCGCGACAGGGCGCACGGTGCTTCCAGCAGTACGGGAGGTTCGCGAGCACGCTGGCGGCCGCCTTCACCAGCACCCACGTGGCGCCGCTCGTTTCGCGCACCGATTTGCCGATGCCGATCGTGCCGGTCGCGTCGCTCACGTCACCGCGGCGCTCCTTCGTCTCGGCGCGCAGCAGGACGCGCGTGAGCACGAGCCATGGCAGGCGAGCGAGCTCTCCGAGCGGCGCGTACTTCAATTGCGTCAGCCACGCGTTGCGGGCGTGGTAGTACAGCGAGCGCTTGCCCAGCTTGATGCCGAAGGGCGTCTTGTGGAAGGCGCGCGCGGAGGGGAACTGCAGCACGCGGAAGCCGAGATTCAGCAGGCGGCAGGTGAGATCGCGCTCGTTGCCATAGATGTAGAGCCGCTCGTCGTAAAAGCCGGCGCGGCGGATCGCGTCGGTGCGCGCCAGACTCGCGCAGCCGCGGAAGGTCGACATGTAGCGCTCGCGCTGCAAGTGCTCGGAATCGAGGTAGCCCGCGGGCATGCCGGGCTCCTCGACCTCGCTCGACACGATGGCGGTCGTCGCGGGCTCGCGCTCGAGGCGCGCGACCGTCTTCTCGAGCCAGTCCGGCGGCAGGACGACGTCGTCGTCGAGGATCGCGAGCAGCGGCGTGCGCGCCGCCTTGAAGCCGATGTTGAACGTCTCGCACGCGCCGAAGGCCGAGTGCGGCATCACGACGAGGCGCACTTCCGGATAGCGCTCGCGGATCGTGGCCGCCGTGGCGTCGCTCGAAGCGTTGTCCACGACGACGATCTCGGAAAACGGCCGCACCTGCGCCCGAAGGGCGTCGAGGTTGGCGCACACGTCCGCGCACTTGTTCCAAGTCGAGATCACGGCGGTCGCGGCGAGCGCATCGTCGTGCGGGACGACGCCGAGCGCGGCGCGCGCGCGAGCGTACGCCGCGGGGCCGTCGAGCTCGACCACGACGCGCGCGGGCTCGCGACGCGCGAGC
>VGZD01000122.1 GCA_016872715.1 Planctomycetota bacterium
TGGTGCGGGCGGCAGTGCGGGCGGCAGTGCGGGCGGCAGTGCGGGCGGCGGTGCGGGCGGCGGTGCTCGTCCGGAGCGCGAGCCGGAGCGCGATCGCGGGCCCCGCAAGGGCCGCGGCATGGACGACTACGATCGCCACGACAAGAGCTGGAAGCGCGGCGGCGACGACTGGGAGTGAGCGACTCTCGCCGCTTCGCGTGAGGCGGCGGACGCGCGCGCGCATAGGCTGTGCGTGTGAGCGAATCCTGCATCCTCTCGTCCGTGCCCACGTCGCCCGAGGGCGGACCGTGGCCGGTGGTGATCGTCGGCTGCGGTGCGGCCGGCATGTTGGCCGGCATATTTTCGGGCCGAGGCGGCGTGCGGCCGCTCTTGCTCGAGACCCGGCCCAAGCCCGGCGCGAAGATCCGCGTCAGCGGCGGCGGGCGCTGCAACGTGCTGCCGTCGCAGTCGGGAGTCGATGACTTCCACACCGAGGGTTCGCGCAATTCGCTCAAGAACCTGCTCGCGTCGTGGCCACTGGCGCAGTGTCGCGCGTTCTTCGAGCGCGAGCTCGGCGTCGCGCTGAAGCTCGAGGACACGGGCAAGCTGTTTCCTTCGAGCGACGACGCGGGCGAGGTGCTCGACGCGCTGCTGCGCGAGCTCGCGCGAGTCGGCGGTCAAGTCGTCGGCGGCGTGCGGGCGGAGGAGCTCGTGCCGCTGCTGGATGCGGCCGACGGAGCGCGTTTCGAGGTCGTGCTCTCCAACGGAGATCGGCTGCGCGCGCGCAACGTGGTGCTCGCGACCGGCGGACTCTCGCTGCCCAAGACCGGCTCGGATGGCTGGGGCTACACGACGGCGCACAAGCTCGGGCACGTCGTGCTCCGGCGCTATCCGGCGCTGGTGCCGCTGTTGAGCAGCGAGGCACGCTGGAATGAGCTCGCCGGAGTGTCCGTCGTGGCGCGCCTCGCGGCGCTGCGCGGGGACAAGCTCGTGGGGGAGAGCACGGGCGACCTGCTGTTCACGCACAAGGGCTTCAGCGGCCCCGTGGCGCTCGACATGTCGCGCTTTGTGACTGGACCCGAGCGCGAGGGCGTCGAGCTCGTCGCCGGCTGGCACGGGCTCTCGGTCGATCTTTGGGACGAGCGCTTGCGCAAGGGCGGGACGCGCACGGTGCTGCTGTGTCTGCGCGAGTGGCTGCCGCGCCGCCTCGTGTCCACGTTGATCGACCTCGCGCGCGTGCACCCCGAGCGCAAGCTGGCCGAGCTCTCGCGCGACGAGCGCAAGCGCCTCTCGACGCTGCTCGGCGCGTGTCCGCTGCCGATCTCCGGCGACGAGGGCTACAAGACCGCGGAAGTGACCGGCGGAGGCGTGGCACTCGAGGAGGTCGCGACCAAGACGCTCGAGTCGCGCCGCGTGCCGGGGCTGTATTTCTGCGGCGAGGTGCTCGACGTCACCGGCCGCATCGGCGGTTTCAACTTCCTATGGGCGTGGGTCAGCGGTCGCCGCGTCGGACAGTCGATCGCGAGCCCGCTGCCGCAGGCCTGAGCGCCGCGTCGACCGTCCAGAACGCACCGGGCCGCCACCGCGGCGAGCGGCGCGAGCCCCTCGAACGCTCGCGCCTGCGCGAGGCGCGAGCTACTTGCGCTTGCCCTCGCTGCCGAGGTCCTGACTGTTCTGCGCGAATTCCTTCCAACGCTTGTCGAGCACGTCGAAGACGTCCGCGCCGCTGACCTCGTAGATCTCTTCCGCCTTGGAGCGCCAGTCCTTGATGAAGGTCGGGCGCGTGCGCGCCTTGTCGCAGCAACTGCGCAACAAGAGCTGGCCCTCGCGACCGCCCTGCTTGGCGATCCAGTCGAAGAAGCTCCACGACTTGGCAAGGTCGCCGTCGCCCATCTCGAACAACGTCTTCAGCACGAGCTTGTCGATCGGCGCGCCGGCTTCGACGGCCATCGCGTTGTACCAATCGCGCTGGCCCATCTGAGCCGTCTTCTCACCTTCGATCTTGCGGCGGTTGACGTACTTGCCCGGCTCCTCGAAGGCCTTGCAATTCACCGAGTTGCGCCCGAGCCACTCGAGCGAGCAGTACAGCGCCACGCCCTCCTCGAGCCAGTCCTGCGACATCTGCGGGCGGCCCTTGTCGAAGTGCAGGCTCGCGAGCACGTGGCCGAGGTTGTGGGACACCATGCCTTCGAGGTCGGCGTCGTCGCTCGCGCGCCAGTGGTAGATGAACACCGGCGGGGTCGCGCGGCGTCCGCCCGAGCCCGCGGACTTGAGCGCCTCGTCCTTGCGATCCGCTGGCCAGCTGAAGCGATACCACTTGGACATGTACTTCTCGGCCTTGGGGATGTCGTCGTAATTGAACATCCACTCGATGAACATCTCCTCCTTGATGGAGTCCTCGTACTCGGCGTCCACGTAGGGGTCGACGAACTCGATGCGGAAGCCGTCGATGATCTCCTCGGCCAGCACGAGCAGGTTCTTGACGCGCTCGTCGTCGATGCCGCCGCGATAGACGATGCGGCAGTGCAAGCTGTCCTGCTGCTTGAAGCTGTCGCTGGGGTCGATCTCCTTGGCGAGCACCTCGAAGTCGGGGTGCAGCGTGCCGGGCTTGGGCGAATTGCGCGCCTTCTCCGCCCGCTGCGTCGCGGCCTCGGCGGCGACCAGCTTGCGCTCCTTGGAGATCTCCTTGGTCAGCTTCTCGGCGGCGATGGGATACAGACCGCCTTCGAGCCACGCCTGCAGGCGCTCCATCTGCGAGAGCATGCGCTGGTGTGCGGACATGTAGTCCGGCGTGCCCTTCTGAAACTTGTCGCGGGCCGTGCGCTCGATCTCGATCAGCGCCTTGCGCGCGCGGTAGTCCGCCGCCATGCCCGGCAGCGAACCCTCGCGCATGTACATGCGCGTGTCCTCGATGTCATCCATCGAGAGGTTCAGCTTGGCCTTCTTGCCGGTGATCTTCTTCTCGTCGTCGTCCTCCTCGTAGGGGATCTTGGTCGGGTCGCTCGGGTCAGGGACGATGATCGCGATGCCGCGGTTCGACGGGTCGCGGAACGCGATGCGGTTGTTCTCGGCGTCGAAGTAGATGTTGGCGTAGGGCTCGCCGACCACCACGTACTGGCCGCCGAACAGGACGAGGTGGTCCTTGTAGCGGTTGGCGATCTTCTGGTCCTTGAACTGGAAGGCGAGCAACTGGGCCTGCGCCGGAAGGGCGGCGAGGGCCAGCGCCACGAGAGCGGAGAGGATGCGCATGGGGGACACCGGTCGAGGAGGAGGGACGGGCACCATCCTAGGGCGCGCCCCGCGTGCTCGCGCCCCACACCCGCAAGATCCTGCGGCATTAGGCAGCCCGCGCGCCGTACCGAACTCTGCCGTGAGCGCGCGCGGCATGCTCGGGACGGCTGCTCCACGCGGCGCCGCGAACCTGTGCCCGTCGCATCGAGCCTCGGCGTGCGCTCGGGGGTGCGGCCGCGTGCCGCCCGGACAGGAGTGCGCGGTTCTTGGGCCTTTCCACGGGGTTGGTCGAGGCCGCGCGGCGGGCTCCTCCTCCGCTGCCCGCCTCTTGCGCGGAACCAAGCTAGACATCGAGGCGTCTTTCTGCCCTCCCGAGGACCCCCATGACCCACGCTTGGCTCCCCCGCATCGCCGCTCTCGCCGCCCTCGCCCTCCCCGCGCTGGCGCAGGGTGAATTCACGTTCAACATCAACCAGTCCCAGTCCAACTTCACTTGGACCGGGACGAGCACGCTCGGCCCGATCGTGGGCAATCCCTCGAACGCGTTCCAGCTCGCGGGCACGACCGGCATGCGGATGTTCCCGCTGGCCAACGATGCCATCGCACAGGCCGACTTCCCGGGCACGGGGGACGCGGCCGTGGTCCCCAACATCCGCGGCAAGATCAACAACCCGCTGCCGTTCCTCCCGCCGCTCGCGACCGTCGCGATCGACAACCTGCACCTGAAGCTCACCGCGCCCCAGTTCCCGGTGGCTGCCAACGGCGCGTTCACGGCCACGGTGACGATGACCTACATCTCCGGCACGATGACCACGGTCTCGGGCGGGCAGACGACGGTCACTGATCTGACCGGACAGCAATCGTCGCCCTCGCCGCAGAACGGGACGCTCACCCAGACGGGCACGACGCTGTTCCTCGTCATGCCGGTGAACGCGACTTCGCCGTTCAGCGATCCGACCAGCGGCGTGAGCGGCTCGATCACGATCAATGGCACGGTCCGCGCTTCGTGGGCCCTGCCCGCCGCGGGCACCTACTGCACGGCCAAGGTGAACAGCCTCGGTTGCACGCCGGCGATCGCCTTCGCGGGCACGCCGAGCTGGACCAACGGACTGCCGTTCGTCGTCAGCGCGTCGAACGTGCTGAGCCAGAAGACGGGACTCGCGTTCTACGGCTATGCACCGTCGAGCGCGGCCTTCCAAGGCGGCTTCAAGTGCGTCGCGCCGCCGACCTTCCGCACGCTCAGCCAAAACTCCGGCGGCAGCGCCTCGGGCGCCGACTGCGCGGGCTCCTACGGCTTCGACTTCAATGCGCTGATCCGTTCGCAGATCGACCCCGGACTCCTCCCGGGTCGCAAGGTCTTCGTCCAGATCTGGTCGCGCGATCCGGCGAGCTCGAGCCTCACGGGCTTGACGAACGCGGTTCAGTTCACGATCGCGCCCTGAGCGCGTTCGCGCCCGGAAGTCCGCACCGAGCAGTCCGCACGAACTAGCGCGGCGGCGCAGGTCTCCAGCGGGGACCTGCGCCGCCGCGCTCGCAGGATCGCGAGCGGCTCGCGCTAGTTCGGATTCGCCTTGCCGCTCGCCGAATTTGCGCGCAAGGCCTCGGACACGGCGGCATCGCGCGCCCGCTCGTAGAGGCGGTGCGCTCCCGCGACGACCATCAGACCCCACTGGATCCCGTAGTAGGTCCACAGCGCCGCTTGGATGCCGCTCGTGAAGCCGTAGCTGTGCAGGCCGACGCCGAGCAGGTTGACGCCAAACCACGAGAAGGCGACCACCGTGCCGCCGAAGGCCGCGAGCATCTGGAGTCCGAAGTCGCGCACGTAGCCGCCCATGCGCGCGTGCAGCACGACGATCTGCGCGAGGCAGATCAGCAGCGCGCCATTTTCCTTGGGGTCCCAGCCCCAGAAGCGGCCCCAGCTCTCGTTGGCCCAGATGCCGCCGAGGATCGTGCCGACCACCGAGAAGATCAGGCCGAAGCACAGCGTGCCGTAGGTCATGCGCGTGAGGTTGCGGAAGTACTGCGGATCCGCGCGCTTGAGCCCGAGCACCTTCGATGCGAGGTACACGCTCGCGATCAACGCGGCGAGCATGCCGGCCGAGTAGCCGATCGTGATCGCCGTCACGTGCGTGGCGAGCCAGAAGTTCGTGTCGAGCACGGCCACGAGCTGCGGCATCGTGTCCTTCTTGTCGAGCGTCTCGTAGCCGTTGGCGATGAACAGGCCGATGACGCCGAGGATCGCGGCGGAGGAGAGCGCCATGCGCTGGCGGTGGATCCACTCCATCGCGAGGGCGATCAGCGCGCCGGTCGCGGTGACGAACAGCACCGTCTCGTAGAGCGTGCTCACCGGCGGACGCTCGCGAATCATGCAGCGCATCACGATCGCGCCCGTGAGCAGCGCGGTGGCGGTGAGCACGGCGAGGTTGGCGCCGACGTAGAGCGCCTTGACCCGCGGCGCGAGCCACAGTCCGGCCGCGAGCAGGAAGCCGAGGATGAACAGCACCAGCGAGTTGGTGATCAGGTTGGCCCTGTAGTACGAAATCTCGAGCCCGATCTTCTCGTACTCGCCGCGCGCCGCCGCCATCGGCGTCACGGCGCCGTGCAGGTCGGAGATGGCCTTCGAGCAGCGCGGCATGTCGCCCGCGGAACGGGCGACGTCTTCGAGGTGCGCGAGCACCGCGACGTAGCGCGCGTCGACGCCGTCGGGCTCGAACGAGTGCAGGAAGAGATCCTCCACCGCGTGCCACTCGGGCTCGGCCTCGACGCTGCCGAGCGAGGGGACGAGCGCGAGGATGCCCGTGCGCTGCGACATCGCGCCCGCTTCCTGCAAGACGCCGTTGAGCGCTTGCAGCTCGCCCGTGGAGCCCGCATCCGAGCGCAACCCGCGTTGCAGCGCCATCACCTCCCTCATGCGTCCGACGAGCTGGCTGAAGCGCGCCGAGTCCGCGCCGAAGAGCTTGCGCAGGCCGACGCTCCCCGAGACGTCGAGGTCGTGGCGAGCGAAGTCGAAGCTCGTCTCGAGGCGCTCGTACGCGTCGAGGTTGAGCGCGAGCGTGAACACCTGCTGCTGCACGGTCGAGCGGTTGCGCTCTTCGATGCGCTCGTACTCGCGCGCGAGCTCGTACAGTTTCGCGCGGCCCGCGCGCAGCTCGGCGGCCGAGTAGCGATCGCGCTTCTTCTTGTCCGCCACCGTGAGGCCGATGGCTTCGACGACCTGAATGTCGGCCACCATGAACACCGGGTAGCCCTCGGCTTGGCCAGGCACGAACAGCACGTCGAGCAGCCATTCGATCGGCGTGAGTTTCGCGTCGCCCAGCAGCTCGACGGCGCGCTTGCCGTTGAGGCGCAGCAGCATGAAGCTCGCGTAGGTCGACAGCGGCTTGACGCGACCGCCATCTTGGATCGGCAGGCTCGCCGCGAGGTCGAGCGTCTCCGCCGGCCACGGAGCGCTGCGCTGCAGCGGACCGTGCGGCGTGCCGTGCGTTCCGCTGTGCGCGTCTTCGTCGGACTGCGTGGCGCGCGCAAGCGGCAAGAGCGCCGCGAGCGCGAGGAGGAGCGCGAGGGTGCGTGCGAGGAACTTCATGCGGCCTGCTCCGCTTCGTGGCGGATGTGCTTCTTGAGCTTCAACGAGAAGTGCATCACGAGCCCGATCGCGATCACGATGCAGGCGTAGAGCGGGTACTGGTCGGCGGGATTGCGCACGACCGCGAGGGTCGAGAACAGCCGATCGCCGGGGCGCGCGTTCGAGGGGCCCCACGAGGCTTGGTAGAGCACGAGGCCCTCTTGGCGCAGCGGCTCGTTCATCGAGATCTTGACCTTGCGCTCCGAGCTGTCTTCGACGACGACCACATCGCTCGAGAACGACTTGGGCATCATCATGCGCGGGTGGTCTTCCTTCTCGAAGTTCTCGAGCGCCACGGTGAACGGCATGACCCACTGCTCGCGGCGCAGCGCCACGCCGAAGCGTCGTCCGTCGTACTCGACCGTCAGCGGCGCGCGCGACGCCCCGTGCAGGATCGCCTCGCGGCGCTGGCCAGCGCGTCCGATGAGCGTCACGTAGGCGCCGGCGACGTTCTGCTCGTTCTCCTTCTCGAGCGGCCGCGCCTGCAGGAAAAAGCCATCGACCACCGGAACATCGCTCCCGACCATCGGTCCCTTCGGGAACACGTCGCAGTTGGGATAGAAGCGCGACATCTCGACGTCGAACGGGAGGCTCCCCGTGCGCAGGATCGCCGGTTGGCCCGGTGCGGCCGCGACGAAGTCCTCCTGCGCCGCGACCGACTCGCGCACTTCGCCCGAGGGCAGCGGCTCGGTGATCGCGACTTCCCAGTGGTGGTAGCTCTCGAACAGGTTGGAGCGTTGGCCCTCGAACAGCGTGACGTGTCCGTCTTCGGAGTAGTACGCCTTCACGAATCCGGCGGCGATCAGCATGAGGATGCCGATGTGCGTGACGAAGATGCCGAAAGTGGCCTTCGTCTTGCGCAAGCGCACGATGCCGCCCATGACGAGGTTGACGAACAGGATGCCCATCACGAGCGTGGCGCCGGGCAGCGGGATCGCGACCCGACCGGCCTGATGGATCAGGAACAGCGAGTCGAAGTACTTCACCTGCGCGGCGAACAGGCCGTGATCGACTTGGTACAGCGTGCCGAGCCACGTGAGCAGCGCGAGCAACACGAGTAGCGTGCAGGAGAGCCACAGCGACGAGAGCGCGTCGACGATCGAAGCGAGGAACTTCATGTTCACTGGAGCGGGGCGAGGGAGCGGCAGAAGTCGAGGAAGGCCGTGCGCTGCGCTTCGATCACGCCGTCGGGGCCGACGAACTTGACGAACAGCGAGCGGTCGTCGCGCACGCACAGCGCGCCGAGCAGCGCTTCCGGCGCGCTCGCCGCGCTCTCGCCGCGCAGGATCTTCACGATCACGCCCTCGCCCTCGAGCATCTCGATGCGCTGCAACTGCGCGAGCTCGCTCTCCGAAAGCGGCCGCGCGCCGAGCTGACCGCACCAGCGAGTCACATTGCCGAGCAGGCCGCCACCCGTGCCGCCGAGCAGCGTGACGTAGCACTCCGCGCCGTCG
Source organism: Planctomycetota bacterium (assembly GCA_016872715.1). Lineage (GTDB taxonomy): Bacteria > Planctomycetota > UBA1135 > UBA1135 > F1-120-MAGs118. Next base: position 8,287 of record VGZD01000122.1, read on the forward strand.
ACGAGGTAGGTCACTTCGCGCATGGCCTTCTCGGCGCCGCGCGCCCAACCGGCCGGCGCCGTCCACCGAAACGTCGAACCGTGCAGCGAGTCCGCGCTCGCCGCGGCCGGAACCGGCGTGCCACCGGGCGTGATCGGAGGATGGTCCACGGGAAGCGCGATGTCCGCGGGCTTTTCGCGCGCCGCGTTCGTCGTCGGCGCTTCGGTGGGCGAGCCGGTGTCCGCGCCTGTGTCCGCCTCGTGCGAGTGCCCGCTGCCATCGTGGAACGACGCCGCGAGTCTCACGAACGGCTCGAGGTTGGCGCCGACGACCTCCGACGGCCCGACCATCTTGAGGAACAACGACTCGTCGGGCCGCACGGACAGCAGGCCGACGAGTCGCCAGCCTTCCTCGGCTTCGCTGCCCGACATGCCCTTCCACTGGCCTTCGAAGTTGACGAGCACGGCTTCGGCGCCGAGCCACTCGAGGCGCGGCAACTCGGCGATCTCAGCGGCCGACAGCGGCGGCAGCGAGATCTGAGCGCGCCAGCGGTTGATGTTCGATTCGAGCCCGCCCGCGATCCCCGCGAGGCGCGTCAGGTAGCACTCGGTCTTGGCGTCGCCCGCGACCTTGAAGTTCGCCTCGCGCGAGCCGGTGGGAGAGAGCTCGACCCAGTCCGGCGGCGTCTCCCAGTGAACCTTCCCGCCTGCGGCGCTCGCGCCCGCGTTCGCGGCCGTCCCGCGCGCGAAGTCGCGCGCCGAGACGCCGAAGCGCTCGGAGTCGTTCTTGCCGAGCGTGAAGGTCTGACCCGCAGGCTTGTAGGTGATGGGCTCGGAGAAGCTCGCCTCGCCATGTCCGGGCCGCCCACAGCCGGGGAGCAACACCAAGGCCGCGAGCCAGCCCTTCGTGCACAGGGCGTCGAGTTTCTGGCGCGGTCGGGGGGCAGCGTGCGGAGCTTTCATGGGGCGACAGTCTAGGCCTCGTCCACCTCCGACGCGCTTGCGACCTTGGACGCAGAGGGCCCGACCGACCGACGCCCCGACCGACGCCCCGACCGCGCGGGCTGGAGCGGCGCCACGTCCGCGGAGCACGCGGTTCCAACGACACCGCCCGAGCCGGGTGGGTTGTCGGCCCGACGCCTTGGCGGGGCCTTCCGTCCGCGCTCGATCCGCGCGTCGCGACGGCCGGTTGCTCTGTGGATCGCGCGGCGCGTCAGCGCAGGTCGACGCGCGCGCCCGGACCGATGTCTCGCAGTCCGATGTCCCCGAGCTGGTCGAGGTCGCCGTATTGCTCGCGCCACTGCCGCACGAGTCGCGCAGGCTCGCGGTCGGTTGCGCCCGCGCGCCCCTCCTCGCCGCTCGCGAGGTCATGCTCCGCCCCCGAATAGGACAAGTCCTCACACGACGCGTGAGTCTCGCGCGCTTCGTTCCGTCGCACGCAGAACAGGTCCACAAGTCCGCCGAGCCACCGCATTGAATGCTGCATGGGTGTCCTCCTGCGGCCCCGAGCTCCCCCGAGCCCGAGAGGCCACTCCCACCCTACCCGTATCGCCGCTCGTTCGCTGTGGGCTGTAGTGCGTAGTCGCCACCGCCGGCTCCCCCGTCCGAGAGGCCCCCGTTGGGGGGGGCACGAGAGCGCGGGCGGCGTCCCGCGCGTTCCTCACTCGGCGCGGTCGAGGCGGACGTTGACGCGACGGCCGCGGATGGTGGTGCCGCGCAGGGCGCCGATCACGTGGTGGGCGGCGGGGGCGGGGACTTCGACGAGGGAGAAGCGGTCGGCGATCTGGATCGGGCCGATTTCGTTGCCGGCGAGCCCGGCTTCGTTGGCGATGGCGCCGACGAGGTCGCCGGGGCGCAGGC
>VGZD01000123.1 GCA_016872715.1 Planctomycetota bacterium
CGCGCAAGTTCTGTCTGCAGCTCGCTCCGAGCGCGCTGGTGGCCGCGGCGGAAGCGGCGCAGCGCAGCGGCGCGCGCATCTCGCTGCGCGAAGGCGAGAGCGCGAGCACTCTCGTCGCGCGCCTCGGACCGATGCTGTTCGATCCCGAGCACAAGCCGATCGTCACCGCGAAGCGCGGCTTTGGCGGCCTCGACATCGTGCAGGCGTCCGCAGCGACGTTCTATGGCCCGGGCGTCTCGCTGCGTCGGCTCGAGGGCTTCGACGAACAGTACGCGCTCAACTCGACCGTCGTGATCGGCGCGAGCGGCGACGTCGAAGAGCGTCCGTGGCGGATCGGACTCGCCCAAGAGGGGATTCCCGCCGGACTGTTCGCCGCGGAGCTCGCGCGGGTCGTCGAGCACCTCGAAGCCGCGCTGCCGCTCGCGAGCGAACCGATGCGCCGCGCGCTCCAAGCGCAGATTCGCTTCTACCGCACCGGCGCGCGCGCGGATCGCGTCGCGTACGACGTCGCCTGGGTGGCCGACACGCAGTCGGCGGTCGACACGGTGAATTCGTTCGTCGAGGTCTACGTGGACCCGCGCGGCGTGAAGGGCGCGTGGGAGGGGATCGTCAGCTATGAGGATCCGCGCAAGGCGGCGCAGATCAAGGCCATCGCCGCGAATGCGCAGTGGTTCGAGGATCACATGCCCTACGCGCCACAGTACCGCAAGCCCGACGTCGTCGGCATCAGCGCGCGCTCGATCGACGTCATCATCGAGACGGGCGACTCTGGCCCCATCACGCCCATCGGAATCAACCTGCCCAACGATCCGTGGGTGCGCGAACACCACGGCTCCAAGTCGGTGAGCCTCGCCAACGTGATCGAGGCGCAGGATCGCTCGGCGTCGCCGCGCGCGCGCGGCGAGTTCACGTGGGACGCTGCGGAGCTCGCGCGAGCGGAGCGCCTTCAGTCCGCGACGTCGGACGCGCTGGTCAACATGCACGAGGTGATCGGTCACGCCTCGGGCCGACAGTCGCCGGAACGCCAAGGCGACGCCGCCGGGTGGATTCGCGAGTACTACTCGACGCTCGAGGAAGCGCGGGCGGACCTCGTCGCGCTGTGGTTCATCGCCGATCCCAAGCTCGTGGAGCTGGGGCTGCTCGAGAACGTCGAGGAGGCGTCGCTCGCCTGCTACGAGCAGTACGTCAGAAACGGCGGTCTCCAGCAGTTGCGGCGCGTGCCCGAGGGAGACGCGCTCGAGGAGGACCACATGCGCAATCGGCAGCTCGTGGTGCACTGGGTCGAAGCGGAGCACCCCGAGGCGCTCGAACGCGTCCGCCGCGACGGCAAGTCGTACCTGCGAGTGCTCGACGCGCGCAAGTTCCGCGCGGCGTGCGGCGAGTTGCTCGCGCTGGTGCAGAGCATCAAGAGCAACGGCGACTACGAGGCCGCCAAGGCCCTGATCGAGCGTCACGGCGTGAACTTCGACCCGCGCCTGCGCGACGAGGTCGTCGCGCGCTATGCGACGCTCGATGTTCCGAGCTACAGCGCGTTCGTCTTTCCGCGGCTCGAAGCCGTGCGCGACGAGCAGGGGAGCGTCGTGGACGCCAAGCTCACCTATCCCGAGTCGCTCGAGCAGCAGATGCTCGAGTGGAGCGGGCGCCGCTAGCGCCGCACGTACTCGAGCGCGACGATCGACGTGTGCTCGTCGCGGCTCGGCTGCGCGCGGTAGGAATAGTCGCGGTCGTCGGGGACGATCTGCACATAGATGTGGCGCATCTGGCCGCCGACGGCGTGGCTGTGCCAGTCGTGGCCGACGCCCTGCCCGCCTTCCGCCACGAGCCCGCCGCTCGCCACCGAGCCGTCCGCGCCGAACTTCCAGAACCACGGCCCGCGCTCGGCGTCGTTGCCGTAGAGCGCGAGCGTGTGGTCCGCGAGCTCCTCCGCTTCCAGAGGAGCCAGCCGACCTTCCCACGCGACGAACGGCCCGCACCAGCGACTCCAGCGCGTCCGAGCGCGCAGAGCCTCGCCCGTCGGCGTCACCGTCGTCGCGTCGTACTCCGCGCCGAGCAGCGGAGCGAGGCGAGCGAGCGCATCCGGTCGCGCCATACCCGCCGCGAAGCGCTGCGTGATGCCCGCCTGCACGAAAGCGTTGCCCTTCTCGAAGAAGTCGCGCGCCGCCGCCGTGTCGCTGTCGTAGTTGCACCCTGTCGTGGTCATGCGCGTGCGCTCGAGGCCCGTGGGCGCCAGCCGCACGATGTGCCAGCCCTGCGCACACCACGCCTTCAGAAACTCCGGCGCACCTTCCGGGGGCAGCGTTCGAAAGGCGAGCATGCGCTCCGGATCGAGAGCCAGGATCTCGTGCCGAATGCCGCGCGCATCCCCGAGTGCGCCCGCCTCGTCGTAGTGCGTCAGGATCATTCCGCCGATGCGCGGCTCGATCGAGGCGTGGGCCACGTTCCACAGCTTCGCGAGGCTCGCCGACCTAGTCAGCTCGCTCCAGATGCGCGCTGTGGACGCGTCGACGATCGCCGTCGTGCGCTGCAGATCGGACGGCACGAGCTCCGAGTTGACCCCGAACGCGGGCGCAGGCAGCACAGCGTCCCTGTCCGCGAGCTTCCAGTCCGCGGGCAGACTCGCGACGCGCTCGAAGCGCTGGGAGTCCACGCTCGAGCCACCTACCAGCGTTTCGATCACATGCGCGTTCGCGCCATCGCTGCGGATGCGCTTCGCCACGCCTTCCGAGGCGCGCACAGTGTCGCGCAGGATCAGTGCATCGCCCTCCCAGCGCAGAGTCGACTCGGCGCGCGTTCCATCGACTGCAAATGTCCAGCAGCGCGTGCCGCGGCTGCGGGGGTCGAGTCCATGGATCGAGCGCGCCACGCGCTGCAGCTCACGCTCATCGCCGCTCCAGAACTCCTCGAGCAGGAACTGGCCTCCGAGAATCGGCTCGAGCCTCACGCGCTCGCGCCTGACCTTGCCGTCCTTGCCCGTCGTCTGCGCAAGCCACTCGCCATCGACCCACTCGTTCACGGCCGCCCACGCCAGCGCGCTCGCGCCATTCGCTGCGGATGTCGCGAAGGACTCCTGCACCGCCGCGACCCACGCGCGCGCCTCGCCCGCGTAGCGCTCGACTGCGAGACCAAAGTCTTCGCCTTCGCCTTGCGCCACGGTCGAGACCGTCACCTCCGCGCGATCGGTGGCGAGCGGTTCGAAGTACAGGACGCTCCAAGTTTGACTGGCACGGCGGGCGATCCGCTCGTCGATTCCCGCCGGTGGATCGAAAGCGAAGGCGAGCATGGCGTGCGTTTCCGCGGCGAGCACGCGTCGACGCTGCCAGAGCGGTGCGACGCTGCTGCCGCTCCACTCGATCTGGCCTCCCGGCTTGAGCTCGACGCGCACCTCGTTTACCGCGAGCGCGCGCGCGATCGCCGCCGGCTCGGTGAACGCGGCCCACACGCTCTCGACGCTCTCCGGAAACACGATGACATCGCTGGAGACGCGCTCGGGAGCTTGCGCCGGGACGAGCAGGAGAAGCTGGAACAACGCGAGGTGCATGGCGTCAGGCTAGCAGCCTGCGCGCCCGCTAGCCGAGCCGCTCGCGCCGGTGACAGCGCGCGCGGATCAGCTCGCGCGCTTGAACAGGTCGAGGAAGCGGTCTTCGTAGTCGCGGAAGAGTCCGTGACGATCGAGCTCGGACTTCAACTCGAGCGCACGCGAGCGATCGCGGCGCGCCTGAGCGAAGAGCGCTTCGATGCGCGCGACCACATCGGGCGCCGGAGCGAAGGGGTCCTGCAAGCCTGCCTCGAGCGCGTGTTCGTGCTCGCCACCGGGCGCTTCGACGCTGCGCGCCGCGAGCCGCGCGGCCTTCTGGAGGTTCTCGAGGTGCTCGATCAGGCCCTTCTCGATGCGCCGCGCGTCGGCGAGCAGCTCGGCCAGCCCGACCTCGATGCCAGAGAGCTGCGAGAACACGCGCAGCACCGCCGCCGAGGCCTTGGGATTGGGCACCGTCGCCGCGAAGAACGGGAACTCGCCGAGCAGGCACGTGCCCTTCACACCGCGCGCGGCAGCGAGCGTGACGAACACGCCGTTGAGGCCCGTGATCTCGCCTTCTTGCAGGCGCGCGACCTGCGCTCGATCGAGGTCGGAGAGCGCCGACGCATCCGTGACCACGGCGAACACGCGCGGATCCGCGCTCGGATGCGCGGGCGTCGCCATCGCGGCGAAGGTGAACACGCGCTCGACGCCGTGCTCGGCCGCCACGTCGAGCAGGGCCTCTCCGTAGCGCGCGGCGTCGATGCTCGGCTGTTCGTCCGCGAGCATCACGATCAAGTCGCGCCCCGCGCGCGGATTGCGCCAGACGTAGAACACGCTGCGCGGCCGATCCGGCGGCTGCACGAGCCCGTCCTTCACGGCGATGGATTGCGTGGCGTGGAACGGTCGCGCGTCGAGCTCCGCGAGCGGTTGCATGTCGAGCGCGCGCACGAGGTAGGTGCCCGCGATCTGCGCCACGCCCCCCATGCCGGGCCAGACGGCGACGAGCCAAGGCTGGCGAAGCTCGCGATCCATGCACGGCTCATAGGACAGACGTCCCCAAAGCCCCAAGGCTCGCCTTGGTTCAAGTTCCGAGGACGTCGGTGCGCGAGGTCAGCTCTTGCGGCGGATCTTGCGCGCCGCGGCGTCAGGCCGCGTGCGGGCCGCCGTTGCCGTAGCGCGGAAAGCGCAGGGAGAGCTTCTTGCTGGCCTCCTTCGCGATCTCGGCCATGAGCTCGTCGCGCCGCACGCGCGCCAGCGCCACATCGGTGGTCTCGAGCGAAGCACGGATGCGGTGCTTGCGAAACTCGGTGTGGTAGGTGAACGCCACCCACCAGCGCTTCCCGTTGCGCCACAGGTGGTGGTCGGGGTGCGTAGCGGGGCCGATGGAACGGGTGAAAGCGCTCGGACGCTTCTTCTTCACGGTGGTGTCCTCTGTCGGAGACGGGGAACTCCACGGAGCGCTGCGACCCTTGCGGGACGCCGCGGGACACTTCGTTGCCGTCAGATCCTCGCGGACCTGCTGGCCACATCGATCGCCCTTGCGGGGCGCTCCTGGCACCTTGGGATGTCCTCCCAGGTTGCCGGACCCGCGCACTCGCGGGCCACTCCGGATGTACAGAGGAGAGTATCGCTCCTACCCCGCCCTGCGGACAAGGGCTCGATGTGTCATAGCCGCGCGCGCGGCCCTGCCGGCGCCCTCAGACGCCCTGCCCGCGCGTTTTTTTCGCTTCAACGCGCTTCAGGCGCGGTCCCAGAGCCAAATCCAGTTCGCGACGAGGAGCGCGCCGCCGAGCGACCACGCGGCCACGCGTGCGCGGCGGTCGAGCTCGAGCGCAAGACGCTGCGCGGTCGCGGCTCGCAGCAGCGTGAGCAGTGCGAATGTGAGGAGCGCGCTCATCGCAAGCGGATTCCACAGCCACGCCTCGAGCGGTCGACCTTCGAGCAGCGCGAGCACGCCGCGCGTCGAACCGCAGCCGGGGCATGGATGTCCGGTCACGCGCTTGAACTGGCACAGCACGAAGTCGATGTCGCTGCGGCGCGCGAGCCACGCGCCACCGACGACGGCCGCGCCCCACAGAAACAGCACCGCGATGACCCAGCGCGGAATGCTGGGCCATCGCGTGGCGGGGATGCGGCGCAGCGCGACGCGCACGCGCTCAGGCCATCGTTCTCGCCATCAACAGGATGACGACGAAGTAGAAGATGCCGACGATCGCGCCGAGGATCGTGAGCACGGTCCCGATGATGCCGCAGATCTTGCCGGCGTTGGTCATGCCCTGTCCCGTCGGGTCCATCGTGCCAGCTGCCATCTCCTTCAGGTCCGTGTTGCCCATCAGCCACGCCGCGATGCCGAGCGGGCCGCAGCAAACGAGCGAGAGGATGCCGAGAACGAGGATCAGGGTTCCGCGGTGGGGTTTCATCGAGGGTCGCTTTCTGTCGGCCGGGTGCCGACGCACGGAAGGTACAGAAACTCCGCGCCGGTGTTTCAAGCCACCGCCGCAAAATTCGCGGGAGGCCTAGCGCGGTCCCGCCGCCGCGCGTGCGTCGAACTCGGCAAGCGTGAAACGAACGCTCGCCACGTAGGGCTTTTCGCCCTTGACCCAGTGCCCGTAGCTCGTCGCCACGAAGGTGCCGTCGCCGAGGATCTCGAGCCCGGCGTAGCCACAGTCGTATTCGTGGTGGTTATCCATCAGGCGCACGCGGTACTGGCCGCTCGCTCCGGCGCCGATGTCGCTGTAGCGACCGACCCACGCCATCCAGTCGCCCTTCGTGGGACTGTCCTTGGCCATGTCGCGGAAGGTGAGCACCAGCCTTCCATCGAGCGCGTAGGCGCCGACATGTCGATCGCCCGTGAGTGCGGCGTTCATCGGGCGTGGGGCGCTCCAGCTGCGCGCCTCGTCGCCGCTCAACATGACATGCGACTCCGCGCGACGGCGATTCTCGCGCAGCAGCATCGCCAGCTCGCGTCCATCCGGCGAGCGCACGACACCGGGCTCGCACAGGTGCACGTCGCTGCCGCTCCACAGGCTCGTCGGCGCGCTCCAAGTGAGCCCGAGGTCGCGCGACACCGATTGCAGCAATGTGAAGGTTCCGGCCGCCTTGCCGCCCTGCTTCAGAAAACGGCCGTCGTCGTGGAAGAGCGCCGCAAGCGATCCATCGGCGAGACGCACGACCGACGACATCACGACGATGCCGCCGAACTCGCCGATCGGCGCGAGCTCCGTCCAAGTGCGACCGCCGTCGTCGGAGTGCGACATGCGCGCCGGATAGAGACCGGAGAACAGCAACACGCGCTCGCTGCCATCGCGCTGCGTGAAGCGGTGCAGAGTCGGCGTCTCCAGGCTCGTGGCGAAGCTCGCCGGAACCGGCTGCGGCTGGCCCCATGTGCGGCCACCGTCCTCGCTGCGAACGATGCGGATCGCGCCCTTGCCGTGGCCTTCCGGATACGCGCACAAAATCGTGCAGCCGTCACCGAGGAGCGCGGTGGTGGGATGACCGAGGTACTTCGCGGGGTCGCGATCCACGGTCACCTGTCGCGCGGTGTCTGCGGCAAGATCGAGTGTTCGGATCTCGGTGCAAGCCAGCACGAGTGCGATGAGCATGGACCCGTTGTAGCGCGTGGAGTCGCTACAGTCTCGCCATGAAGCGCTACGGCATGGTGATCCGGCTGAGGCGGGACAAGGTCGAAGACTATGTGCGCATGCACGCCGCCGTGTGGCCCAGCGTGCTCGCGCGCATCTCGGCGTGCAACCTGCGGAACTACTCGATCTTCCTGCAGCAGCTCGACGACGCTCGTCCCTATCTCTTCGCGTACTTCGAGTACACAGGCAGCGACTTCGCCGCGGACATGGCGCGCATGGCGGCGGACCCCGAGACCCAGCGCTGGTGGAAGCTCACGGAGCCCTGCCAGGAGCCGCTCGCCGCGCGCGCGCCCGGCGAGTGGTGGACCTCGATGAGCGAGGTGTTCCACCATGCTTGAGCGGCTCTGCCTCGCGCTCGCAGCGCAGGCCTCGCATGCGCCGGCCCCGCTCGTTCTTTCAGCTCCCGTCAGCCGCTGGGACGACGGGCTCCCGCTCGGCGACGGCGCACTCGGCGTGCTCGTGTGGGGCGAAGGTCGCACGCTGCGTTTCTCGCTCGACCGCGGCGACCTGTGGGACGAGCGCACGCCTCAGACGCTGCAGCGCAAGGACTGGACCTACGCGCGCATGAAGGAGCTCGTGGCGCATGGCCCGCAGCAGGAGCTGCACGAGCTCTTCGATGTGCCCTACGACACGGTCGCCTATCCGACGAAGCTGCCAGGCGGGCGACTGGAACTCGAGTTCGTCGAGGGATGCGAGGTGCGCGAGTTCGCGCTCGACCTGCGAACCGCCGAGGCACTGGTCGAGCTCTCCCCCGCGCGCGTGACGGCGCGTGTCGACGCCCATGCGGGCGTGCTCATCGTGCGCGTCGACAGCGGACAGCCGGTCGCCAAGCTGGTGGCGCCCGCGGCCGTGAAGCAACTCGGCTACGAACCCGCGCTCGTCGGCGGAGCCGCGACCGTGCAGTGGTTCGTGCAGCCCGCGACGGATTCCATGAGCTACGCGGTCGCGTGCGCGGAGCAACGCGACCCCTCGGGCGTCACATTCACGCTGAGCGTCGAGCGCATCGTCGGCGAGCCGCAGAGCGCGGACTGGATGAGCGAACGCGTCGCGCGTCGGCTCCCGCAGGATGCACGGCAGCAGCACGCGGCGTGGTGGTCGCGGCACTGGAGCGCCTCGTCCGTGCGCCTGCCCGACGCTGAGGTCCAGCGCCAGTACGACCTCGCGCGCTACCTCTACGGAGCCGGCTCGCGCGTCGACCAGCTCGGACACGGCGGTGCTCCGATCGCGCTGCAAGGACTGTGGACCGCGGACTCCGGCGGTCTTCCGCCGTGGAAGGGCGACTACCACAACGACCTCAACACGCAGACGACCTACGGGGCACAGCTAACGATGGGCCATGCGCAGGCGGGCCTGTGCTTCCTCGCGCACCTCGACGCCCTCACCCCGCGTTTCGAGCGCTTCGCTCGCGATTTCTACGGTGTTCCGGGCTTGGTCGTGCCCGGGGTGATGACGCTCGGCGGTCGCGCGATGGGGGGCTGGGGTCAGTATTCGCTCTCGCCGACCAACACGGCGTGGCTCGCATTCCTGTTCGACGAGCACTGGCGCTACACACAGGATCGCGAGTTCCTCGCGCGCACGGCGTATCCGTGGTGCTCGCGCGCCGGATCGGCTCTCGCTGCGTTGCTCGAACCAGCGGACAGTGGCGCGCTGCGACTGCCGCTCTCGTCGAGTCCGGAGATGTTCGACAACTCGCAGCGTTCGTGGCTCGCGCCGAACTCGAACTACGACCAGTCGCTCCTGCGCTGGCTCTTCGGCGCGCTCGCGCGGCAGGCGGAGGAACTGGAGCGCAAGGACGACGCGACACGTTGGCGTGCACTGCTCGAGCGCCTCGAGCCGCTCGACATCGACGCAGCGACCGGCGCACTCACGATTGCACGAAGTGTGCCCTACGCGGAGTCGCATCGTCACTTCTCGCATGCCCTCGCGCTGCATCCGCTCGGACTCGTGTCTGTCGAAGGCGGGGAAGCGGAGCGCAAGCTCGTCGACGCGACTCTGGACGCGATCCTCGCGCACGGCACGGACTGGTGGACGGGCTACAGCTTCTCGTGGATGGCCTGCATGCTCGCTCGAGCAGGGCGTGCCGATGCCGCACTCGCCCATCTCGAGATCTACCTCGCCTTCACCGGACGCAACGGCTTCCACCTGAACGGCGACCAGTCGGGCCAAGGCCACTCGAAGTTCACATACCGGCCGTTCACGCTCGAGGGCAACATGCTCGCGGCGCAGGCCGTGCACGAAATGCTGCTGCAGTCGTGGGGCGGAGTCGTGCGCGTCTTTCCCGCTACGAGCGCGCGCTGGCAGGATGTCGAGTTCGAGAGCTTGCGCGCCGAAGGCGCCTTGCGGGTGTCAGCGACTCGCCGCGCAGGTCGCACCACGCGCGTGAAGCTCCACGCCGAGCGCGGCGGCCGAGTGCGTCTGCGAGATCCGTTTGGCGGAGCAGCTTTCGACGCGCTCGGCGCGCCCGTGTCGCGCTCGGGAAACGACCTCTTCGTGGAGCTCGCATCCGGCGCGGGCGTCGAACTGCGCCGACGCTGAGCGCCTATTTGCCGGCGAGCGCGTCGGGCAGCCACTTCGGGAGACGCTCGACGAGCTTGCGCGCCTTCTCGCTCGTCGGCACGCCCCATGCTTGGAAGAACGGGCCGAGGTTCTTGCCGGTCGCTTCCGAGAGCCGCACGAGCCACGCGTCGCGCTTCTCGTCGTCGCCCTGCGGCCGCTCGTCCTTCGACAGCGGGATGTAGTTCGCGAACGCCTTGCGGAACGGTTCCCAGCCGAACGCGTCGCGGACCTGCACGTACATCGAGAGGGCGAGGAACGGGTCGGACTGCCACTGCGCGAACTGGGCGCCGTTCGCGATGTAGTTCTCGAGCGACGGCGGCTG
>VGZD01000124.1 GCA_016872715.1 Planctomycetota bacterium
CGCCACCAAGGCCCGATCTGGGCTCTGGTGGACCACTTGACGGATCGCCCAGCCGCGGCGAACCTCCCTATCGCGGTCGACGCCGACCGCCTCCGGCGGATGTCATCCGCTTGGAGTTCCTATCCCCGCACGAAGGTGATTCGCGCGCGTTGAGCGCAGCTCCAGTCTTCCAGCTGCGCGTGCTCGACCTGGACGACACGATCTTTCGCGGCGATCCAGGGCATGGATCGAGGGTGAGCTCGACCTCTCTGCGCTGATCGGAGCGTGCGTCGGAGCGCGGCGGAGCGCATCCTACGGACATGAGCGAAGCCGGCCTCGACGTCGCGTTGCGCGCGTTGCCGCACTTCAAGGCGGTGCCGGCCGATCTCGTGGCGCAGGTCGCGTCGATGTCGCGCTTCGTGCGGCTGGATGTGGGCGCGATCGTGTTCCGCGAAGGCGATCCGTGTCGGCAGTTCTATGCCATCGTGAACGGCGCCGTGAAGCTCTACCGCGTCAGCGCGGACGGCCGCGAGCAGGTGGTCCACAACTTCCACGCGGGCGCCACGTTCGCCGAAGCGGCGTTGCTGTCCTTCGGACGCTTCCCGGTGAGCGCGATGGTCACCGAGTCGTCGACCGTGCTGCTCGAGATCGGCGGCGAGCGCTTCGTCGAGCTCTTGCGGACGGACGCGCGTCTCGCACCGGCGGTGATCGGATCGCTGTGCATGCGGCTCGCGCAACTGGTGGAGCGCGTCGACGAGCTCTCGCTCGTGCAAGCCGGAGCGCGCCTCGCGCGTTGGCTCTTGCGGCAACCGGCGCGCGGCACCAGCGAGCCCGCCGTCGAGCTCGGCCTGGCGAAGAAGGAGCTGGCCGCTCACTTGGCGATGACGCCCGAGACGTTGTCGCGCCTGCTCTCGCGTTGGGAGAGCGAGGGTTGGATCCGCAACGAGCGCACGCGCGTCGCCTTGCGCGACGGCCCGGCGCTCTTGCGGCTCGCGGACGGCGAATCCGGGCCGACTTGACATCCGTCAAGGAGGGCGCGCAGCCCCCCGACGATAGTCATCGCAGTGACGGAGGCACCGTCACGAGGAGCACGCGATGAAGGCGACGGACATTCTGCGGGACGAGCACGAGACGATCCTCGACGTGCTCGCCGCGCTCGAGTCGATCGGCACGAGGGCGCTGGCCGGCGCCGCGCTCGACCGAGGTTCCGCCCAGGAAGTCCTCGACTTCCTGCGGGAATTCCTCGATCGCTGCCACCACGGCAAGGAGGAACGACTGTTCTTCCCGGCCCTCGTCGCGCTCGGCTTGCCGCGCGAGGTCGGCCCCTTGGCCGTGATGTCGGCGGAGCACGAGGAAGGTCGCTGGCTCGTCGCTTCGATGGTCGAAGCGTTGGCGGACGCGAACGCGTCGCGCGCCGGAGCCGAGCACCGCTTCGGCGCTGCGGCCGCCAAGTTCGTCGCCTTGTTGCGCGCGCACATCGACAAGGAGAACGGCGTGCTCTTCCCGATGGGCGACGGGATGCTCACCGAGGTCAGGCAGGCCGCGCTCGTGCGCGACATGGAGCACTTCGAGCACGCCGACATGGAGGTCGGCGCACATGGGCGCTTCCTCGCGCTCGCGCGCAGCTTGTGCGAGCGCTTCGGCGTCGAGCGTGCCGCTCGCCCGGCGTCCACCACCCACAGCTGTTGCGGTCACGGTCCGCACTGCACGTGACGGAACGACCCACCACGATGTCGCACTCGCACTCGCCTTCCCGCGAACCACGAACACCTCGAGGATCGAACATGATCCCTAGCCAGCGATCGTCCCTGTCGTCCATCAAGCTCCTCCCCGGCGCACTTGCATCGCTCGTCGCACTCGCGGCGTGCAGCGATCACGACTCCCGCGGAGCGCCCGTCGTCAGCGCCGACGCCGGCGCCGCGGAAACGTTGGAAGCCGTCGCGCTCCAACGCGGGCTCGATCCCGACGAAGCGCGCGCGGCGCTCGAGACGCGCGTGGCACCAGGCGCGTACGACGAGTTCACGATGCTCACCAGCGGCGGCCACTCGGGCTCGATCTACCTGATCGGCATCCCGTCGCTGCGCATCCTCAAGGAGATCCCGGTCTACGCGCCGAACTCCTGGCAGGGTTGGGGGCAAGGCTCGGAGGAAGGTCAAGCGCTCTTCGCCGAAGGCACGTTCGCCAAGGACCTGCACGGGTTGCCGACGCAGAGCTGGGGCGACCTGCACCATCCGCAGATCTCGCTCACCAACGGCGACTACGACGGCGACTTCGTGTTCGCGACCGACAAGACCGCGGGACGCGCGGCCGTGGTCGACCTGCGCGACTTCAAGACCAAGCAGATCGTCAAGATCCCCAACACCGTCAGCGACCACAGCGGCGTGCTGACGGACAACTCCGAGTACTTCGTCGTCACGACCTTCCAGCCTTCGCCGGGCGGACCGGGCGCGTACGCGCCGCTCGAGCAGTACGCCGACAAGTACCGAGGCGCGATGACGTTCCTCGCCTTCGATCGTGAGAAGGGGCGCTTCGACATGGAGCTGTCGTGGCAGATGGAGCTGCCGCCCTACTGGCAAGACCTGTCGGTCCTGGGCCGCGGGGATCACGACGACGTCGCCTTCTGCAACTCGATGAACACGGAGATGTCGACCGGTCGCTCGGCCGCGGACGCGCCGCCGATGGAGATCGGCGCGTCGCTCAACGAGATGGACTACCTGCACGTCGTGCTGTGGCACGACGCGGAGACCCTGGTCGATTCCGACAGCCCGCTGGTGATCGAGAAGAACGGCATCCAGGTCATCCCGCTCGACGTGGCGCGCGACAAGGGACTGCTCTACCTCGTGCCGCAGTCGAAGAGTCCGCACGGCTGCGACTTGAGCCCGGGCGGCGAGTACGTGCTCACGGCCGGCAAGCTCGACCCGCACGTGACGGCGTACTCGGTCGACAAGATCAAGCAGGCGATCCGCGAGAAGAACTTCGAGAAGCGCGACCGCTACGGCATCCCGGTGCTGAGCTACGACGGGTGCGTCGCGGCGCACGTCGAGCTCGGGCTCGGACCCTTGCACACCGTCTTCGACGACAAGGGCAACGGCTACACGAGCTTGTTCCTCGACTGCGCCGTGGCCAAGTTCACGCTCGGCCCGCCGTACCACACCGGCGACGAGGCCTGGAAGCTCGTCGACAAGTGCACGATCCACTACAACATCGGCCACCTCCAGACGCCGGGCTCCAACACCGTCAAGCCGCGCGGGCGCTACCTCGCCGCGCTCAACAAGTGGACGGTGGACCGGCATCCGGGCTCGGGGCCGCTGCATCCGCAGAACCTGCAGCTGATCGACGTCTCGGGCCCGAAGATGCGCGTGGTCAACGAGGCCCCGATCATCGGCGAGCCGCACAACTCGCAGATCATCGAGACCGATCGCATCGCGGCCTGGCGCGTGTATCCACCCGCGACCGATCCGATGACGATGCGGCGCTCGGAACACGCGACGCAGCAGGGTGAGGAGGGGATCGAGCGCACCGCGGACGGCGTGCACGTGCGCATGGTCGCGATCCGCTCGCACTACAAGCCCGACACGATCCACGTGAAGCAGGGCGATCACGTCGTGATCGACATCACCAACGCCGAGAGCGCCGAGGACGCGACGCACGGCTTCGGCCTCGCCGGCTACAACGTCACCGCATCGATCGACCCGGGCGCCGTGCAGCGCATCGAGTTCACCGCGGCGGAAGCGGGCGTGTACCCGTTCTACTGCACCGAGTTCTGCTCGGCGCTGCACATGGAGATGACGGGCTGGCTGCTGGTGGAGCCGGCGGCGGATTGAGCGCGTGGAGGCTCCCATGCTCGGTCGCACGCAACGAACTTCGCGCGGTGGGCTGATGCTCGCCATCTACGCCGCGATCCTGCTCGCCGCCTCGGCGCTCTTGCCCTGGTGGCGCATGGAGAGCCGCGCGCCGCAGTACGGGATGCGCGTGCTGTGGGTCGACGTCTACCCGGGACGGATCGAGGGCGACGTCAAGGAGATCGACGGGCTCGGGCACTACGTCGGCATCGCGCCGATGGGGACGATGGCGCCGGTCGAGCGCGCGGTGGGCCCGTACGCGCTCGGCTTCGCGGTGCTGTGCGCGCTGGCGCTGCCCTTCCTGCGGCGAGGGTGGTTGCGCACGTCGATCGCTGCATTGCTGATCGCGGTGCCGGGCGTGTTCGCGCTCGATCTGTGGTGCTGGCAGCAGTGGGCGATCGACCATCTCGATCCGACCGCGCCGATGAGCAACATCTCCGGGCGCATCCGCTCGCAGCTCCTGGGCGAGTACTCGGTGGCGCAGTTCCACGTCCACGCGATGTTCGAAGCGGGCTTCTGGCTGACGCTCGCCGCGGCGGCGAACGCGCTCGCCTTCCTGTGGACCGAAGGAGTCCGCGCGCCGCGCAAGGTCGAGGTCGAACGCGCGCCGCGAGCAGCGCCCGCGATGGCGGCAGCGTTCGCGCTCGCGCCGCTCGTGTACGGCGAGTCGTTGTCGGTCGGGCCGAACGAGGCCTTCCGCTCGATCACCGAAGCCGTGCGCGCTGCGGCGCCGGGCGACGTGATCGACGTGCGGCCTGGCATCTATCGAGAGCACGTCGTCGTCGATCGAGCGCTCGAGTTGCGCGGAGCGTCCGGCGCGATCATCGACGGCGGCGGCGCGGGGACCGTGGTGCTGGTCAGCGTCGCCGCGTGCACGATCCGCGGGTTCGAGGTCCGCGGCAGCGGCGCGAGCCTGCTCGAGGAGGACGCCGGCATCAAGCTGCTGCGCGCGTCCGACTGCGTCGTGGACGAGAACCGCGTCGACGACGCGTTGTTCGGGATCATGGCGAAGTCGAGCCCGCGCGCGACGCTTCGCGGCAACCGCGTCGTCGGCAAGGACCTGCCCATCCCGCGTCAGGGCGACGGCATCCGTCTGCACGACGCCAACGGCTCGCTGGTGGAGGACAACACCGTCGAGAAGAGCCGCGACCTCGTCATCTGGCAGTCGAACGACTGCATCGCTCGTCGCAACGTCGTCCGCGGCGGGCGCTATGGACTGCACTACATGTACTGCGACGACAATCTGTTCGAGGACAACGTCTTCGAGGACAACCAGACCGGCGGCGCGATCATGTACAGCCGCCGCCTCGTGCTGCGCCGCAATCGTTTCAGCGGCTCGCGCGGTCCGAGCGCGTACGGGCTCCTGGTCAAGATGGGCGACGACGTCGTCGCCGAGGACAACTGGTTCGTCGACAACTCGAGCGGGCTGTTCCTCGAGGACTCGCCCTCGGCGCGCAACGCCACATGCGTGTTCCGCCGCAACGTGCTCGCCGGCAACGACGTCGGCGTCTCGATGAGCTCGACCTCGGCGCGCGTCACGTTCACCGAGAACACGCTCGTCGCCAACCGCCGCCAGGTCGAGAACTTGGGCCGCGACCGCGCCGACCTCGGCACGTGGAGCGCCGCGGGTCGCGGGAACTACTGGGACGACTACGTGGGCTTCGACGCCGACGGCGACGGCACCGGCGACACGCCGCATCGCCTGGAGCAGTTCTTCGAGGAGCTCACGGAGCGTTGGCCGGCAGTCGCGCTGCTGCGCATGGGGCCCGCGTCGCAGGCGCTCGAGACGGCGGCGCGCGCGTTCCCGATCGTCCAGCCCAAGCCGTTGATCGTCGACGAGCACCCGTTGATCCATCCGCCGGCGAACTCACTGGCGGCGCGCGACGTGGCGCGTCAGCCGTTGCTCTCGCTGGCCGGCCTCGTGGCTCTTTCGCTGTCCGTCGTGTGCATCGTGCGCGCTCGAAGCGTGGGAGGTCTGGCATGATCCGGATCCGCGGACTGGCCGTGCGACTGAGCTCGCGCGACATCCTGCAGGGCGTCGATCTCGACGTCGCTCGTGGTGAGTCGGTCGCGCTCGTCGGCGCCAACGGAGCGGGCAAGACGACGTTGCTGCGGTGCTTGCTCGGGCTCGTGCGCCACACGGGCTCGATCTCGGTCGGCGGCATCGACCTCGCGCGCGACGCCGTCGGCGTCAAGCGCCAACTCGGCTACATGCCGCAGGTCCCGGCCTTCTGCGAGGAGAGCGCGCGCGCGGCGCTCACCTTCGTCGCGAAGTTGCGCGGCGCGAGCGTGGACGAGATCCCGGCGCTCCTCGAGCGCGTCGGACTGAGCGCGCACGCGCACCGTCCGGTGCGAGCATTCTCGGCGGGCATGAAGCAACGCTTGTCGCTCGCGGCGGCGTTGCTCGGCGATCCGCCGGTGCTCGTGCTGGACGAGCCGACCGCGAGCCTCGACGTCGAGGGTCAGACCGAACTCGTGCGGCTCCTCGGCGAGCTGGTGCGCGGCGGACGCACGTTGTTGCTCTCGTCCCATCGAGCCGAGGAGATCGCGGCCCTCGCGCGGCGTGTCGTGGTGCTCCACGAAGGGCGCGTGAAGGAGAGCCGCACGATCGGATCGACGTACGAGGGCGAGCCGGTGCTCGCGCCGGTGTCCAGGCTGCGGCGCGTCGCGGGAGGTGCAGCATGAGGCTCGCCATCGTCGGCCTGCTCTGCGCGCGCGAAGTGCGCAGCTCCGTGCGTCACCGCTGGTCGCTCGTCGGCGCGCTGGCGTTCGCGCTGCTCGCGGTCGCCGTGGCGCACCTCGGCATGTCGGGCGCCGCGCAGTGGGGCGTGTCCGCGTTCGATCGAACGTCCGCGGCGCTGCTCAACCTCGTGCTGTTGTTCGTTCCGCTGCTCGCGCTGCCGCTCGGAGCCACCAGCTTCTCGGGCGAGATGGAGGACGGAACGCTGTCGTACCTCGTCGCGCAGCCGCTCACTCGCGCGGAAGTGTTCGTCGGCAAGCTGTGCGGGCTGCTCGCGGCGATGACGTTGTCGCTGCTGCTCGGCTTCGGATGCGCTGCGATCTTCCTCGGCGCACGCGGCGACGTATCGATCCAGGCCTTCGCCACGATGGCGGCAGGCGCGTGGTTGCTCGGCGTGGTGTCGACCGCGATCGGTGTGCTGCTCTCGATCGTCGCGCGCACACGATCACGCGCCTTGACCGCCGCCGTCGGCGCGTGGCTGTTGCTCGTGTTCCTGTGCGACTTCGGCGTGCTCGCGCTCGCCGCGACGCAGGCGTTGGGCGCGAACGCGCTCTTCGGCGTGTCGCTCGTCAATCCGCTGCAGGCGACGAAGATGCTGAGCGCGCTGTCGATCAGCGATCGACTCGAGGTCCTCGGGCCCGTCGGCGTGCACGCAGTGCGCGAGCTCGGTCGGCCGGCGCTGGCTGGCGTGCTGTGCGCCACGTTGGCGGCTTGGACGCTCGTCACGAGCAGCACCGCACTGAGCCTGTTCCGCAGGGAGAACCTGACATGAGCCGCTCCATCGCGTTGATCTCCGGGTTGCTTGCGTTCGTCGTGATCGCGTGCGAGCGCCCGACGAGCTGGCCGCCCAATGCCGCCGCGTTCCGCGCAGGCGAAGAGGCCTGTGCCGAGTGCCGCATGTTCGTCAGCGACGCGCGCTTCGCGGTGCAATCGCACTCGCGCGCCGGCGCCGTCGAGTGGTTCGACGACCTCGGCTGCTTGCTCGCTCGCGACGAGGGAGCGACCGAGCCCGAGGGAGTGTTCGTCCACGACTTCGCGACGGACGCATGGGTGCGCGGCGACCACGGCATCGCCGTGCGCGTGCCCGGACTCGATTCGCCCATGGGCTACGGCTGGAGCGTGCACGCGACGGAGGTCGCCGCTCGAGCCACGGCCCGCAGCGCGGACGCAGAGCTCGTCCCGTTGTCCGAACTCCTGCGGCGCGCTCCGTCGGACGCGCAGCAGCGCCTTGCCGAATCCACCGCCACCGCCAACCCGGATGGAAACCCGAGATGAAAGAGCAACTGCATCCGAGGCGTGTCCCGATGTCTCTGTCCTCGGCGCTGATCGCCTGCGCCGCGGCCCTGTCCGCTTGCGCTCCGGCGTCGAGCGAGGTGCCCCAGACCGGAAGCGTGCACGTCGCGGCGATCAGCGCGAGCTCGCCCGCGCCACTGACGTTCGGAGAGCGTCGTGCGCGCCGTGATCGCGGGCGGCAGCTGTACGTCGCGGAGTGCTCGGGCTGTCACGGCGAGCGAGGCGAAGGCGATGGTCCCGCAGCAGCGGCGATCGACCCCAAGCCACGCAACTTCGTGAGCGAGCGCTTCAAGTTCCGCAGCACGCCCTACAACTCGCCGCCGTTGCTCGCGGACGTCGCCGAGACCGTGAAGCGCGGCATGCCGGGCAGCGCGATGCCGCCGTTCGACTTCCTCACCGACGACGAGCGCGCGCTCATCGGCGAGTACGTGCTCTTCCTGGCCGGCGTCGAGCCCGCGCACGAGTCGGACGTGCTCGCGCTCCCGACCGAGTCGGTCGCCGCGTCGGGCTCCGTCGCGCACGGTCGCGCGGTGTACGAGCGGCTGCAGTGCAACCTGTGCCACGGCGACCAAGGCTTCGGCGACGGGCCCTCGTCCGATTCGCTGAAGGACGATCTCGGCCGCGCGATCGCCGCGCGCGATTTCCGCCAAGGTCTCTTCCGGCGCGGCAAGACGTCGGCCGAGCTGTATCGGACGTTCTTGACCGGCATCCCGGGCACTCCGATGCCGTCGTACCAAGGCAACTTCACGGCGGAAGAAGGCTGGGATCTCGCGCGCTACGTGCAGTCGTTGACCGCCACACCGACGCGTCCGCCGCTCGAGCCGCTCGCCCTCGGTCGGCGCGTCGTCGCCGAGAAGCAGTGCTTCGCCTGTCACGTGATCGAAGGACGCGGCGGACAAGTGGGCCCGAACCTCGACGTCTCGTCGCGCAAGCTCTTGTTCCCCTGGGTGCGGCAGTTCCTCGCCGATCCGCGCGCCGCCGGCAAGATCTATCCGTTCACGAACTACCGCATGCCCGACCTGCACCTCGACTCGAACGAGATCGAGGGCGTGTTGACGTTGCTCGCGCACGTCTCGCAGCGCAGCTATCCCGAGCCCGTGCCGCCGCCGCCGTCGATCGACGCGGCCCAGGCTTCCGAGGGCACGCTCTTCTACGTGCTCAAGTGCGCGGAGTGCCACAACCTGGGCTCGGTGATCCCGACGCCGCTCGCCAAGCAACAAGGGCCCGACCTGATCCACATCTCGCAGCGCCTGCGCTACGACTGGATCCCCGACTGGGTCGCCAATCCGATGAACGTCTATCCCGCCACGTCGATGGTCGACACCAACCTCGGTCCGCACGAGATCGACGTCGTGCGCGCCTTCCTGTGGAAGACGAGCATGGAGGCCGTGCGCAACTGACCGCGGGCGGCGCGCACGCCGAGCTCACTCCTCGTACTTCGCGTACGCCTTCGCTGCGTCGACCTGGACGATGCGATCTTCCTCGGCGATCCAGGCCGACAGCTTGCCGCCCCAGACGCAGCCGGTGTCGAGGCCGCGCAGCTTCGGGCGGAGCACGAGGTTCATGCGCGCCCAGTGGCCGTACACGACGGTGCGGTGGTCGCCGACGCGCGAGTCGAACCAGTGCTCGAACCACGGCTTGTAGGGAGCATGCGGCGCGGGCCAGTCGCTCTTCGGGCGCGAGCCGTCCGGCGCGATGTAGCGCGCGCGTGTCGCGAACTCGATCGCCGGGTGCTGCGCGATCGGATCGAGGCCTTCGAGCTCCTTCCCTACCTCGAGCGCCAGGGCCGCCTGCCGCATGCGCACGCTCCCATCGACGCTGACGAGCCGGCCGAGCACGAGGCGTCGCTCTTCGACCAGCTGTGCGCCGCGTCGATCCAAGGCGGCGCTACGCTCGCGCCCGAGAGCTCGCCGCCGCTCGCGCGCCTGGGCCAGCGCCGCCCGCCGCGCCCGCCGCTGCTACCCGGCTCGCTGTGCGCCGACCGCGACGGCTTCTCCCTGCACGCCAAGGTGCT
>VGZD01000125.1 GCA_016872715.1 Planctomycetota bacterium
GTGCGGCTCGCGGCCCTCGCGGGCGTCGACGCGCTGATCGTGCAGGATCCCTCCGTGGCGTGCATCGCGCGGGCGACGTGTCCCGCGCTCGAGATCCACGCCAGCACGCAGATGACGATCTCGAGCGTCGAGGGCGCGGAGTTCGCGCGCTCGCTCGGCGCGACGCGCGTGGTCGTGCCGCGCGAACTCTCGGTCGAGGAGATCGCGCTCCTCGCGCGCGGAACGGACCTCGAGCTCGAGGTCTTCATCCATGGCGCGCTGTGTGTCTCGTGGTCGGGGCAGTGTCTCACCAGCGAGGCGTGGGGCGGGCGCTCCGCCAATCGCGGGGAGTGCGCGCAGTCCTGTCGCATGCCCTACGACCTCGTCGTCGATGGCGAACGGCGCGACCTCGGCGACGTGAAGTACCTCCTGAGCCCGAAGGACCTCGCCGGAGTGCGCGCGGTCGAGGAGCTCGCGCGCATCGGCGTGCACGGGCTCAAGATCGAGGGGCGCCAGAAGAACGCGACCTACGTCGCGACGGCGACCGAGACCTACCGGCACTACGTGGACGCGCTCGCGCAGGGCGAGGCGGCGCTCGCGCGCGTGCGGCGCGACCTCCTGCGCGCCACGCTCTCCTACACGCGCGGCTTCAGCGACGGCTTCCTCGGTGGCAGCGACCACCAAACGCTCGTCGAAGGGCGTTTCCCCAAGCACCGCGGGCTGTACCTCGGCGTCGTCGAGCGCGTCGAAGGTGCCTGCGTGTGGATCGAGCGGGATCTCGCCGGTCGTCCGTGGACCGGCGGCCTCGCGGCGCTCTCGCGCGCGGGCGGTCCGCAGGGCGTCCCCGCGGCGGCGCTGCGGGGATTTGGTGGCTCCGATAGCGCGAGCGACGGACCGGCGCCCGAGGAGATCGAGGTGCGCGCCGGCATGGGCGTCGTGTTCGACGCGGGCAACCCCGAGGACAAGCACGAGCAGGGCGGACCGATCTTTCGCTGCGAGCGCACGGACGACGGCTGGCGCCTGTGGTTCGGCGTGCCAGGACCGGATCTCGCGCGCGTCGAGCCGGGACAATTGGCGTGGATTTCCGGCGATCCCTCGATCGGGCGCGAGGTCGAGCGCGCGCTCGGGCTCGGCGAGCCCACGGGGCGGCTCGCGCTTTCGCTCACGCTCGAAGGTCGCGCGGGCGAGTCGTTGCGCGCCAGCGCGCGCTGCGGACACGCCAGCGCTTTCGCGCAGAGCGCGAGTCCGCTCGCGGCGGCCTGTGGCGCGGGGCTCGACGAGGCGCTCGTGCGCTCCAAGCTCGCGGCTTTCGGCGGCACGCCGTTTCGCTTGGAGCGCTTGCAGCTCGGTGGACTCGCGCGCGGTCTGCACGTGAGGGTGTCCGAGCTCAAGGCGCTGCGGCGCGAACTCGTGGCGGCGCTGCAAGTCCAAGTCGAGCGCGGCCCCGCCCGCGAGATCGCACCCTCGCCCGTGCTGCCCGAGTTGTTGCAGCGCGCGGCGCGGCCTCGCGCGAGCGCGCCGGAAGCGGCGCACTGCCTCGTGCCCCTGTGCCGCGAGCTGGAGCAGCTCGAGGCCGCGATCGCGGTCGGCGTGAGGGAGGTCGAGCTCGACTGGATGGAGCTGGTCGGGCTCGCGAAGGCGGTGGCGCGCGCGCGGGAAGCTGGCCTGTCGGTCACGCTCGCCACCGTGCGCGTGCAGAAGCCCGGCGAGGAAGGCTACGACCAACGTCTCGCGTCGCTGGAGCCCGATGCGGTGCTCGTGCGACACTGGGGGGCGCTCGTGCACTTCCAGAACCGGCGCCGCGCAGGCGGAACGCCGCTTCTGCACGGCGATTTCTCGCTCAACGTCACCAACTCGATCACCGCGCGCGAGCTGTTCGAGCGCGGCCTCGACACCTTGACGGCGGCGCACGATCTCGACGAAGCGCAGTTGCGCGCGTTGCTCCTGGCGAGCGATCCCTCGCGCATCGCTGTCACGCTGCACCACCGCATCGCGACGTTTCACACGGAGCATTGCGTGTACTCGCACCTGCTCTCCCGCGGACGCGATCACCGCACCTGCGGCCGACCGTGCGAGAGCCATCGCATCGGACTGCGCGACCACAAGGGACGCGAGCATCCCCTGATCGTGGACGTCGGCTGCCGCAACACGGTGTTCGACGCGACGTTGCAGAGCTCGGCGCTGCTCGTGCCCGAGCTGCTCTCGCTCGGCGTGCGCCGGTTCCGCGTGGAGTTCGTGCGCGAGTCGCGCGAGGTGGCGCAGGCCGCGCTGGCGGCCTACGCCGACTTGCTCGAGGGGCGTTGCACGGGCGCGGAGGCGGGCGAGCGCGCGCTCGCGCGGCTGCATCTGGGCGTGTCGAGCGCGCCGATGGCGCTGATGCGCTGACGCGCGCGTCGGCGTGCACTACGCTATTGGCGACTCGCACCCCATGGCGCCGCAAGATCGTCCCGTGCTCCTTATGGCCCTGCTGCCCACGGCGGGGCTGTGCTTGGTCGCCCTGTCGCTCGTCGTCCTCGCACGGGGCCGCATCTCCAGCCGAGTCGGAGGGCTGCTCGCGAGCGAACGCGCACCGCGCTTGTGGCTGCGGCTGGCGTTCACCTTGGCCGCGCTGACGCTCGTGGCCATCGTCGTGCACTGGGAGGACCTTCCGGGTGGTCTGGCGCTGTTCACGCTCTTGGTGGGCGTGGTCCTGCTCGCCAAGAGCCCGCTGGCGCAGGACGCCGACGTGGGCGAGCGCGGGGTGCGCCGCGGCTGGAGCGCTCGCGAGTACGCGCACATCGAGGAGTGGCGACTCACGGGCGAGCACCTGCGCTGGCGCGTGCGCGGCGAGTGGCGGGCGTGCCGCGTTCCGCTCGAGTTGCACGCGGCGCTGCGCGCGCGACTGCAAGCCGCCTGTGCGCAGCGCGAGAGTCCGTTCCGCGGCTGAGCGTGGGGCTCAGCGCTCGACGAACGGACGCCAGTCCCAGTCGAGCCCGACCGCGGCACCGGCGCGGGCGTTGCGGCGTGCCACGAGGGCGCGGCGGTGGCGCGCGGCCTGCGGCAGCAGCGACGCGAGCTCGACCGGTGAACCCTGCGCGGCGCGCTCGCGAGCGTAGTCGCGCAGCCAAGCACCGAGCTCCTGCGGCTCGAACAGCGCGACGGCGTCGAGCAGCAGGCAGCCCAAGTCGTACGCCACGCCGCGTCCGGGGCGCGCGAAGGGCGCGTGCCAAGTATCGAGCAGCCACAGCTCGCGTTCGTCGGTGCTCGCCGGATCGCGGCCGATCACGAAGTTGCGCAAATGCAGGTCGCGATGCACGAAGTGCAGCGAGTGCGCTCGCGCCACCTCGCGCGCGAGCTCGACGCTCCAGCGCGATCGTTGCTCCGCGCTCGCCGTGGGCCAGGCCTCCGGGATGCTGCGATGCGCGGGCAGCACAGCGAGCACGAGGAGCTGGTAGCGCACGAGGCCGCCGCGCAGCAGCACGGCGCTCGCGAGCGGGCGAGGCGCGCGGAACAGGCGCTCGCGCAGCCAGATCAGGTTGCGCGCTTCACGCTCGCGCGGGACCGGAAAGCCGAGCCATCGCCGCAGGCTGTAGCGCCAGCGTGCGGAGCCGCTCAAGTGGTCGCCCTTGAGCCACAGGTGGCGACGCGCGACTTCGCGACTTTCTCCGAGCACGCGGCGAGCGCGCTCGGCCTCGACCACCAGCGGCGCGAGCTCCGTGAGCAGCCCGGGCCATTCTTCCGCGCCGACGAGCGTTCCGTGCGGCGTGGCGACGCGTGCGTGCTTCAACGCACGCGCTCCGCCACGAAGAACGTCTGCTGACTCACGAAGCGCAGGCCGGTCGAGTAGCCAAGGACGCGGAAACCAAAACGGCGCAGCGCCTCCTCCAACTCTCCACGCGAGCAGGCACAACGCCCGCGCGCTCCCTCGTCGCGGCGCCATCCCAGTCGCACGCGCAGCGCGGGCCACGATGCACAGTCCCAGAACGATGCCACGAGCAGCCGTTCGCTCACGCGCGCGAGCTCGCGCAGCGCGGCAGCGCGCGCCTCGCGCTCGTGCAGGTGGTGCAGGAAGCGGCAGCTCACCACGACGTCGAAGGCGCGGTCGGGAAACGGCAGGGCGTGGACGCTGCCTTGCACGGCGGCACAGGGCATGAGCGCGCGGGCGCGAGCGAGCATCGAGGCGGAGAGATCGAGCGAGACGACCCGCCGCCCGAAGCGCCCGAGCGTGCTCGCGAGGCGCCCGGTGCCGCACGGCGCGTCGAGCAGCGCTCCGCGCACGCCATGGCGCTCGAGCAGCCGACGCACGGTGCGCGGGTCGCGTCCGGCCGCGCGCGCCGAGCGAAAGCGCGCGCTCGCGTAGTGTTCGCCGCTGTGGGGCGCGCTCCACTTGTCGGTGGCGTCGCTCACGGCACGTGCACGCTGCCGCCTTGCAGGACGATGGCCTCGGGAATCGCGAGCGCTCCGCGCTCGGCTCCGATGCGCCACGATGCGCGCACGAGCCGTGCGTCGCCGTTGGAGTCGGTGGCATAGGGCACGTGGAAGGTCGCGCGCCCGTCGTCGCCGATGCGAGCGTTCGCACGCCACGGCACTCGATAGCCGCTGGCCGCGAATTCGAGCTTGATCTCGAGCTCGACCTCGGTGTCGCGCGGGCCGTGCACCTCGACGCGCGCTCCCGGCACGTGCTCCCACACGAACGCGACCGGAAAACGCAGGCCCGTGACGGGATCGACGTGGGTGGGGTGGCGTTCCTTCGTGACGTGCACCAGCCGCAGGAAGCTCGGCGGCCCCGGGTGTTCGTGAATCGGAACACCGTTGGGGAGCACGGCCGTGCCATTGAACAACATGCGCGCGGCCATGGTCGAGTACCACGGGTCCGCGAACACCAACTGGCCCTGCGCCGTTTCACGCAGCAGTTGCTCGCGACGTTCTGGGGCGGCGATGCGGCACATCGACGGGACGAGCTGCATGAGCGTCGTGGGCGCGTAGACGTAGCGCACGTGGCGCCGCTCGAGCAGCGCGCGCGCGGCCGCGAGGTCCTCGCTCAGAAAAAAACGCGCGGGATCGGCGTAGCTGTCGATGCCGATGTAGCTGCCGAAGTTCGTCGCGACGCTCGGCGCGTTCGCGGCCCACTCGATCCCATGGCCTCGATCCCAGTGCGCGAGCACGCTCCACGCATCGCTCGCACCCGTGCGGGCGCGGATCCACTCGAGCGCGAGGCGCTCGCCGGACACCGGATCGAGCGGACCGCCGAGTTGCGGATCGCGCGGCGTCGAGAGCCGTCGCCACGCCCACGCGGCGCTCGGCCACTGCGAGAGCACGGCCGCGAGCGCGAGCGCGGCGGCGAGCCAGCGCGAGCGCACCCGCATCGCCACGCGCGCGGCGGCGAGTCCGAGCAGCACGGCCATCGGGATCGCGAGCGCGTCAGCGAAGCGCCGCTGGGCCAGCGCCTGAGGCAACAGTGACGCGGTCGCGATGATCCAAGGCGCCAACTCGTCGTCGCCGTGCCTCCACGCGCGCCACGCCGCCCAGCCCAGCGCGATCGGCGCGAGCAGGACGCCGTAGCCGAGCGCGAGGAAGAGCACGCCCTGCTCGGCGCGCGCGCCCACGAGGGGCATCGATTCCTGCACGCTGTCCATGAAGCGATCGACGCGCGCGACCCACTCGAGACCCTCGGCGATGCCGCGCGCGGGTGCGAGTTCCAGCGCCCAGCTCACGAGCGCGAGCGCGGCGAGCGACAGAACGACGAGCGCAGGGTAGACGCGAGCCATGCGCGTTCCCCTTCCGAGCGAGCGTGACCACAGCGGCACGAAGGCGAGCGCACCGAGCGCGAGCAGCGCGAGGTGGAACCACGAGAGGTTGACCACCATCCACGGGAAGTCGACGCGCCATGGGCTGTGGAGCACCGCGGGCGCGAGCGTGAGCGCCGCGGTGACATGCAGCGCCAGACCGAGGGGAGCGAGGCCGGGGAGTTCCTGCTTGGAGCGACGCCACAGCATCCAGCCGAGCACGAGCTGCAGCTCGAACACGTACAGCAGCGACGCCACCCACGAGCCCACCAACAGGCCGCACAGGGCGCCGAGCAGCACGCCCCACAGCGCCGAGCGTCGCGTGTTCGCCAACTCCGACGGCCGCAAGGCCTGCGAGAGCGCGAGCAAGGCGGCTCCCGCGAGCAGCGACACCCACGCGTGGTGATCGCCCGTGCCGATCGCGCTGTAGTTGATCGAGCCGCGACACAGCGCCACGCTGACGCCCGCGACGAAGGCCGCGAGAGCGCCGCCGATGCGCCACGCGGCCACGGCCGCGAGCAGCGCGCCGAGCACGCCGAACACGCGCGGGGCGCTCGCGGTGGCGCGCTCGATCCAGCGCCAGCGGGCGTCGGGTTCCGCTGGCGCGAAGGGAGCCAGCGCGGCCGCGAGTACGCCGTCGTAGTACGGAGGCCACGGGATCGGCGCGCCCGCGGGGTAATTCAGGCGCGGGTCGCGCGCCGCGACGCCGCGCTCGCTCATCGCGCGTTCGACTCGACGTGCGTGGTAGAGGCCGTCGGGATCGCGCGAGAACCACGCGTCGCTCTCGCTCGAGTAGGGGTGCGCGTGCCCGTGGACGCTGCGGGGCAGCCACGCCAACACGCCGACGCCAGCGAGCAGCGCGAGCAGCCAGAGTGAGCGGAGTCGAGCGGCCATGCGCGGGGCCATGCTATCGAGCGTTGGCGCGCGCTCCCACGAGCCTCACCGGACCGCGACGGTGTTTCCCTCCGCGACGTCGGCTTCGCGAATCGCGACCTCGAGCGTGCGCGCGCCGACCGTGACGCGGTAGGGGCCGCGAGCGAGCGTGTCCGCGTTGGGCACATCGGTCGCGTAGGGGACCCGCACGCGCGCGACGCCGTCGTCTCCGACCAGCCCGCTGCCCACCCAGCTCCAGCGCTCGCCCGCGACGGGGCTCTCGAGCTCGAGCAGCACGTGTACGCGTTCGCCGCGCGCTCCCGAGACTTCCAGACGCGCGCCGACGACGCGCTCCCAGATCCAGCCCGTCCGCACGGGTCCGCTCGTGTGGCGCACCGGCGGCGCAGTGGGCAGGAAGCTCGGCGAGACGTGCACCAAGCGCAGGAAGTCGAGCGAGTCTCCGACGAGTCCGCGCTGTTCGAGGCTCGCGGTGCGGCCGCCCATCAGCAGGCGCCCCGCGAGCGTGTCGAGGAAGCGCTGCGACGTGAAGACCGCTCCTTCGCGCGGGATCAGCAGGTACGCGCGCCGCTCGTCGGGGCGCAGCACGCGCAGCATGACCTCGAGGTCCACGGTGAAGTCGCCGGGCATGAGCACGTGGCGCGCGTTGCGCCTTGCGAGGAGCTCCTCGGCGGCGCGCGGATCGGTCTCGAGGAAGAAGCGCCATGGATCGAGGTAGCTGTCGGCGCCGAGATAGCTGCCGAAGTTGGTGGCGATCGACGGGCGATCGGCAATCCACTCCAGCGCGTGTCCGTGGTCCCAGCTCGCGAGCACCGCATCGTCTCGGCCGCTCAGCGCGCGCAGTCGCTCGTAGAGCGCATGCCGCTCGCGCGCGGGATCGCGCTCGTCCGCGCTCCAACTGCGATCCGCGCGCTGCGCTGCGAGCGCCAGTGTCGGCCAATTGCTCGCCAGCGCGATTCCCATGCCGAGCGCGGACGCCAGGCCAGTCGTGGGCGCGATCCAGCGCTGCACGAGCGCGGCCAGGGGCAGCGCGAGCGTCAACGCGAGCGGGACGCCGAGCGCATCGGCGAAACGACGCTGCGTGAGCGCTTGGACGAGCAGGACCGGAAACAGCAGGCACAGGAACGCGAGTTCGAGACGACGCTCGCGCCAGGCGCCGCGCACGAGGGCGCACCACGCGAGCGGCGCGAGCAGCGCTCCATATCCGAGCAGCGTCAACGCGACGCCTCCGCCGCCCAGCGGTCCCCACAGCAGCGGCTGCGATTCCGTGATGAAGGCCATGAATTCGTTCGAGCGCGCGGCCCAGGCAAAACCCTCGCGAACGCCGCGCGCGAGCGCGAAGTCGCCGCAGGCCAGCGCAGCTCCGAGCAGCGCGAGGAAACCCGCCACCCACCACGGCCAGCGCGTGCGCACCGCGCGGCTCGAGCCGAGCAGTGGAACGAACACGAGCGCGCCCACGAGCGGATGCACGAGGTGCAGCCAGCTCAGGTTGACGAGCATCCACGGCTCGACTTCGCGCCAGGGGCTCGACAGCACGGCCGGAGCGATGAGCGCCGCCCAGACGAGGTGGAAGCTCGCGCCGAGGACCGGCAGACCCGCAACGGCGCGGCGCGCGTGGACGAGCAGCGAGAGCCCGAGCGCGAGCTCGAGCAGCACGACGTACACCAGACTGCCGACCCACGAGCCGACGAGCAGCGCGCACAGCGCGCCGAGCAAGGCTCCACGCCACGCCGACCTGCCGCGCGACTGCAACTCGTGCTCATCGAGCGCCTTCGACGCCGTGAACGCGAGCGAGGCGAGCAACATCACGACCCACGCGTGGTGATCGCCGTTGCCGATGGCGCTGTACTGCAACGACGCGCCGAGCAGGGCGTAGCTCCCGCCGGCCAGTGCAGCCGCGCACAATCGCTCGCCCTCGCTGCGGCGCTTGGTGAGTCTCCATGCCGTGAGCGCGAGCAGCACGCTCGTCGCCATCGCGAGCCAGCAGGGCACGCTCGCCACCGTTTCCTCGATCGCCTCGCGCCTGCGGGCCTCGAAAGTGTCCGCGGTCCGCGAGCCATCGTCGAAGCGCGGCGCATCGGGCAGCGTTGGCGCGGTCACGAGCGTGAGCAGCCACGTGTAGTACGGCGGCCAGGGAATCGCCGCGCCGTGCGGCGCGTTCAGGCGCGGATCGCGCTCGGCCGGTGGCAGGCCTTCGTCGAGCGCGCGGGCGACGCGCCGCATGTGGTACAGCGAATCGGGATCGAGCGTGAACCAGCCCGCGCTCTCGTTGCCCGCCTCTCGCGCGTGGCGCAGGTCGCAGGTCTCGCGCACGACGAGGGCGAGCGCCGCCACGCAGGCGAGCAGCATCAGCAGTGCGCGTCGCGCCGTGCGTTCCATGGCGGGCTCATGCTACGGACTGTGCGCCCCGCGCTGAATGCACAGGTGGCCCGCGCTGACTCCACGGCTCGCGCTGGCTACAATCCGCGGTCGACCACCGTCTCACAGGAAATCGCCATGCGCACCGCCACTCTCCTCGGTCTCTCGCTCCTCCTCGCCTCCTGCGTCAGCTACGCCGAGGTCGAAACGCCCCGCTGCAAGTCCACGCGGGCGAGCGCGGGGGAGGCCAAGGCCGAGTGGGTCGCGCTGCCCGTGGCGGCCGCGGCTGCCCGCGCCGACATCCTGCCCTACGAGGCCACCGAGACGACGCTCGCCAACGGCCTCAAGGTCATCATCGTGCCGACCGGCATGCCCAATCTCGTCAGCCTGCAGATCCCGGTGCAGACGGGCTCGCGCAACGAGATCGAAGCCGGCAAGACCGGCTTCGCGCACTTCTTCGAGCACATGATGTTCCGCGGCACGGACCGCTTCCCGCCCGCCGAATACGAGGCGATCATCACGCGCGCCGGCGCGCGCCAAAACGCGTACACGACCGACGACTACACGAACTACCACATCACGTTCTCGAAGCAGGACCTCGAGCGGATCCTCGAGCTCGAGGGTGACCGCTTCCAGCGCCTCAAGTACACCGACGAGCAGTTCCGCACCGAGGCGCGCGCCGTGCTCGGCGAGTACAACAAGAACTTCGCCAACCCGGCGGTGAAGCTCGACGAGGTGCTGTGCGACGCGGCCTACACGACGCACACCTACAAGCACACGACCATGGG
>VGZD01000126.1 GCA_016872715.1 Planctomycetota bacterium
AGCCGCGGCATCGGCCAGTCGACCTGCATCGGCATCGGCGGCGACCCGGTCAACGGCACGAACTTCGTCGACGCGCTCGCGCTGTTCCACGACGACCCCGACACGCTCGGGATCGTGATGATCGGCGAGATCGGCGGCAGCGCCGAGGAGCAGGGCGCGGAGTTCATTCACAAGCACGTCAAGAAGCCGGTGGTCGGCTTCATCGCCGGCGCCACCGCGCCCCCGGGCCGTCGCATGGGCCACGCCGGTGCGATCATCTCGGGCGGCAAGGGCACGGCGAGCGAGAAGTACGCCGCGCTCGAGCGCGCGGGCGTCACTTGCAGTCCCTCTCCCGCGCGACTGGGCGAGATGATGGAACAGCGCCTCGCCCAGGCGGGGCTGCTCGCGGCAGCCAAGGCCTGAGCGCAGGCTCCACGAGTTCTTCCCCGGGGACGCCCCGCGTCGTTCGCGCTAGCGAGCGACGTGGGGCGTTGCACTGACGCGCGCCGCGACGACGAGCTTGTCGCCGAACCACGCCGGTCGCCGCACGGGGAGCAGGGCGGTGGCGCACAGTCCGGCCGCGTCGAGCTGCGCGCGGACCTGCTCGAGAGACAGCGCGCTCGGGGCTCGCTTCCGCCAGCCGAGGTGATGGCGCAGGTTTCCCAGCCAGACGCGCAGGGAGCCGCGCTGCCGGAAATCGACGATGACGCCGACGCGCGCGACGCGCCCCATCTCGCGCAAGAACGCCGCGCGCAGTTGAGGATCGCGCACGAGGTGCATCAGGCGAATGCACACCACCAGATCGACCGAGCGATCCGCGAACGGGAGCCGCGCGAGGTCGAGTGCGAGGAAGCGCGCGTCCGGGTGCTTGCGGCGGGCCTCGACGAGCATCGCGAGCGAGGCATCGCCGCCGACGTAGCGCAGTCCCAGTCCGGGCAAGAAGGCCGAGAAGCGACCCGTGCCGCAGGGGACGTCGAGCACGCTCTCGACCTTGGGGAGCGAGGCCAGCGCGCGCAGGAGCGCACGCTGCTTGCGGCGCTCGCGGCCGGGGCCGCGCAGGCCGCGCCAGCGCTCGTCGTAGCGCGCGACGAGCGAGGGATCGCGGTAGACGGCGAGCTTCTCGCGCTGGGCCTCCGACGGTGCTTTCGAGTCGACCACGCGCGTGGCATGGTAGCGCGCATGTGGACGCCGATCCGCACCGCCGATGGCTCGTGGACGCTGCGCGACGAAACGCTCGGTCAGGCCTGCCATTCGCTCTCGGGGGCGTGGGAGCAGGCGCGACTGCGCTACGCCGAACCCTGTCGAGTCCGCGAACTCGGCCGTGAACGGCCCGTCGTGCGCCTGCTCGACATCGGCACGGGGCTCGGCCTGAACCTCGCGGCGGCGCTCGCGGCCCTCGACGGCACCCTCGCGCGCCTCGAAGCGGTGACGTTCGAGCGCGATGCGCAGGTGCTCGCTCATTCGCGCGCGCTCGCGGACTGGCCCGCGGAGGTGGAGCCTTGGTTGCAGCGCGTCCACGCGGCGCTCGGCGCACAGGCGCGCGCTGGTGATTCGATCCGGCTCGTGCTCGGGGATGCGCGCGAGCACCTGCCGACGCTCGACGAGGCGCCCTTCGACGCGGTGTTCCTCGACCCGTTCTCGCCGCAGGTCGCGCCGGAGCTGTGGAGCGAGGCGTTCCTCGCCCACGTCGCGAGTCGCATGGCCGCGCAGGCCGTGCTCTCGACCTACAGCGCCTCGTTCGCGGTGCGACTCTCGCTCGCGCGGGCCGGACTGACGCTGGGCCGTGGACCGCGGGTCGGCGCCAAGGCCGAGGGCACCTTGGCGAGCTGGGCGCGGGCTCTGCCGCCGCTGGAGGGGCGGATCGAACGGCGGCTCGCGCGGCGCCTAGGTGGTTCCTAGGGCGGTTCCTAGGGCGGAATTCGCGCTCGCTCGGGAATCGGGCGGCCGTGAGGCTTACAATTGGCCGCTGCCTACCCGTCTCGTTCCGGTCGCACCAGACCCTTCAGGATCCACCATGCTGGCTTTCCTAAGCAACCTCGGCTTCACCGAGCTCCTCGTCATCGCGTTGATCTGTCTTTTGCTGTTCGGGGCGCGCAAGCTGCCCGAGCTGGCGCACTCCATGGGTTCGAGCGTGCAAGCCTTCAAGAAGGGCATGCGCGACGGTGCCGAAGAGGCTCCCAAGACCGAGGCGGCGCCCAAGTCCGATTCCCACAACGCTCCCCACTAGGCGCGTTCACGCAGCGGGTGTCGGCCGCGTTCGCGCTGGATGCGACGCCTTCGGAGAGCGCGCGGCGGCGTGGGATGAGGACGGCGAGGACGGACGTGACGGGCTTGCTCCTGTGCGGGGGCGAGAGCCGTCGCATGGGACGAGACAAGGCCCTGCTGCCGTGGGGAGAGCGGACGATGATCGACGGGCCGCTCGACGCGCTGCGCGAGCTGGCCTCCCGCGTGCTGCTCTCGACGGGCCGGACCGCGCGCTATCCGCAGCTCGGACTGGAGTGCGTGCTCGACGCGTTCCCCGACGCCGGGCCGCTGGCGGGCCTGTGCGCGGGCCTCGAGGCGTGTCGGACGCCGTGGCTGGCGGTCTTGTCCTGCGACCTGCCGCTGGCGCGGGCCGAGTGCCTGCGGCGCTTGTTGGAGCGAGCGGAGGAGTCGGGTTGGGACGCGGCGCTGCTCGAGCTGCCGCGCGGGTCGCAGCCGCTCTACGGCGTCTATCGCGCGTCCTGTCGTTCGGCCGTGCGCTCGGCGCTCGAGCGTGGTGAGCGGCGCATGGTGTCGTTTCACGGGGCGCTCGCGGTCGGATCGGTGGCCGCGGCGCGGCTGGGCCCCGAGGCGGAACGCTCGGCTCTCAACCTGAACACGCCGGAAGATCTCAGGACGCTGGAGCAGGAAGCGCTCCGGAGCGACACAATGGGCACGCCATGACTTCCCAAGCCGCACGTGTGAAGGAGCTGATCGCACCCGTCGCCGACGGTCTCGCGCGCATGAAGGAGACGATCGCGCACGAGTTGCGCGAGCAGTCTCCGGCCGTTCGCGAGATGGTCGAGCACGTGGGGCGCTTCCAGGGCAAGCAACTGCGCGCCGCGCTGGTGCTGCTCTCGGGCGAAGCGACCGGAAACACGACCGATGAGCACGCCTCGATCGCGGCCGTGGTCGAGATGATCCACCTCGCGACGCTCGTGCACGACGACGTGCTCGACGGTGCGCGCGTGCGCCGCCGCGTGGCGTGCGTCAATCACCGCTGGGACAACCAGACGGCGGTGCTCCTCGGTGACTTCCTGTACGCGCGCGCGTTCGCGGTGTCGACCGACCTCTCGTCGCGCCTGTGCAGCCGCGTGCTGTCCGAGGCGACGCGGCGCATTTGCGTGGGGGAGATCGAGCAGGCGGCGGGGCGCTACGACTTCGAGGCCACGCAAGAACGTTACGAGTGGGTCGCGGGCGCCAAGACGGCGACGCTCTATGCGGCGGCCTGTGAGCTGGGCGCGCGCTATCCCGGCGGCCGCGACGAGCTCGGCGCGCGGATGCGCCAGTTCGGCTGGGACCTCGGGCTCGCCTTCCAGATCATCGATGACTGCCTCGACCTGACGAGCAGCGAAGCGCAGGCCGGCAAGTCGGTCGGAACCGACGTCGAGGACGGCAAGGTCACGCTGCCGGTTCTGTGGGCCTACCGCAACGCCTCCGAAGTGGAGCGCGCCGCGATCCGCGACATCTACACCACGCCGGGGCTGACCGAGCGCGTCGCGCGCATGCGCAAGGCGTGTCGACTCGACGCCGGCGTGGAGTTCGCGCGGCAGCGCGCCGACAGCCTGATCGCCGCGGCCTTGGTCAGCGCGCGCGAGCTGCCGGGGAGCCCGGCTCGTCGCTCGCTCGAGAACATCGCTTCGTTCGTGCTCGCGCGCAGCTTCTAGAGCGCCGCGGCCGCGACGTCATCGAACTGGTCGCGCCCGTCCGCCGCGCTATCCTGCGCGAGGACGTTTCCAGCGCGTCCACCAGAGCACCGCCCATGATCGAGACTCGCGCCCGCACCATCGACGGCAAGGCCGCTGCCCAGCAAGTTCGTGCTCGCGTGCGCGAGCGCTGTGAGCAGCTCAAGGCGCGCGGCGTGACGCCGGGGCTCGTCGTGGTGCTGGTGGGCGAGGATCCCGCCAGTCAGGTGTACGTCAAGAACAAGGACAAGGCCGCCACCGAAGCGGGCTTCCTCGTGCGGACGGTGCGCCGACCCGCGACCACGACGCAGTCCGAGCTGCTCGCGCTCGTGCGCGAGCTCAATGCGGACCGGACTGTGCACGGCATTCTGGTGCAGCTTCCACTGCCCAAGGGGCTCGACTCGGACGCGATCGTGCGCGCTCTCGATCCCGCCAAGGACGTCGACGGACTGCATCCCGAGAACGTCGCAGCGCTCGCGCTCGGTGCGCGCGGGCTGGTTCCGTGCACGCCCGCGGGCTGCATCGAGCTGTGCGACCAGCTCGGCCTCTCGCTCGCGGGCAAGCGCGTGGTGGTGATCGGGCGTTCGATGCTCGTCGGCAAGCCGTTCGCGTTCCTCGCGCTGGCGCGCGACGCGACCGTCACGATCTGCCACAGCCGCACGAGCGAGCTGCCTGCGGTGTGCCGCGAAGCGGACGTGCTCGTCGCCGCGGTGGGGCGAGCGGAGATGGTCAAGGCCGACTGGATCAAGCCGGGCGCGGTGGTGCTCGACGTCGGCATCAACCGGCTCTCGGACGGTCGGCTGGTCGGAGACGTGGACTTCACGGCGGCCTGCGCGGTCGCGGGCGCGATCACTCCAGTCCCCGGCGGCGTCGGTCCGATGACGATCGCCATGCTGATGGCGAACACCCTGACGGCGGCTGCGCGCGCGAGCGGACACGCCGACCTCGCCTTCGGTCGCTAGGGGAGCGCGGAGCGGCGATGGCCTACAGCGATCCCGCGGACGGCTCCGGGCAGTTTGCGCTGCCGCGCATGACGCGCGTGGTGAAGACGCTGCTCGTCCTCAACCTCGCCCTCGCGCTGCCGTTCCTGTTCCTGTACGAGGTCGTGCCGTTCCTGCCCAACGTTCACGACACGCTCTCGCTCGATGTCGACGCGTGGCGTGAGAGCGCGCCGTGGTTTCCCCTGTGGCAACTCGTCAGCTACGGATTCCTGCACAGTCCCCACGAGCCGATGCACGTGCTCGGCAACCTGATCGGCCTGTACTTCTTCGGCACGTGGCTCGAGAGCCTGATCGGCGCGCGGCGCTTCCTGCTCTGGTATCTGGCGGGCATCGTGCTGCCGGGCTTCGTGCAGTTGTGCGTCGCTTTGGTCCTGGGATCGAAGCTGTCCGTGGTCGGAGCGTCGGGTGCGGTGCTGCTGCTCGTGGTCGCCATGGCGACGCTGCGGCCGCAGGCGCTGGTGATCGTGCTGTTCGTGCCCGTGCGGCTGTGGCTGGTCGCGACGGTGTATGTGCTGCTGGACCTGTTCGGGCTCGTGCGCGGCGCGGGGAACGCGGCGCACGTGGTGCATTTGGGCGGCGCGGCACTGGGTTTCGGCTTGGCGAAGTCGGGCGCGCTGTGGTGGGAGCCTTGGACGGC
Organism: Planctomycetota bacterium; assembly: GCA_016872715.1. Lineage (GTDB taxonomy): Bacteria > Planctomycetota > UBA1135 > UBA1135 > F1-120-MAGs118. The sequence continues at coordinate 5,544 of VGZD01000126.1, forward strand.
CTTGAGCGCCCGTCGGCAGGCTCGTGCGCAGCAGGACGTACTCGACGACGAGGCGCGGCTCGACGCGCTGCTCGAGCGCATCCACCAGCGCGGCATCGCCTCGCTCTCGGAGAGCGAAAGGGCCTTCCTCAAGCGCATGAGCTCGCGGCGCGGCGGCGGATTGTGACCCTCGCGCGGCGGAGGCTAGACTCCCTAGCTCTCGCCCACGCACCCCAAGCCCACGGAACCAACTGGGATGACCGGCCGGCCAAAGCCGCCGAAACCCGCTGGGCCCCGCGGGCCCTCTCCTGCGACTGCGCGCCCCATGAAGCTCTCGATCCTGCTCGCGTGCCTCGGGTCTGTCTCTCCAGCCATCGCCCACGCCCTGCCGGTCCTCGCAGCGAGCTCCACTGAGGACCGCGCCGCCGAGTTCAAGGGCAAGCTCCGGCCCGCGATCGCGATCCGCAACTACGACGAGGTGACCAAGCTGCTCAAGTCCTATCAGGACGAGGCGGTCAACTACGTCGACGAGCTGGCGGCGCAGATGGCCTCGGCGAACTCCGACGAGATCGAGCGCGAGTTCGAGATGCTGACCAAGTGCTGGAAGGACGCCTACAAGAGCGACTTCGTCGGCAAGATCTACGTCTACCACTCCCACCTCGCGACCGATCCGCCCAAGCGCAAGCAGCGCTACGCGCTGATCGACCAGTTCCGCACGACGATGGCCAAGTTCGAGGCCAACCGGAACGGGGCCAAGGAAGGGCCGGCCTTCGAGCTGTGCTCGGCGGAGTTCGTCGCGATCACCGACGGTTTCGAGTCCATCGGCGACTTCTTCATGGCGGCTCGCACGGCGAGTGCGGTCGCCATCTGCCACGACGTCACCTACCGCACCAAGGGGGAGGAGGACCTCAAGAAGACCTGCGAGTACTACGGGCGAGCGACGTCGGGCTTCGAGCAGGTCGACCTCAAGCACAACTTCTACCAGCAGTGCAAGCAGCGCTGGGAGTGGTTGGTGCGCGAGGGTTTTGGCGCTCCGCCGCCCGCGGACCCCAACGCTCCCGCTCCGCCGCCGCAGCCCAAGGCCGAGCCCGCGGCGGCGAGCGTGACGGTGAGCACCGTGTTCGCCGCGCTCAAGTCCGTCGACGAGATCGCGCGCCCGAACTACAACGCCGATGACCTGTACGCGATCTGGCCGATCGTGCCGCTGGGCGCGAAGGGCAGCTCGGGCGTGTTCCAGTCGCTCGAGAAGAGCCCGCTGCTGCTGCGCCCCGACTCCTCCAAGGTAGCGCTCGACTTCGACCGCGACGGCAATGCCGACAAGCTCATTCCGATCACCGGCAATTCCGCCGTGGTGGACTTCGAGATCGGAGAGGGTGCGGAGAAGCGGCGCTGGGCGTTCGTGTTCCGCACGGGGATCCAGCAGGACGTCTTCCAAGGGCTGCAGACCAACCTCCAGCCCGACGACTTGCAGATGCGCTTCTATGTGCTCAACGCCGGCAGCGTCACGACCACGGTCAACGGGACGGCGCTGCGCGTGCTCGACGACAACATGGACGGCATCTATGGGAGCGCCCCCAAGCCCTACTCCTACGGCGGACTCTCGGAGGGCATCTACCAGCCCGAGTACGACTGCATGGTGGTCGGTGGCCTCAAGCGCGCGCGCCCGTGGAGCAAGTATGCGGAGATCGGCGGGAGCTGGTACCAGCTCGAGGCCCACAAGGGCGGCCTACAGATCACCGCGACGCCGATGACGCTCGATACCGGCACGCTCAAGCTCGACTTCAAGGGCCCCGCCCCGACCTGGCTCGTCCTCAAGGGCACCGACAAGCTCGAGGGCTGCTACTTCGATCTGGTGGACCCCTCGAAGAAGTCGCTCGCCGTGCCGGTCGGAACCTACGAGCTCTTCGCCGGAGAGCTGCGTCAGGGCAAGAAGGCCCAGACGATCAAGTGCCTGATCCTCCCGGGCAGCGACACTCGCAAGTGGACCGTGAAGACTGGGGAGGAGACGGTGGTCGCGCTCGGCGGACCGTTCAAGTTCGAGTTCGCCTTCGAGGCGGAGGGCGAGGCGGTCACGGTGAAGGGCAGGAGCGTCGGCGTGCTCGGTTCGGCGCGCGAGCGCTACGAGCGCCTGTGGAACTGCGTGCCGCGCCCGGAGGTCTCGATCCGCAAGGCCGGTGCCAAGAAGGGCGGCAAGCCAGAGCGCATGGGCATCGTGATGGACCTGCTCGAGCGCAACGAGGACGGCTCCTACAAGTACACCGAGATGGACACGTGGCGCCCGGTGGACAGCGCCTTCAAGATTCCAAAGGGCGAGGCGATCGAACTGCAGCTCGTCGAGAAGAAGAACAAGCTGCTCGGCGAAATCGAGAGCGACTGGAAGTAGCTTGCTCGCGCCCGGGCCCCCTCCCGCCACCTCCCAGACCGCACCCCGATGCTCGACCTCAAGTTCATCCGTCAGAACCCGGCCCTCGTGATCGAAGGTGCGCGCAAGAAGCGCATCGAGGTGGACGTGGAGGGCTTGCTCGCCGCCGACACCGCCGCCCGCGCCCTGCAGACGGAGGTCGACGCGCTGCGCGCGCGCCAGAACGCGCTCTCGAAGGAAGTGGGCAAGGCAGCGCCGACGGAGCGCGCGCGGCTGATCGCCGAGGTCAACACGTTCAAGGCGCAGCTCGCCGAGCTCGAGGGCAAGTTCCGCGAGGCTCAGGCCGACGTCGACGCGCGGCTCCTGCGCATTCCCAACGTGCCCGCGGACGAGGTTCCCGAGGGCGCGGACGACCGCGAGAACGTCGAGGTCAAGCGCTGGGGCGCGCCGCGCACGTTCGATTTCGCGCCGCGCGACCACGTGGCGCTCGCGGAGGCGCAGGGCTGGCTCGAGATCGAGCGCGCCGCGCGCATCTCGGGCTCGCGCAACTACGTGCTCAAGGGCGAACTCGCGCTGCTCGAGGGCGCGGTCATGCGCTACGCGCTCGACGTGATGGTGAGCCGCGGCTTCACTCCGCTCTCCGTGCCGACGCTGGTGCGCAGCGCGGTGATGGTGGGAACGGGCTATTTCCCCGGTGGGGAGGAGCAGGCCTACCGCACCGACAGCCGCGACGACCTGTGCCTCGTGGGCACGGCCGAGGTGCCGGTGACGGCGCTGCACCAGGACGAAGTGCTCGCGCTGGCGGATCTGCCGGTGCGCTACGTGGCGCTCTCCTCGTGCTACCGCCGCGAGGCTGGCGCGGCGGGGCGCGACACGCGCGGCCTGTACCGAGTGCACCAGTTTCAGAAGGTCGAGCAGGTCGTGCTCGCGGTCGCCGACGCGCAGGGCTCGATCGAGCACCACCGCGCGATCGTCGAGAACGCGGAGTTCGTGCTGCAATCGCTCGAGATCCCGTACCGGATCGTCAACGTGTGCGGCGGGGACCTCGGCGCTCCGCAGATCCAGAAGTACGACATCGAGAGCTGGATGCCCTCCCGCGGCGGCTGGGGCGAGACGCACTCGGCGAGCCGCTTCCACGAGTACCAAGCGCGGCGCCTGAACCTGCGCTACCGCGACGCGGAGGGCAAGGTGCGCTTCTGCCACACGCTCAACAACACCGTGGCCGCGAGCTCGCGCATGCTGATCTGCATCCTCGAAAACCACCAAAACGCGGACGGCACGGTGCGCGTGCCCAAGCCGTTGTGGCCCTACCTCGCCGGTCGCGAGGTCTTGGGCCGCCCGATCGGCTGAGCGAGCTCCGTTTCCGTCGGCGGATGCGCGTCCCGCACGGAAAAAAATGGGCGCGGGACGCTCGTGCGTCGGTCCGCCGAGCCCAGACGGCCGCGGGGGCCTCAGCCGCCGCGCGTCCCGCCGCCGCCGGTCGAACCACCGGCCGAGCCGCCGCCCTTGGCACCGCCGACCCCGCCGCCAGTCCCGCCGCCGTTGCCTGCGCGGCCGCCGGCGCCGCCGCCACTACCGCCACCGCCACTACCGCCACCGCCGGGACCACGGCCGACACCGCTCGCTCCTCCTCTTCCGCCCGTGTCGGAGCCACCTCCGCCTCCGGCGGCGTTGTCCTGTGCGATCGAGAGGATCGGTACCACCGGAACCGGTTGAACTTCCATCTGCGTCAGCAGGTCCT
>VGZD01000127.1 GCA_016872715.1 Planctomycetota bacterium
GCGAACTCGCGACGCAGGCGGCCGGTGGCGAGCGGCCGGAGCTGCGAGGACTGGCGCTCGCGGAGATCGTGCGCGCCGCCGGTGGCGCGCTCGCGGACGTTCCCGCTGGCGGCGCGAGTGCCGCCGACCGCGCCGTGTTCCTGCTCGCCGCGCGGCATCCGCAGGCCAGCGTCCGCGCCGCCGCGCTCGTGGCGCTGGAGCGCTTCGTCGAGCGCTGCGAGGTGCTCGGAGAGCACGCGCGCGCGGCGGCACTGCTCGAAGCGCTCGCCGGCAGCGGACTCGACGACGGCGCGCTCGCCTCACGGCGCATCGCGCTCGAGCTCGACCGCAGCGGGGGAGCGCAGACCGCGCTGGGGCTCGCGCGGGCACTCGCCGCTCGCTCGCCGCTCAGCAACGATCCGCTCTCGCGCACGCTGCGCGCGCGAGCGCAGCTCTTCTCGGTCGCCGCTCTGGTCGCGCTCGGTCGCCTCGAGGAGTGCTCGGAGCCACTGGCGGAGGCCGAGGAAGCACTGCTCGCGCTGCGACGCGAGCGCTGGGACCTGCGCGGACGCGACGATCGCGACGACTTCGACGCGCAGCGCACCGACGACCTGTTGCTCGCCGCGCTCGTGCCGCTGTGGCGCACGCTCGTCGCGCTCGAGTCCCTCGCGCGCCCGGGCTCGCTGGCCGTGCTCGAACTGGCGCGCGCCGCGGACCTCGCGCTGCTCGAAGTCCAACTCGAAGTCTCGCGCGTGTCCTGGAACATGTCGCTCTCGCACGACGAGCTGCTCCAGCATCCGCTCGGCCCCGCGGCGCTCTTGCTCGGCTCGGGTGCGCTCGGGAAGCGCGCGCTGGAGCTCGAACTCGACCTCTGCCGCGCCTTGGCCTCGACCTGCGGCGCTGGCTTGCCCGGCTTCGAACCCTACCCCGAGCTCGAGCCGCGGCTGGCGCAACCGCTGGCCGATCCCGCGCGCAAGGCGCTGCTCGTCCAGATCCAGACGGCGCGCCGCGAATCGGCGCTCTCGTGGATCGACCGCGAGACCGAGCGGCTCGACCGTGCGGCGATCGCGCGCGACCCGACGCGGCTGTTCGAGCTCGACGTGCTGCGCTCGCAGGTGCTGCGCATGTTCGAGCGCGAGGCGGAGGAGGGCGACGCGGCGCTGCTGCGACAGCGTGGCGTGTCGCGCGCCGGCCTACAGTACGCGGAGCGCGCGCGGGAACAGGGTCGAGCGGAGACGGCGCGGCGCATCGCCGAGCGCGCGGCGATCGACCTCGAGGCGTTGCGCGGCACGCTGGGCGAGCTCGATCTCGCGCGCTACCTCGCGGCGGCCGAGTCCGCGCAGGGCGGCGCGCTCATGGATCTCGAGCGCGGCACCGAGGCGGAGCTGTACTTCCAGCGCGCGCTCGAGCGACTCGATGGAGCGGCGCGCGACGTGGAGCAGCGCGACGACACCAGTGGTGCGCGGCTGGTGCGCGTGCAACGCGCCGGGATGCTCACGAGCCTCGCGGTCAACGCCAATGTGAAGCTGCGCTCGCCGGCCAAGGCGCTCGAGTACTTCGAGCGCGCCTACGAGCTCGACCAGAGCGAGTTCATGCAGGTGCTGCTCGCCTGCTATCGCGCGCGCGCCGGTCGAGCGGCGCAGGCGCGCGCGCTGCTCGCGGAGCTGCGCGTGACGCCGTCGGGCTATTACAACGTGGCCTGCACGTGGGCGTTGCTCGGGGAGCGCGAGATCGCGCTCGACTACCTCGCGCGCGATTTCGCCGAGGTGCGCACGCAAGAGGGCGCGCGCGAGCGCCAGCGCGCTTGGGCCGCGGGCGATCCCGATCTCGAGTCGTTGCGCGGCGATCCGCGCTTCGAAGCGCTGGTGAAGCCGGCGGCGCAATCCAGTCAGGGAAAATAGGAGTGAGCACGGTGTCGAAGGTGCGCTTGAGCGGGCGCGGCAGGCGCCGCCTCGAAGGTGGTCATCCGTGGATCTTCGCGGACGACGTCGTGTCGAGCGAGGCGGAGTCGGGCGACGTCGTGGCGATCGAGTCGCCGCAGGGGGAGCGGCTGGGCTGGGGTCTGTACAGCTCCGAGTCGAAGATCCGCGTGCGGCTGTTCTCGCGCGCCGATGAAGTGCCCGACGCCGCGTTCTGGAAGCGCCAGCTCGCGCGCGCGATCGCCGCGCGGCGCCGCATGGGGCTGTTCGATCCGCGCGGCGCGTGTCGCCTGCTCGCCGGCGATGCCGATCTCGTGCCTGGACTGGTCATCGATCACTACGCGGGCGTGTACGTCTTTCAGAGCGGCTCGCAGGGCTCCGATCGGCTCGTGCCGCTGTTCGTGGATGCCATCGCGGAGCTCGTGGGCGAGCCGGTGGCGATCGTCGATCGCTCGGATGCGAGCGTGCGGCGACTCGAGGGACTCGAGAAGCGCGTCGAGGTGCTGCGCGGCAGCTTGCCCTCGTCGCTCGAAGTGCACGAGCAGGGGCTGGTGTACGAGGTCGACGTGATCCACGGACACAAGACGGGGCACTACCTCGACCAGCGCGTCAATCGCATGCGTGCCGCCAAGCTCGCGCGCGGCCGCGCCATGCTCGACACCTTCTGCTACGACGGCCTGTTCGCCATTCGCGCGGCGCTCGAGGGCGCGACGAGCGTGCTGTGCCTCGATCAGGCCGAGGCCGCGCTCGAGCGCGCCAAGCGCAATGCGGAGCGCAACGGCGTGCTGTCGAAGCTCGCCTTCGAGCGCGTCGACGTGATGCGCGACCTGCGCTCGCGAGCGGACCTCGACGCGCGCTTTGGCGTGGTGGTGGTCGATCCGCCGGCATTCGCGCGCAACAAGGCCGAGCTCGAAGGCGCGGAGCGCGGCTATCGCGAGCTCAACCTGCGTGCGCTGCGGCTCGTGGAGCCCGGCGGGCACATGGTCTCCGCCTCGTGCTCCCACGCCATGAAGTCGGAGCACTTCCTCGCCGTGCTGTCACAGGCGGCGCACCTCTCCTGCCGCGGCGTGTATCTCGAAGAGCTGCTCGGGGCTTCGAGCGATCACTCGGCCTTGCTCGTGCTGCCGGAGTCGAGCTACCTGAAGTGCGCGTTCCTGCGCGTGGAGTAGCGCCTAGTTGAGGCGCGCGCGGGAGCCCGCTATCCTGCCGCGCTCGCGAGGGCGAACGATGGAGATCGAGATTCGCGTCAACGGTGCCGCGCGCGCGGTGCGCGAGGGCTGCACGCTGGCGCAATTGGTGCTCGAACTCGGGCTGCGGCCCGAGGTCGTCGCGGTCGAGCGCAACGGACGGATCGTGCGGCGCGCGCTGCACGCACAGACCGTGCTCGCGGGCGGTGACGCGCTCGAGGTCGTGACCCTCGTCGGTGGAGGCTAGGCCATGGCGGCGCAGGCTTGGGAGCGGGACGAGCCGCTCGTGCTCGGGCGCACGACGCTGCGCTCGCGGCTGCTCGTCGGCACGGGCAAGTACGCGAGCTTCGAGCAGACGCGCGAAGCGCTCGAAGTCAGCGGCACCGACTGCGTGACCGTCGCCGTGCGGCGCGTGAATCTCGATCGCAACGCCGGTCCCTCGCTGCTCGATTACATCGATCGTTCGAAGTACGTGATCCTGCCGAACACGGCGGGGTGTTTCGATGCGGCGACGGCGATTCGCACCGCGGAGCTCGCACGGGAGCTGCTCGACACGCCGCTCGTGAAGCTCGAGGTGCTCGGAGATCCCAAGACCCTGCTGCCCGACCCCGTCGGAACGCTCGAAGCGACGCGCGAGCTGGTGCGTCAGGGCTTCGACGTGCTCGTGTACTGCTCGGACGATCCGCGTCTGGGCGTGCACCTGGCCGAGCTCGGTGCGGTCAGCGTGATGCCGGCGGGTTCCCCGATCGGCTCGGGGCTGGGGGTTCTCAACCCCAACGCGATCCGGATCCTGATGGAGTTGGTGAGTGTGCCGGTGATCGTCGATGCCGGGGTCGGCACAGCGTCGGACGTCGCGCTGGCGATGGAGCTCGGCGTGGCGGGCGTGCTCCTCAACAGCGCGATCGCTGGCGCGCGCGAGCCGCTGCGGATGGCCTCTGCGATGCGCGATGCGTGCCGCGCCGGACGCAACGCGCACCTCGCGGGGCGCATCGAGCGCCGACTGTACGCCAACGCGTCGTCCCCGCTCGAAGGCGTCATCGGGGTGCGCGGCTAGCTGGCCCCATGGACTCGCAGGCACAGTTGGGTGAGTTCGAACCCACAGCCGCGGGCGCGGTGGTGGGGCTGCTGCTCGTGTTCGCGTCGATCGCGCTGCTTCCGCTCGGTCGCGCACTCGCGCTGCGGCTCGTACCCGATCGCAACGTGTTCTTCGCGCGCTGGGGCTTCTTCCACGTCGGTCTGGCGATCTTCACCTACTTCGCGCTGACCATCTTGGGCGCAGCGGCGCTGAGAGCGGTGGGAGTGGAGCTCTCCGACGGCCTCGCGCCGGTCCTGTTTGGCGCGGGCTTGCAGCTCGCCACCGTCGCCGTGTGTCTGGCCTTCGCGCGGCGACTCGATCCCGACGGCATCGCCTCACTGGGCCTGCGCAGCGGGAAGAACGTGCGCTCGCTGGGCGTGGGCGTGCTCGCCTATGCGCTCGGCGTTCCCGCCATCGTCGGGGCGATGCTGCTCTCGGCTTGGAGTTGGAAGGCGCTCGGCATCGACGCTCCGCCGCAGGATGTGCTCGAGCTCGTGCTCGAGCTCCAAGGTGCGGAGCGCTGGATCTTCGCGCTGCTCGCCGTGGCGTTGATCCCGCTGTGCGAAGAGCTGTTCTTCCGCGGTTTCTTGCAGCCCTTGCTCGTGCAGAACCTCGGCGACCGGCTCGGCGTGCTCGCCACGGCCTTGTTGTTCGCGGCGGTGCATGGGAACCTCGTCGCGTTCCTGCCGATCTTCGTGCTCGCGCTGTTGCTCGGCATGGTCATGCTGCGCACCGGGCGCATCGGAGCGGCTTGGCTCGTGCACGCGCTGCACAATGGCATCACGATCGCGCTCGTGCTCGGCAGCGACTGGGCGCGGCGCATGCTCGAGGGCTAGCACCCAACCATGACCCACTTTCCGCGCCAAGGACTGTTCCGCGCCGTCGAAGGCGGCGCTTTCGTCGCGTCCAACGCGATCGTCACCGGGGACGTGACGCTGGGCGAAGACGTCGGCGTGTGGTTTGGCTGCGTGCTGCGCGGCGACGACGCCCCGCTCACGATCGGTCGCCGCACGAACGTGCAGGATCTCACCATGATCCACGCCGACACGGGTGTTCCGAACGTGATCGGCTCGGAGTGCACGATCGGCCATCGCGTCGTGCTCCACGGCGCTCGCGTCGGCGACCGCTGCCTGATCGGGATGGGCGCGATCCTGCTCGGTGGTTCGGTGATCGGAGAGGAGTCCTTGATCGGCGCCGGCGCGGTCGTGAGGGAGGGTTTCGTCGTGCCGCCGCGCTCGCTCGTCGTCGGTCTGCCGGGCAAGATCGTCCGCACGCTCTCGGACGCCGACAGCGCGGCGATTCGCGCCAGCGCGGACGGCTACGTGGACAAGCTCCGTCTCTACCTGTGAGCGCCGACTCGTATCGCGAACGCGAGCAGCGGCTGCTCGGGTCCCTGCGCGCGCTGGGGGACGTGGCGGTCGCCTATTCCGGCGGAGTGGACTCGAGCGTGCTGTTGTGCGCGGCGCGCGAGGCGTTGGGGGAGCGCGCCGTCGCCGTGCTGGCGGACTCGCCCTCGCTCGCGCGCACGGAGCTCGCGCAAGCGCTGGCCTTCGCGCGCGCGCTGGGCTGTGAGCCAGTCGTCGTGGCGACGGACGAGCTCGACGATCCGCGCTATCGGGCGAATGCGGGAGATCGCTGCTACTACTGCAAGTCGACGCTGTTTCGCTCGATGGCGCATTGGGCGCGCGAACGCGGCTTCGCGCATCTCGCCTTCGGCGAGATCGTGGACGACCTCGTCGACGATCGTCCCGGGGCGCGCGCAGCGCGCGAGTTTCATGTGCACGCTCCGCTCGCGCAGTCGGGCTTCACCAAGCAGGACGTGCGCCGCTTCGCTCGCGAACGTGGACTCGCCGTCTCCGAGAAGCCGTCCGGGGCCTGCCTCGCATCGAGACTGCCGATCGGAACGATCGTGACGCGGGAGCGCCTCGCGCGGATCGAGGCCGCGGAGGCCGCGGTGAAGGCGCTCGGTTTCTCGCAGGTGCGCGTGCGAGATCGCGGCGCGCTCGCTCGCTTCGAGACGTCGGCGCCGGAGCTCGCGCGCGCTCGCGAGTTGCACGACGAGCTCGTGCTCGCGCTCGCGCCGCAGGGCTTCGCGCAGGTCGAGATCGCCTTGTACCTCACCGCCGCGGAACGACTCGCGCTTACCTGAGCGCGCGTCGGCGTCAACGCTCGAACAGCGGCAGCAGTCCGTCGTTGATCGAGAGAAACAGGCAGTTCATCGACGTGGCGAGGCAGTTGCCGAACTGTCCGTCCTGCCACGATCCGTCGGGGCGCTGCTCCTGCTGCACTTGCGCGCGTTCGAACTCGAACCAACGCTCGAATAGACGCCGGTCGGAATGCGTCCACAGCGCGAGCGCGACATACAGGCGCTCGTAGTGGGGGAAGCCCGAGTCGACGCGCTCGGCGCCGCTCTCGCGCTCCATGATCTCGGCCCACATCTCGCGCACCGCGCGCTCGACCTGTGGTCCGTCGTAGCGCCCGGCGTTCTGCAGGGTGGCGAGGCCCGCCGCCGTGAGCGCCAGCGAGGACTTGGAGGTCGGATCGAGCCCGTAGCGGAACGAGCCGTCGTCGGATTGGCAGCGGTGGATGTACTCGACGGCCTTGGAGACCACGCTGGAGTTCACCTTCACGCCGCAGTTGCGCGCCGCCCGCAGCGCCTGCAACTGCACCACGGTGACGGAGTTCTCGTGCTCGAGGCCAGCGGTGGGGAAGTAGAACCAGCCACCTTCGGAAGTCTGCGAGCGTTCGATGACGCCGATCGACTCGGGGAGCAGCGCCGCGATGCGCTTGCCGCGCTCGCCGGCCGGAGAGAGCGTGAAGGCGTTGCACAGCGCGAGCACGGCGTACCCGTGCGCGTGCATGCCCCACTTGTCGTCGGCGGAAACCGCGATGTAGCCGCGCGCCGTGCTGGTCTGGCCGTCGGCGCGGGCGAGCAGGTAGTCGACGGCGAGCGCCACTTCGCGTCCATAGCGACCGCGCTGGGGCGTCGATCCTTCCGCCATGAACGCGAGCGCGCCGAGCGCGGCGAGAGCGACGGGCGCATGCTGCGCACCGCCGGCGCGCGGGAAGGAGCCGTCTTGGTGCGACGCCTGCTGCGTCGCGAGGTAGTCGAGCCCGCGCAGGAAGGAGCGACGTGCCTCGTCGTCCTTCGCGGCTTGGAGAGACGCCGGCTGCGGCGGCGAGTCCTGCGCTCGCTCGCGCGGCACGACGGGCGCGGGCCCCTGCACGTCACGGGCTCGCTCGAACGGCGCGGCCGCGGACGCGGGCGCGAACGCGGCGAGTGCGAGCAGCAGGGCGCGCGAAACCATCGAGCTAGCGCCGCTCCTGATTCAGACGGCGGTAGTAGGCGTCGATCCAGTCGCGGTACTGCGGCGGCAGGTCGCTCCCGCCCTCGGTGCGGAACAGGTCGCGCACCGTCGGCGGCAAGTCGCCCCACTGCTCGTTCGAGCGCGCGCCGTCGGCCTTGCTCTGGGGCGAAGGGCTCGGCGCATCGCCCGCGGCGTTGCGAGGGGGCTCGTTCGACTCTCGATCGCCCTGTGGCTTCGACTCGCCGGGCTGGGACTCGGCCTTCCCCTGCTCTTCCTTGCCCGGCTGGGGCTGTGTCTGCTGCGGCCCCTCTCCGGGAGCTTGCGGCGTGCGCTCCTGCGCCTGGGGTCGCTGTGAGCCCTGCTGCGGGGACTGCCCCTGCTGGCCCTGCTGTTGACTAGGCTGGCCCGAACCCGAGGACTTCGAGGATCCGCCCATCTGCTCGGAGAGCTCGAGCATCTCGTCGATGTCGTCGAGCACGCGCTGACCGCTCGAGCGCGACTGCGCCAGCAACTGGGCGATGCCGCTCTCGTCTTGGGACTCCAGCTTGGTCTCGCCGGAGCCCGCGCGATAGAGCAGCACATCGATCTCGCCGAGGCGGCGCTCGATCTGCACGACGAGCTCCTTCATGCGCTCGCGCGGATCCTCGCGCAGCTGCGGCGGGAGCAGCGGGCCCTGTTCCTGCGCGCGCGCCGCGAGCGCGAGTGAGATCGACACGGCCACGATCAACGCGGAGCAATGCTTCACGGCTGCTTCTCCTGGGGTGCGTTCAAGCCGAGCTTGGAGCGGAATTGCTGGAACAGGCGCGTGGTGCGTTCGTGGCGCTCGGCCAGCCGGAGCACGTCCTCGAGCGCCTCGGGCTCGGCCTCGCCACGCGCGAGCTCGGGGTAGACGACGAGCAAGCGGTCGATCGCGGAGAGCGTGTCGACCTCGAGCTGGCGCAGCAGCTTGAGCTCCGCGGCGTCGGGCACCAACGGGTCTTTCTGCTGGCTGTCATCCGGCGGCTGCTCCTGCTGCTGGTTGCGCTCGTCCTGACGGCGTTGCTGCTCTTCCTTGAGTGCGTCGAGCGCCCATTGGGTCGCCTCGATCGCGTTCTCGAGCAGGCTCTGCGTGCGAACGCCCGTCTCGTTGCCGCCTTCCTCGTCGAGATCGCGCGCGACTCGGTCGAGATCTTGGCGCACCTCGCGCAGCACGTGCGCGAAGATCAGCGAGCGCTCCTGCGCGATGGCGGTCGCGACCTCCTCGGTGCGGGTGGCCGCTTGAGCAACGTCGGTGCCCAGACGCCGCAGTCGCAGCCGATCCGCGCGCGAGAGCCGCTCGCTTCCAGAGCGCGCGGCATCGATCTCGCGCACCTGCGCGAGCGCGTCGCTCTCGGCCTGCAGCAGCGCCTGCAACTCCTCCGCGATGCGGAACAAGAGCTCTTCCTGCCGCAGCCGCTGGTACTGCTGCTCCTCCTGCTCGAGCTCGCGCCGCGCTTCCTCCATCTCGCGCTCGACCTGCTCCTCGGCTTGCTCGGCGCCGTCGAGCTCGCCCTGCTCGAGCGACTCCTCGGCCTGCTGCGCCTCATGGGCGGCCTGCTCGAGGCTCGGCGTGGGCTTGGAATTGCGGCGCTCACGGTTGCGTTGGGCGAGCTCGAGCAACTGGCGGCGGATCTCCTCCTGCGCTTTCGCCTGCTGCTCGGCCTGCTGACGCTGTTCCTCGGTCTGCGGCCGCACGCCCTGCTCGGCGGCGTCCTGCGCGCGTTCGAGCGCTTCGAGCGCCTCGCGCTGCGAACCCGCCGCGGAAGCGCTGCGCCCCTGCTGCATCTGTTCCGCGGCGCGCTGCATGGCCTCGCGCGCGCTCTGCATCTCGCTCGCGACCTGCGCGCTCGCCTCCTGCGACATCGAGCCCGCCGACGCCTCGCTCGCGGCCTGCTCCGTGGCCTCCGACAGCTCGGACTGCCGGCCAGCGAGCTCCTCGCGCGCCGCCTGAGCGTTGGGCTCGGCCGACTCGCTGCGCGCCTCGCGCGCGCCCTCGAGCGCCTGCTTGGCTTGCTCGAGCGCCTGCTGCGCGCGCGCGGCGCTCTGGGCCGCCTGCTCGGGAGCTTGGCTG
>VGZD01000128.1 GCA_016872715.1 Planctomycetota bacterium
TAGGAAAGCAGCCCGAGGCAGCGGCGTCAAATCGGCTGCTCAACGAAGTCCCCCAACGGACGCGGCCCGAGCCGCTCGCGCGCACTCGGGCCGCCCCCAAAAGCAGGCCGCAGCGCCCTACTGGGCGGTCCACTGCCGGATCCAGTCGAGCACGGTCGCGTGCCAGTGGAGCGAGTTCTGGGGCTTGAGCACCCAGTGGTTCTCATCGGGGAAGAACAGGAACTTGGACGGAATGCCCTGGCGCTGCAGCGCGTTGAAGGCCGCGATGCCCTGCGTCTCGACCACGCGGTAGTCGAGGCCGCCGTGGACCACGAGCATCGGCGCCTTCCACTTGCCGACGAGGCGCGAGGGGTTGTGCTTGTCGAAAGCCTCGGGGCGCTCCCACGGCGTGCCGCCGTGCTCCCACTCGGGGAACCACAGCTCTTCCGTGTCGAAGTAGCCCATGCGCGTGTCGAACACGCCGTCGTGGTTGACGAGGGCGCGGAAGCGCTCGGGCGCGTTGCCGGCGATCCAGCAGATCATGTAGCCGCCGTAGCTCGCGCCGAGGCCGGCGACGCGCGTGCCGTCGAGGTAGGCGTACTTCGCGAGCACATGATCGAGCCCCTTCATCAGGTCTTCGAAGGGCGCGCCGCCCCAGTCGTCGTGGATCGCGTCCGTGAAGGCCTGCCCGTAGCCCGTCGAGCCGTGGAAGTCGATGAACACGGCCGCGAAGCCCGCTCCCGCGTAAGCCTGCGGATTCCAGCGATAGTGGAAGTGATCCCCGAAGCTGCCCTGCGGCCCGCCATGGATCAGGAACGCGACCGGGTACTTCTGGCCCTCTTGGAAATCGACCGGCTTCACGACGAAGCCGTGCACGGTGTCCCCCCTCGCGCCCGCAAAGGTGAACTGCTCGTAGTCGCCCATGCGCGCGGCGGCAACCTTCGCGTCGTTCAGGTGCGTGAGCTGGCGCGGCTCGCCACCGGCCTGCGCCACCGCGAAGAGCTCGACCGGCAGCTTGAGCGTGTCGCGGCTGAAGACCAGCTGCTCGCCGCACAGGACCGGCCCGGCATTGGTGCCCTTCTCGACCAGCGTGCGCACGCTGTGCGACGCGACGTCGATCGCGAACAGCGACGTGTGGCCGAGGTTCGCGGCGCTGGTGAAGATCGTCTTGCCGTCGCTCGACCAAGTGATCTCCGCGGCGGAGCGATCCCAGTCCGGCGCCAGCTCGCGCTTCGCGAGCGTAGCCACGTCCAACAGCACGATCTGCTGGCGATCGGCCTCATAGCCCGCGCGCGGCATCGATAGGTAGCCGAGCGTCGCGCCATCGGGCGAGAACGAAGGAGCGAGGTCGTAGCCCTGACCCTCCGCGGTCAAGTTGCGCGGCGGCGCCGACCCATCGGCTGGGCTCAGGTAGACATCCGTGTTCGTGCTCCACGCCTCCGCGCGCCCCGCGTCGCGCGTGGTGAACGCCACCAGCTTGCCGTCGGGCGAGAGCGCGGTTTCCTCGAAGCCACCGAAGGGCTTGGTCGGCGCGTCGCAGTCCATGCCGGACATCAAGTCGACCGGTTCCCCAGCACCGATCTGCCAGGTGAAGACGTGGCTGCGCTTGCCGTCCTCCCACGAATCCCAATGGCGCATCAGCGCCTGCTCGTAGGTCTGACCCGAGTGCTTGCGCTTCGCGCGCGCGGCGTCGAGCTCGGCGCTCTCCTTCAGCGACTTCGCAGCGGGCCACACGTCGAACGAGAGCAGCAGGCGGCCGCCGCCGGGGAATACATCGAGGTTCTCGACGCTGACGGGAAAACTCGTGAGCGGCTGCGCCTCGCCGCCGTCGATCGCGAGCTTCCACGCCTGCATCGAACCGCCGCGAGTCGAGAGGAACACCAACGTCGTCGCGTCGAGCCAGCGCGGGTTCACGTCGGTCGCGGGATGCGTCGTGAGCGCGCGGGCCTGCGAACCGTCGGCGTTCATCAGCCAGATGTCGCTGCGGCGCTTGTTGCCGTCGAGGTCGGTGACGCTCACCGAGTACGCGATGCGCGCGCCATCGGGCGACGGCTGCGGATCGGAGATGCGATCCATGGCGAGCATGTCGTGCACCGAGAAGGGATGCGTCTCGCCGACGGTCGTGGGCGCGAGAGGCAGGCACAGGGCAAGCAGGATCGGACTCACCGGAAAACTCCTCGAGGGATGGGGCGGAGCGTCGAGACGGGGCGGAGATGGTAGGCGCGGCGGCGAGAGCGTCGCAAGCTCCCGCGCGGGCTCCCGGCGCTCTCCACGGCTTGGGCTCGCGGGCTGCTAGCCTGTAGCGCCATGCGCCGTGCGCTCGTTCTCGCGCTCGTTCTCACTGCCTGTTCCGAGCAGGAAGCGTCGTCGGAGATCGCCGCGCCGCGCGGAGCGCCGCTCGCGGGTGAAACGAGCGTGCGAGCGGCCCCGCTGGAGACGACCGAGCCGCGCCTGTCCCCGAGCGAGCGACTCGCCCGCGAGGGCTTCGAAGCGCTGCGCATGAACGACGCCGAACGCGCGGCCATCGCGGCTGCGCTCGCAGCGTCGGGGCACAAGCGAGTGCCGCTGGAGTGTTTTCCCGAGCGCGTGCGCGCCTTCGACGGCGCGAGCGCCGTGCTGCGCGGCTGGATGATCCCCGGTCGCATGGAGAAGCGCGCGGTGCGCGAGTTCATGCTGGTGCGCGACAACGCGGCCTGCTGCTTCGGCGCGATGCCGACCTTCGACGAGTGGATCCACGTCGAGATGGAGCCGGGCCACGAGGCCAAGTACCTCAAGCAGGTGTGCGTCGAGGTGACGGGCACGCTCGCGCTCGGTGGACCCGAGCTCGTGGAGGGCATCGATCCACCCGCGCTGCGCATGCGCGCCACGCGCTGCCGTTTCGTCGAGAGCCCGCGACGCCCCTAGCGTTCGGCCACCCAAGGACGGCCGGTCCTCAGGAGCGCGCCGCGGGTCACTTCTTGCGCCAGACCACGCCCTTGGGCGTGTCCTCGAGCACGATGCCCTGGGCGAGCAGCTCGTCGCGGATGCGATCGGACTCCTTGAAGTCCTTCGCCTTGCGGGCGGCCTGCCGACGCTCGATCAGCGCCTCGATGTCGGCGGACAGCAACTCCTCGGCGACGGCGATGCAGCCGAGCACGCGCTCGGCGTCGATCACGAACGCGAGCGCCGCGTGCGCCGCCGCGGCGCCGAGTCGGCCTTCGAGCGCCGCCGCGCGCAGACCCGAGAGCCCCGGCAGCGCGCGCGACACATTGAGGTCGTCGTCCATGCCGGCCTCGAACTCCCTGCGCGCGGCCGCGACGAGCTCCATGCCAGCCTGCGCGTCCCCCGCGACCTCGCCGCGCGCGGCGCGCCGCAAGCGCACCACGAGATCGTCGAGGTTCTCGAGCGAGCTCGCGGCGTCCTTCATCGCGTCCCACGTGAAGTTGAGCGGTGCGCGGTAGTGCCCGCGGATCAGCGCGAAGCGCAGTTGCCGCGGCGTGTAGCCCGCGGCCGCCACGTCGTCGAGCGTGTAAGTGTTCCCGAGGCTCTTGGACATCTTGCCGCCGTCGACCTGCAGGAACTTCGAGTGCATCCAGTAGCTCGCGAACGGCTGTCCGGTGAAGCTCTCGGTCTGCGCGATCTCGCACTCGTGGTGCGGGAAGATGTTGTCCTCGCCGCCGGTGTGGATGTCGAGCCGGTCGCCCAAGTGCTTGCGCGCCATCGCCGAGCACTCGATGTGCCAGCCCGGAAAGCCGTGCGGGCCAAAGCGCGTCTCCCACTTCATGATGTGCGCCGGGTCCGACTTCCACAGCGCAAAGTCCTCGGGATTGCGCTTGTCCTCGCGCACCGCGATGCGTGAGCCCGCGTCGAGCTCCTCCACGCGATTGCCCGAGAGCTTGCCGTAGCTCGGAAACGACTTGACGTCGAAGTAGACGTTCCCGTGCGCCTCATAGGCATGCCCCTTCGCGAGCAAGCCCTCGATGATCTCGACCATCTCGGGGATGTGCTCGGAGGCCTTGGGGTAGACCTTGGCCGGCGTGATGCCGAGCGCCTTCAGGTCGGCGAAGAACTGCGCCGCGACCTTGCGGGAAATCTCCCACGGGTCGAGCTTCTCCTTCTTGGCCTGCTTCTCGAGCTTGTCCTCGCCCTCGTCGCCGTCATCGGTCAGGTGCCCGACGTCGGTGATGTTCATCACCTGCTCGACGCGGTAGCCGCGGTACTCGAGCCAACGCCGCAGCGTGTCGGCGAACAGGAACGCGCGGTAGTTGCCGACGTGCGGGCGGTTGTAGACCGTCGGGCCGCAGTTGTACATGCGAACCACGCCGCGCTCGAGCGAGACGAATGGCTCGAGACGCCGCGTGAGGCTGTTGTGGACGTGAAAGCTCATTGCGCCGAGGAGTGTAGCGTCGAGTGTTGCGCCGATCTGCCGCGGCGCGGCGCCTGCTATCCTGCGCGGCGCGCGCCGATGTTCCAGCTCCTCACCACCGCCGATGGCCTCGTGGTCGCGCTCAAGGGCCCGCTCGGTTCAGGCGCCGTCGGACGGGTCGTGCAGGGCACGCTGGCGGCCCCGTGGAAGAGCTGGCGCGAGGGCACGGACGTGGCTGTCAAGCGCCTGCATCCGCACCTGCGCCGCGACGAAGCCGCGCGGCGCTCGCTCGCCACCGAGGCGCGCGTCGGCCGCGCGGTGAGCCATCCGTCGCTGGTCCGTCACGTCGCGGATGGCGAGGACCACGACGGAGCGTACTTGGTCACCGAGTTGGTCGCGGGTCGGTCGCTGCGCGAGTCGTTGGTGCAGGGTGGCGCGCTCCCCGAGCCCTTGCTGCGACGCCTCGCGGCCGACATCGCCGGCGCGCTCGCCGCGGTGCACGCCGCGGGCTTCGTGCACTCCGACATCAAGCCGGACAACGTGCGCATCGATCCCGCGGGGCGCGCCGTGTTGCTCGATCTGGGTTTCGCGCAGCGCTTCGACGCCGTGGAGGAGCCTCCGCGCCGCGGCTCTCGCTCGGTCGCGGCGGTCGCACCGGAGGGCAACGCCATGCCCGCGCCCGAGCTCGCCGCGCACGAGGCGATCAACCCCGGCAGCCTCGCGTACCTCTCGCCCGAGCGCGCGCGCGGAATGCCCGCGGAACCAGCGAGCGACCTGTTCGCGCTCGGCGTCGTGCTGTTCGAAGCAGCCACCGCTCGCCATCCGTTCGCCGACGCGCAGGACAACGGCGGGATCAGCGCCGCCACGGGCTTTTCGAGCGGCCGGCTGCTGCGGCGCGGCGTCGAGGATCCGGGCGCGGACCAACTGCTCGCCGCGATCGCCACCGCGCGCTACCTGCCGCCGTCGCGTCTGTTGCCCCAACTCTCCCCGTTCTTCGACGCGCTGCTGCTCGATGCGCTGCGACGGGATCCACGCCTGCGTCCAGACTGCGCCGAGTTCGAGCGCCGCGCCCGCGAAGGCGAGCAGGGCGAGTGGTGGCGCGCGCAGCTCGAGTTCGGCTCGCAGGCACGCCGCGGCACGCTCGGCGAGATGGAGTCGCTGCACCTGACGCCGCTCGTCGGCCGCGAGCGCGAATTCGCGGCCCTGCTCGAGCGCGCCCGCGAGGCCGCGCGCGACGGCGCGGGCAGTTGCGTGTGGCTCAAGGGCCCGTCGGGCAGCGGCAAGTCGCGCCTCGTCAGCGACGCCACCAGCGCCGCGCGTCGCGAGCTCGATCCCCCGCCGCTGTACCTCTACGCGCGCTGCCCCGCCTTCGAGGAGCAGCGGCCCTGCATGCCGATCCTGCGCCTGCTCGAGCGCTACCTGCGCCTGCCGCCGGGCGCGGAGCCCGGCGCGCGTCAGATCGAGCAGCTCGGCCGCCTCGTACCTCCGTCCGCGGCGCGCACGCTCGTGCAAGCGCTCTCCAAGCTCTTCCACGGCACGACCGAGCTCGCCGTCCCCGCCGCGCTCGCGCAGTGGCTCGGCGCCGTCGCGAGCGCCGAGCCGCTGATCGTCTACCTCGACGACCTCAATTTCGCCGACGAAGGCTCGCTCGACGTCCTGCGGCAGTTCGCGGAGTCCATCGCGAGCACGCGCGCCCTGCTCGTGCTCGGCGTGCGCACCCAAGACGACGTGACCTGCCCCCACGAGCTCGCGCGCCTGCGCTCGCGGCTCGCCGAGCGCGCGCGGCTGCTCGAACTCGAGCTCGCGCCGCTCGACGCAGTGGCGATCGGCGAACTCGTCAATGCGCTGTTTCATCATTCGCAGCCGCGCCGCCGCATCGCCGCGGTGCTGTTCCAGCGCAGCCGCGGGCACGCGGGCCTCGTCGCCGAACTCCTGCGCGGGCTGATCGAGCGCGGCGAAGCGCGCAGCCAAGGTCCCTCCGATCGCAAGCTCGTGCTCGAGATCGCTCCCGAGCGACTGCCGCTCCCGGAATCCGTCCACACCGTGATTCAGGAGCGCCTCGCGAAGGCCAGCGCCGAGGATCGCGAGTGGCTCGAGCGCCTCGCCATCGTCGGCGGACGCATCGAGCCGGAGTTCCTGCTGCGCGCCTTCCCGAGCGCGTCCCGTGGCGAGCTCGACCACGCGCTCGTGCGACTGGTCAACTCCGGCTGGCTGGTCGCCACCGGTGATCGCTACCGCTTCGCGCGCCCGGCGCTGCGCGAGGCCCTCTATCGCGGCATGGCGAGCGAACATCGTCGCGCCCTGCACGCGCTCGCCGCCGACGCTCTCGTCCCGCCGTCCGATCCCCTCGCGCCCCGCTCCTCGACGCGGCGCCTGCCGATCGGCGACGCCTTCCAACGCGCCTTCCACCTGCGCGCCGCGCAGCGCCACGAACAGCTCTTGCGCCTCCTGCGGCCGCTGCTGCAGGCCCTGCTGCGCCGAGGTCAACCGCAGCGCGTGAACGTGCTGGCGCGCTGGGGCATCGAGGCGCTCGAGCACTTGGGCAGCTCGCGCGTGCGCAATCGCTGGCGCATCGAGTTCCTCGAGGCCGCCGCCGACGCGGCCGATCGGCTGGGCTCGCGCGAGGAGCAGCGCCGCTGGCTCGACGAACTCTCGGATCTGGAGTTCGACGCGGATCGCGATCCCGACGCGCTCGCACGCGTGTACATCCTGCACGGTCGCTACGCGGTGAGCACCGGCCAGTACGGCCTCGCGCGCGGCATGCTGCGCAACGCGGTGACGCTCGCCCTTCGCGCGCACAGCGACGAACTCGCCAGCGAGGCCCTGCGTCGGCTCGGCGTCGTGCAGGCCCACGTCGGCGAGCTCGAGGAAGCGCGTGCGCTGCTCGAGAGTGCCCGCGAGCGCGCCACGGTCGATCCGCAGCGAGCGCTCGCGCTGATTCAGCTCGGCGTCGTCGATCTGCTCGACAACCGCGTGGAAGAAGCGCTGCGCAGCGTCGACCACGCGCTGCGCCTGCAGCGCCGCTCGCGCAAATGGGACCTGCCGGGCATCTCCGCCGGCGCGCACATGCTGCGCGGTCGGATCTACCGCGTGTGCGGCCGTCCCGCGCGCGCACTCGGCTCGATGAAGCGCGCGATCACGCTGGCCCAGCAGTCGGGAGAGCGCCGCATCGAGCTCGAGGCGAACGCGCGCCTCGGTGGACTGTTGCTCGACCTCAACCAGCCCGAGGAGGCGGAGGCGCGCCTGCGCGAGGCGCTGCTCGTCGCCACGGAGATCGAGGATCGCCGCGGACAGACGCTGGCGCTGCTGTGGCTCGGCACGCTGCTGTGGGAACAGGCCGATCCGAGCGCCGCGGACACACTCGATCGCGCGTTGAGCCTCGCCCACGAGATGGGCCTGCAGCGCGCCGAGTCCCTCGCGCTCGCGATCCGCTCGCGCATCGCGCGCGAGCAAGGCGATCTCGAGACCGCGCGCAGCCTCTCCGCGCGCGGCGTCGAGATCCTCGAGCATCAGGGTGCCGAGCTGTTCGACCGCATCGTGGTGACGGGCACCCACGCGCTCGTCCTGCGCACCGCCGGCGAGCAGGACGAATCCGACCGGCACGTCGAGCGCCTGCGCGCGCGCATCGAGCGCGAGAACGGTCGCATCGAGAACGACGAGCTGCGCCGCGTGCACACCGACGCCGCCCGCCGCCTGCTCGACTCCGTGCTCTCGCCCGAGGGCGTGATCTACCCGCGCGTGGCGCTCGAGCGGAGCGCGAGCGAGTGACGCGCGCCGCGGGCGCGCCGGTTCTCGGACGTCGCGCTCCGATCAGTCGCCGAACAGACGCCAGCCGAGTTGATGCCAGCGCAGCGTGCGCTCGAACTCGCGCGCGACGGCGGCGAGCACGGCGCGGCGGCGCTCGCGATCGGGCTCATAGGCACACAGAAAGCGCGCGCGATCCGTGCGCGAGAGCAGGAATTCCCCGCGCGCGCGGCGGCGCTCGACGTAGCGGTGCAAGCGCGCGAGGTTGCGCGCTCGCGCGGCGCAATCGAGCGTCGACTCGAAGCGCGAGCGGTCGAGGTCGAGCAGCCACGGACTCCCATCGCTCGCAAAGAGCATGTTCTTGGGGTGTAGGTCCGCGTGCAGGAATCCGAGCGCGTGCAGACGCGCGACGAGCGCCCCGGCCGCGGCGGCGGCGCTCGATCGCTCCCTCGGCGGCAGCTCGTCGCGCGCGGCCGAGGCGAGCAACTCTCCGCCATCGCGAGCGAGGGCGACGCGCCGCGTGACGAGCGCGAGCTCCCAACCGAAGGCGCTCGCGCGCCGCGCGCGAGCCGCGACGACCTCGGGAGTGCGCACGCCCGCCGCGGACAAGCGCTCCGACATCACGAGTTCCGCGAAGGGCCTGCGCGGGTCCGCGAACCGCGCGAGGGTGAGCAGCCTCAGCAGGCCGCCATGGGTGAAGTGCCGCACCACGAGCTCGCGCCCCGGCGGTCCGAGGAGCACGACCGCGCGGCGTCCCTTGAGCTCGGCGGTGCGACCGTGTCCGTCCGAAGTCAGCGTGAAGCCACTCTCGGAGAGCTCCGCGGCTGCGCTGCGCCGCACGGCGAGCGCCCCGCGCGCTCCGCGCTCGAGCGAGAACGAGGACGGCAGCTCGGGGACAACGTCAGCCGACATTCGCGGCGAAGTGTAGCGCTCGGCCGCGCTCCCTCGGACGCGAGCTCGGACCTCGACTCGGCTAGATGCCGGCGCCGAAGCTGCCGAAGTCGTCTTCCACGGGCTTGCGCACCGGCGCCGGAGCGGCGCGCGGGGTCGGAGCGGGCGGCGGCGGCGGCGGAGCCTTGCGCTCTTCTTCAAAAATGCCGAGGCCGAAGCCACCGCCTTCGTTCGCCGGCGGAGTGATCGCGCGCGGTTCGTCACGGCGCGGTTCGTCACGGCGCGGCTCCTCGCGGCGGGGCTCCTCGCGGCGCGGGAGCGGTCCGCGGCGATCATCGCGGCGCTCTGCGCG
>VGZD01000129.1 GCA_016872715.1 Planctomycetota bacterium
ATCCTCATGGCGTGCCTCCGTTCTGGCGTTCGGCGCGAGCCGTGTTCACCCAATCAGCGAAGCCGCGTGCAAGCCGCCCATCGCGCTGCTCTCGCTCCGCCTGAATCCGACAGGCCCGCGCGTGCTCCGGCGATTTCCGCCACGCCTCGGAACAGGAAGGGCAGAGACCAAAGCGCCCAGACTCCGCCCGGCACACCATGCACCGATTCAGGAACGCCCCTGTGGCGGCCAAGGAGGGGTCGCCATTCGACGAAGAGGAGTCAACCATGGGCAACCCCCTCCCCCACCACGCTCGCGCGCCAGGAGGCCCAATCCATCGGCGTCAGCGCCCGCGCCCGGCCGATGTGGTCCCACCAGTCCAGCGTGCAGAGCTGGCAGAGGTGGTGCCCCGCCGTGTCTCCCGCCCGGTCTGTCCCGCCGCACACCTCGCAGGTCTTCCCCTCGGGGACAGGGGCAGCACGGAGCCCGGTGTACGGCTGAGCCACCTGCTTCGCCTTGGCGTAGTGGTTCCAGCCCCGGTTCAGGTCGGAGAGGGTGGCGCAGGCAGGGAAGCCGGCGTCGAGCCCGATACGCCAGCGGCGGAGGATTTCGTCCGGCTCCGCCTTCCCCAGGAGCGCCCGCGAAGCGGCCAGGTCGCCGTGGTGGGGCGAGTAGTCGGCGCCGCGCAGTTCGCGGAAGACGGCCCGAATGTCGTCATCCAACCCACCCACCGGCCCCGAAGGGGTCGGGGGTTGTTTCTTTTCTTCGGTGTTCGGTGCTCGGTGTTCGCTCGTCGGTGAAAGGCCGGGAACAAGCCGGGGCTGCTCCCCGGCTGAAGCCGGGACCAAGCCGGGGGAAGCCGGGGGGAAGCCGGGAGCCAGCCGGGGAGACTTCTCCGGCTTGACCCCGCCTCGCCGGAGGTTGCCGGCGGCCTTCTTTCCGCCCTCGGAACGGCCGGCGGCGATGCGCAGATAGCGGTCGGCGCCCTTCACCCGGAAGCCGGTTTCCACCGGCTCAAGGAAGCCGAAGGCGACAAGGGCTTCGCGGATCCGCTCGGATGGGCCGAAGCAGGCGTCAACGACGATGGCGGCCACGGTGTCCGTCTTGGCGCTCCAGGCGTGTTCCCAGAGTTCCACCAGCCCCCACCCGATGACGCAGGGCTCCGCCCCGCAGGCTCGGGCGACGAGGGGGATGCGCTTCTTGGCGTCGAGGTCAATGGCGATGTAGCTCATTCCTCCCCCCTTTCCGCCGCCCGCTCCAGGCGTCGCCGTTCGCGCTCGCGGAGTGCGGCGTTCAGGTTGCGCGATGCCTCCAGTTCGGCCGTCACCAGCCGAAGCTCGCGCTCAAGCCCCTCAATCCGCAGCCGGGCCACGGACAGGTCTCTGTTGGCGTGGGTGGCGGCGCGGTCCGCGTCCTCGCCGTGGCGCGGGTAGAGCGGATCCGCCACCGGCACCTCGTAGACGGCGCCGTCATCGCCGCGCGCGAAGCCGGTGGGCTTGGCCGGGTTCGGCGGTGGGAGCCGGACGCGGACGCGCGCGAAGCCGGCGGGCTTGGCTGGGAAGACTTGGCAGGCGCGGCAGGTGCAGCGGGGGACGGGCGTGAAGGCCGCATGGCCGATGGTTGGGTTAGACATGGGTGGCTCCAGGGGGAGGGGGGAAGAGGGAGTCGGGGGCGGAAACGGCGCCACGCCGGCCAGCAAGGGTGCGGCCGAAGACGCCAGTGCCCGGGAAGAGGTCGATGACCTCGTCGCCGTCGCGGACGCCAAGCACGTCAAGTACCCACGCGCAGAACTGCGGCGGCTTTGCGCCGGTCAGCCCTTTTTTGACGGTGATGTTCGCGGCACACCAGTCCCGCACCGTCGGCTCGTCGCGGGTGGCCCGACGACCGCCGCGCACAATGACGGGCTCCCACGCATAGGCGGGGCTGACGTTGGGCTTGAAGACGGCAAAGGGCTTCACCCACGCCATCACCCGAACGTCGGCCGGACAGAGCGGAAGAATTGTCCGCAGCGACGGCGAGGAGAGCGACATCGCCCAGCCGTCCGAGAGCTCAGCACACAGGCGCTCAACGAGCGCGGCGTGCGTCGCCGGGTCATCCCAGACAAGCGCCTCTGGGTGGTGCTTGGCGTAGAGCGCGCCGCAACCCAGATAGGGCGGATCCGCGTAGGCGAATTTCATCGCGTCGCCCTCGTCAAACACCGAGCCAGCGCGACCGCTTCGGCGGTGGGTGCCGGACGCGGACGACGGAGGCGGGAGAGGAGGACGATGAAGCCGGCGAAGAGGCTGGCGAAAGTGAGGGCGCTCATGCGGCCCGCCTTCCGCGCTGTTTTGCTGTCGGCTTCCTGAAAACAAGGAAGTACGAATGGAAGACGCGGGCGTGCCGCTGCGTGCCCTTCTGAGGTCCCGGCATCCGGTGTCTTGCGGCGAGCACGAAGAGGTCGAGCAAGTCGAACCCTTCGGCGTCCGCCATCATCAGGACATGGGCGTGCACCGCCTCAAGGCGATGGTTGTGCACGATGTCCTGACACTTGAAGACGAGGACGCCGCCTGGACGGAGGACGCGCCAGCACTCCGAGATGGTTTCCCGGTAGTGATCCTCCAGCTCCGACAGGCTCCAGTAACCGCCGAAACGCGCGGTCATGGCGACCTTCCCGTCCTTGTGCTCCCGGCCGCCGCGCACATAGGTCAGGAAGGGCGGATCAAAGACGGCGGAGCCGATGGAGGACGGCTCCAGCGGGAGGAGACGCGAATCCGCCTCCACAACGCCAGCAGCCAGCGGCGTTGCGTCGAAGCAGAGGCGCGGGCGGGGTTGCGTGCGCCAGAAGCCGCCATTGCCGAAAGTCAGGTCGGCCTCGAATCCCTCCGGCACATGAAGCGCGCGGATGGCTTCAAGAATTTCGTCCTGCGACTCGTAGAGGGAGCGTTTCACAGCGCCCACCCCTTCCGCGCCTCAATCCCGTGCCGGTCGCGGATGGCGCGGACCGTTTCGACGGAGACGCCGACAACGCGGTGGACCTCGGGGACCGAGAGCCCATCCCGCAGGGCGCGGACGACAGCGGCCTCCTTGTGGGCGCGGGCCTCGGCGCGGATGCGGCGGGCCTCGAGCAAGTCAGCCTTGGCGCGGGCGTTCATCGGGCGATCTCCTCCGCCAGCCCGCGCACCAGTCGGGCGCGCAGCAGCGCCACCAGTTCACGGGCGGCGCGGAGTTCTGCGTCGGCCTCGGAGCCAAGCCACTGATACGACCCCAGCGTCGTCAGCGTCGCCCGCGCCGTGCGGAGCGCCTGCCGGATTTCACGTTCTTCCCCTCGCGTCATCTTCCCCTCGGAACAAAAAAACCGGCCCGCGCTCCCGGTGCGTGGCAGCGCAGACGGGGGCGGACCGGCGGAGAGATTGCGTCAATCGGCCTGCCAGCCGGATGGACTGGCAAGCGGTCTACAGCCGAGCGGCCGACAGGTCAAGCCTTTCGTCGCTTTTTCGGCGGAACCTTCAGACCAGAAGCCCAGGCCACGCACGCCTGCCGGATTGCGGCGGAGCGCGTGATTCCGAGCGAGCGGGCGAGCGCATCTATGGATGCGAGCAGTTCGGCGGGAACGCGGAACGCAACGAGGTTTTCGTTCATGGACGACCGTGTATCACCTTTTTTGCCAGTGCGCTTGACGACTGCCCTGGCGACCCGTATAACAGCGGGGCCGGAGTGATTCGGCGCGGCGGGCGGACGGGGCAGGGCGGCTGGAGGCACACCACAGAGCGGGTGCGCACGTCGGGAACGCAGCACAACCGGGAGAGGAAAATGGCAACGACGTTCATCGGAGTGGAGCGAGGCGCTTGGACCTGTTGGCATTGCGGAGAAGTCCTCCCGCGAGCCGCGCCGGTCTGCTGTGGGCCGGTCCCGCGCGCAGTCTGGGTGTCTGACGCGCTCGAAGTCGACGTGGAGGTGTCGGCGCGCTGGCGTAAGGCGCACGGCGGCGTTTTCGACCGGGGCGGTGGCTGCATTGAGCCCCCGTCCTCTGGCGAGTGGGGCGAGTTGACCGCCGAGGTCGACGGGCAGGAATTCGCGCTCGACGCCGAGGAGGAGGAACGCGCGTTCGACGTCCTCGCTGGCGAACCCGACGACTACGACCCGCGCGACGACCGCGACGACGACCGCTTCTTTGATGAGGAGGTGCGGTCATGAGTGACGCCCTCGCAGTCCGGCAGTCCTCGCTCGCTGAAACGCGCGAACTGGCGAAAGAACTGTCCGTCTCCGCGCTGCTGCCTGCCGCCCTGAAAAAGAGCCCCGCCGACGTGCTGCTGGTGGTGCTCACCGGGCAGGAACTCGGCTTCGGCCCCATGCAGTCCATCCGCCTCCTTCACGTCATCGAAGGCAAACCCTGTCTTTCGGCCGACGGAATGGGCGCCCTCTGCATGCGGCACCCGTCGTGCGAACTGCTGCGGCTCGTCTCGTCGGACGGCAAGGCGGCGACCTACGAGGCCAAGCGGCGCGGCGCGGAGCCCGTGCGGCTCACCTTCACGATTGAGCAGGCGAAGGCGGCGGGACTGCTCGGTAAGGGGAACTGGTCCAAGTTCCCCGAGGCGATGCTGCGGGCGCGGTGCCTGTCGGCAATCTGCCGCGCGGTCTGGCCGGACGCGGTGGCCGGCGTCTACGACCCGGATGAATTGGGCGCCGCGCCAATCCAGGCAACCCCGTCCGCCCGCGTCGTCTCGGTTGACGCGGAGTTCACGACGGAGCCGGATTCAGTGACGGCCGCCGCTGCTGTTGCGCCGGACATGTCCGAGCCGCTGCGGTGGCTGCAAGAGGCGTCGACGCTGGCGGAGCTTGGCGCACTGACGCCGCGCATTCAGTCGGCGGGCGTCGGGAAGGACGGAGCATTCCGCGCCGCCTACGCCGCGCGCATGGCGGAGTTGAAGGGCGGTGCGAAATGAGCCGCGAGCGCACCGAGGTCGTAGACGTCTTTCGCCCGCTCTCCGAGATTCGCGCGGAACTGATGCGCGGATCGCGTGCGGCCTATGCTGGGATTGCTGCCGTCAATTGGTCCTCGCTGAAGCACATTCTCAGGAGCCCCGCGCACTATCAGTGGGCGTTGGATGCGGAGGACGACGATACCGCCGCGCGGCGCCTTGGGCGCAACTTTCACGTGGCAACGCTGGAGCCGGAGCGGTTCGCTGGCGTCGCCATCTGGGCCGAGGGCGTGCGCCGGGGTAAGGCGTGGGATGCCTTCGTGGAGAAGGCGGGCGACCGGGAGATTCTGACGGTCGACGAGCACGCGCAGTGTCTCGCCATGGCGGAGGCGGTGCGCCACTCGCCGGCTGGGCGCTACATACTGGATGCCGCGCTAGTCGAGACGCCGCTGACGTGGGAGGTGGATGGTGTGCGCTGCAAGGGCATCCCTGACGCCGTTTCGATTGACGGCGTCCTGCTCGATCTCAAGTCGACCGGAGACGCAAGTCCAGAGGCGTTCGGGCGCGACGTGCTGCGCATGGGCTACCTCGCCCAGCTCGCTTTCTACGTCGATGGCTACAAGGCCGCGCATGGCGTCGAGTTGTCCGCGACGCTGGTGGCGGTGGAGACGAGCGCGCCGCACGGCGTCGGCGTCTACCGCGTCACCGACCTCCAGCTTGATTTCGGTCGCAGCGTCTACAGGGGCGCATTGGCGACACTGAAGGCGTGCCGCGAGTCCGGCAAGTGGCCGGGCCTGTGTGAGCGCGAGACGGAGCTTGTTCTTCCTCGGTGGAGCGGCCTCGCCGCGAATGGTGAAGCATGATTGCAGAGCAGAAGGGGACGCGGGCCACGGTGCTTGAGGCGTCCATCGGAGAGACGAAGAGCGGCGGGGAGCAGGTTGTTCTGGTGTTCGGGCTCGAAGAAGGGCCGAACATGGGCAACCCCATTACGGCCTATCGCTCCCTCAGTGAGTGCGCCGCTCCGTACACGGCGAAGGACATGACGACGCTCGGATGGATGCCGGGCGAGGACGTGTCGAAGGTGCTCGGTGCGGTCTGCCGCCTGACCATCGTGCATGAGGAGTATGACGGGAAGGTGTCGGCCAAGGTGAAGTGGATCAACCCGGTCAACTTCTCCAAGCCCGCCGCGCCGGACAAGGTTTCAGGCGCCATGGCTCGCCTTGCTGCCGCAGCGAAGGCGAACGCCGCTTTGGCGCCGCTTCCGCCCGAGCCGCCGCCGCACACGGACGCGGACCTCCCGTTCTAATGAAGACTCCGAGCCCAAAGAAACGCATCGCGGAGTTTGAGGAGCGCATCCGCAACCTGGAGGACCAAAAGCGCGCGCTGCTGGATTCGATGCAGCGACTCCGTGGTCTGAGTCACGCACTCAATTCCCTCATGTCTGAGGCGGACGACGTGACGCATCGGGCGATCCGCGACGCCGACAAGGTCAACCTGCCGTTCTGATTCCCCGGCCGCGCCGACGGCCATCGAGCTGACCCGCCGCATTTACCCAACGCCCCATCCAGGGCGGAGAGGTTCATGAGGAAACGGCGGGAAGGCATCGGCACTTTCACCCGCGCGCGGGGCGGGGGCGCCTCCTCTCCCACCTCCGCCCTGCGCGCATTTTTCTGGAGGACGACGTGACGAAGACCAAGAAGAAGCCGGTGCGGTGGGTGACCACAGAACACACAGGGGCAACGCGACCGCCCGATGTACCGGTGTGGCTGGTCAGGCAGGGGTGGAACGAAATCTGCGAAGCGTGGACGCTTGCCGACGCCCGCCGAATCGCCCGCGCCCTGAATGCGATGGAAGTCAAGAAAGGGAGGAGCAAGTGAATAGCGACGACACAAAGATGTGCTCCGCGTGCGGTGGACTCGCGAAGGATTGGGACATGGAGGTGCGCGAGTGGGTGTCCTTGCCGGGCGATACGGTTGCGCGTGGATGGTTCCACAGAGATGAGCGCGACTGCCGAGCAGAGCAAGAGCCGGACGACGTTGGAGGAGTGCGCCGATGACCATCCCAATCATAGACCTGCGCGCGGCGCTGAATGGGCTCAAGGAGGACGCCCTCCACCTGTATCGGCCGCTCGACGAAGACGCAGGCAAGCGGGAGCGGGACGACATAGAGAGGTGCAGGCGCGAAGTTAGAACACAGGTGCACGCCCTCTCCGCCGCCCTCGACGAACTGGAGCAGGCGCGCGAAGAGAACGAATGCCTCGACCGCGCGCTGGAGGAATCTGAGCGCATGGTGCGGAACCGCGACGAGGTGCTGGTCGATGTCCGCGCCGAAAGGGACCGCCTCCGCGCCCAGGTGAAGGAGCTGTCGGAGGCGCTGAACGAAACGCGGCAGGCGGGCGAGGGCTTCATGCGAGCCATCCGCGAAACGTCCGGGCTCGCCTACCCGTGGCCTGCGTGGGAGTTGGCCGAGGAAGCAGCCCGCGCCGCTCTCAGAAAGGCAGGTGGCAAGTGAGGCGATACAACGTGTTTGTGCAGGTCCCGGCCGAGCATGTTGGTACGGACTGGATTCCGCCCCGCGTTGTTGAAGTGGAGTGGCGCGACGGCGAATGGGTCCACTACTCCGACGTGGCTCCGGTGCTGGAGGCTGCGCGGCGGGTGTGTCAGCCCGGCAGCGATGCGGCGGGCCGACAACAGGCCGCGCGGGAGGCCGTGGCGGAGTTGCGCTAGACCTTCCGCACGCCGGGGCTGGCGATCCCGAGCGCCGCCATGATCGCCACCAGCGACGAGCAGATGGTGACGACGACGGGAGGCAGCGCGACGCCGGCCGCCGGCAGAGCCAGGATGGCACCCAGGACGACCGAGACGATGGGGCCGATGCGGGCGAGGCCCTGCGAGACGACGGCGCCAGCGGCGGGAGGGGGAACGGGGGCGGGGGACTGGTCGGACATGGCGGCCTCTTTCTCTGCGGGGGTGGCGTTGAGGGGAATCAAGTCGTCGTCGAGCTGGAGCCGCGTCAGGACGCGCTCGCGCTCTTCGGGCGACAGTGGCGCGAGGGGCGTTTTCACTTCAGCCCAACATGAATGTGCGGCCCGGTGCCGTGGCGCTTCACCACGACCTCGAGCCCCGGCCGCTTCCGCTTCAGCCAGTAGGCATTCACCAGTTTCAGTGACGACAGGTCGTAGTGGATGACGCGGAAGTCAATCGCGCGCCCTCGGAGGTGCAGCGACGTCGCCACGCCGCCGGCCATCGCATTCTCTGAGAGCGAGCGGAGGATGCAGGTAACGAAGGGTGGCTTGATGGACTGCTCGCGGCTCCAATCCTCGAAGGCGTGGACCTCCGCCAGCAGCTCGACCGGCAGAAGCAGAAGCTCGTCTTTCAGCCCTTCGTGCTTGAAGCCAATCACGACGCCGACTCAAGTTCGCCGGTTCGGCTGCGGCGCATCTCCAGGTGCGTGATGCGGATGGACAGCTCCGCGAGCCGCACCTGCATCGCATTGTCCTGGGCGGCGAGCGCGTCGACCTTTGCGCCGAGCGCATCCAACTTGGAATCAATCGCGGACACGTTTCGCTGGAGTGACCACACCAGCAGGCCGACTACACCCGAGAGCGCCAGTTGCACGAGGAGTTCCGGCGTCATGGCCTGCCACCTGTAGCAGCCGCAGAAAGCCGAGCGCCGCCGCTGTCGCCAGTAGTCGCCGCACTGAGTCCATAGGCCATCGCCGCGGTCCCTTCCGTCTGCGCAATCCACTGCATTTGGCAGGTCACTGCGGGCACTCCGCCGGCCAGCTCGAATTTCCCGCGAGCTCCACGCACGACTTCGGCAGGCACCCCGCCCCGCCCCACTGCCCCGCCGCAAGCGTGAGCCCGGACGGAGCCGGTCCGCCGTCGGCATTGAGGCATGTCGCATCCTTCGCGCACGCGCACGGGTACGGCGCAGACGGGTGGCCCTGTCGCCAAATCTCAATCTGCGGTCCGCCGTCCCAGACATCCGCACCCACCACGGTCAGGTCCGGCAGCACCTCGTAGCCGCTCGGCAGAATGGGAATGGAGCCATCCCACGCACCCGCGTCCGCGTCGTAGACCGGGACGCAGACGTTCATGATGGCGTAGCCACCCCCCGCGTCGGGGCCGAACCACAGCGACATGACGTTGCCGTTGGCGTACCCGGCCCGGAGCGCGCAGAGAGCCCCGGCGTCGAGCCCCGCGTCCGGGACGCTGTCGATGGTGGCGCGCATCCCGGCGTCGGAGATGGTCGGAGTGAGTTGCAGCGCGGCGATGCCGATGGCGGCGGCGATGACGACGGCGGCGATGATGGAGCGGACGCGAGTCATTGCGTCACCTGTCGC
>VGZD01000130.1 GCA_016872715.1 Planctomycetota bacterium
CGCATCGCGACCTTCATCGAACAACACCCGACGATGAAGGTGCTCGCCCTCTCGTTCCTGCTGCTGATCGGCGTCGTGCTGATGGCTGACGGCTTCGGCCAGCACATCAGCAAGGGCTACATCTACTCGGCGATGGCCTTCTCGCTGTTCGTCGAGATCTTGAACCTGCGCCTGCGCAAGCACGTGCGGCCGCCGGTCGAGCTGCACCAGAGTTACGTCGAGAAGTAACGCGCGACTACAGGCCGAACGAGCCGCGCGCGCTGGCTGGCTTGAGCGCGAAGCGCGCGGGGTCGAAAAAGC
Source organism: Planctomycetota bacterium (assembly GCA_016872715.1). Classification (GTDB taxonomy): domain Bacteria; phylum Planctomycetota; class UBA1135; order UBA1135; genus F1-120-MAGs118. The sequence continues at coordinate 301 of VGZD01000130.1, forward strand.
GCGGATCGAAGGCGCCCACGGGTTGGCCAGCGAGCAGTTGCGCGACGCCCTCACCGATCGACGGCGCGAGCTTGAAGCCGTGGCCCGAGAAGCCAGCGGCGACGAACACGTTGTCCAGACCCGGGCAGCGCCCGATCAGCGCCTGCGCGTCCGGCGTGAGCGTGTACCACGCCGCGAGCGTGCCGACGTCGGGCTGGGCCGCGTAGCGCGGCAGGCGGCGCGCGAGAGCCGCGCGGGACCAGGCCGAAAACTCGGGCGAAACGGCCTCGTCGAGCGAGTCGGGGTCCTCGAGCACACGGTCGCGGTCGTAGTCCATCGCTCCGACGCGCGTGCGCTCGCGGCTCGGTTCGCAGCGCGTGTAGTAGCCGTGCTCGATGTCGAGCAGGACGGGGTGCGCGGGTTCGGGTTCGCTCGAGGCCGCGAAGCGCGGGTCGAACTCGGCGTCCATGGCGCCCGAGAGCGTCGGCCGCGTGCGCATGCGCTCGGGCAACATCGCAAGGAAGTGCTGTTCGGGCCGCACGACCTCGAGCGGCAGTTCGACGCCGACGCCCCGCATCAGACGCCGCGTCCACGGTCCCGCGGCGATGACGAGACGTTCGCACTCGATCTCGCCGTCGCTCGTGCGCACGCCGCGCACGCGCGCACGCTCGAGCAGGAGCTCCACGACTTCGACGCCCGTGCGCGCCGTCGCGCCCGCGCCGCGCGCCGCCGCGATGAACGCCTCGACCGTGCGCTGTGGATCGACGAAGCCCGCGCCGGGCTCCCACGCGCCGAGCGCTCCGTCGGACACTTCGATGCCCGGCACGAGCGCGCGCATGGCGCGCGCGTCGAGCAGCTCGACCTCGGCGCCGCAGGAACGCATCAGCGCCGCGTTGCGCTCGACGAGCCGTAGCGAGAGCGGCCGCGCGGGGCCGCCGATCGTGAGCACGCCGCTGCGCGTGAAGCCGATGGCGCGTCCGTGACGCGTCTCGAAGCTCGCGTACTCCCGCAGGCTGTCGCGCGCCATGCCGATCAGCTCGCTGTCGCTGTAGAACTGACGGCAGATCGCGCCGGAGCGTCCGGAGGAGCCAGCGCCAAAGCCGCGGCGCTCGAGCAGCGCCACCGGTGCCGTGATCGGATCCGTCGCTCGGGCGCGAGCGAGCGCGATCGACGCGCCCATCACTCCGCCGCCCACGATCAGCGTGTCGACTCGCATGGCGGGCCATGATCGCGCCCGTGGCGCGCGGGACGGCGCGAAAAAGACAGCAACCCCGCCCGGAGGCGGGGTTGCCTAGAGGAAGTCAGAGCCCGGAGCGAGGGGATCGCGACCGCTCCAGCCGAACGAGGGGTTGTCCAACCGGGGTCAAGTCCGGGGGTCTGCTTCTCCCCGGAGCAGATTCCGCAGCCGCGCGGCGCGCGGGGGCAAAAAAAAGTGGGGCTTCAGGAAGTTGTGTGGGCGCCTTCGGGGCGGGGGTACAGGTCGAGACCCCCGAGGTGGAAGTAGATGGCGTCGTGGAAGCGTGCCCGGTTCCGGTAGCCGCAGGCGCGGTTCTTGATCCGCTGGATCTTGGCGTTCGTGCTTTCGGAGATCGCGTTGGTGACGCGCAGCAGCACAGCGTTGAGGATGCCGCCGAGGTGTTGCTTGACCGTGCGGGCCGCGCGCTTCATGGGCTCGAGCTGGCTGCGCTGTGCCCAGCCGATCCAGGCCTTCCAGCCCTTCTCGGCCCAGGTGCGCGACACGTCGCCCCAAAGCCAGCGAGCCGCGTCCTTGATTGCCCACGCTCGGGCGGACTTCAGGGAAGAGGCTTGGATCTCCCGGAAGCGCAGGCGTCGCTCCCGGGTCATGTTCTCGGGGTTCTCGAGCATCAGGTACTTCGCACCTTTGAGCGACTCGTCGCCGTCCGCCATGAGCGCGCGGTGCTCCTGCTTGCGCACGGTGTTCACGGCCTCGCCCAGGATCCTCGCGACGTGGAACCGGTCGAGGCACATCAGCGCGTCCACGTTGGGCACGTTGGCGCGGATGGAGGCCATGTACGGAGCGCTCATGTCGAGCGCGATTGCCTTCATGCAGGCGATCCGCTCGGGGCCCAGCCAAACCCAGAATTCATCGAGGGATTCGCGGCCTTTGCCGTCCGAGACAAACAACAAACAGCACGTGACCCGTCTTGATGTCCGTGGCGACCGTCACGTACTCGTGCCGCTTGAGCACGGAGGTCTCGTCGATCGCGATGTGTTCAGTCGCGATCACCGGTCGCCGCTCCAGCCCACGCTTCACCGCGCGCCGCAACACGCCGTAGACCTCGTCCCAGCTCGCCCGCGTCAGACGCGCGACCGCCGAGACGTTCGCCTCCTAGAGCCAGTCGATCACCACCGACTCGAAGAGGGCCGTGAAGCCCGAACCGGGCTCGGCCCAGGGGAGCACAATCTGCTGAACGCCGTGCTCCTTGCACGACACGCGCGGCACGTCGGCCACGAGGAAGGTCTTGAACTGGCACGTATCGAGATGACGCCACGAGCGACGACGGCTGTCGTACCCCGGACAAGGAGCGCCGCACGTGGGGCACGCATGCCGCTCGTCTGGACGGCCTTCGATCGTGACCGTGATCGTCTCGTCCTTGGCAAGCACATCGACGTGGATCACGTATCAGGGAGCGCGGATGCCGAGGATCGTCGCGTAGAGGTCCTTGTTGTTGCTCATCCCCTGAAGGTACGCCAAGACCGGCTGCGCTTCGCGCCACGGATGGGCGCTCCGCTCCGCCGCTGGGCGCCCAGTTCAGGCTGCGACCCACACAAGAACCCGAAGCGCCAAAAAAGTGCTCCGAACGGCGGACGGCTCGTAGCGCCGCTGCACTTGGGTCGGGCACCGGAGGGTTCCACAAGCCGTTGGGGTGCTCGGGAGCGCGCTGGCCTGCACTAGGATGTCGCGCCCCTCAGGGCGTGCCCCCACCGATGATCCCTCCGCGCAAGACCCGCACGATCCAGATCCGCGGCCTCGCCGTCGGCGGCCTCGCCCCCATCGTCGTGCAGTCGATGGCCGCCACCCAGACGCGCGACATCCCCGCCACGCTGCGGCAAGTGCGCATCCTCGAAGCGGCGGGCGCGGACCTGATCCGCATCGCCGTCGACAGCCAAGCCGACGTCGACGCCCTCGCGCAGATTCGCGCCCAGACGACGAGCCTGCTCTCGGTCGATCTGCAGGAGAACTACCGGCTGGCGGAGAAGGTCGCGCCCTTCGTCGACAAGCTGCGCTACAACCCCGGTCACCTGCACCACCACGAGAAGCACAAGCCCGTCGAGGAGAAGGTCGCCTACCTCGTGGGGATCGCGCGAGAGCACGGTCTGGCCCTGCGCATCGGAATCAACGCGGGCTCGATCGCCCCGGACTACAGAGAGCGCTTCGGCGACGATCATGTCGGCGCGATCGTCGCTTGCGCGGTCGATCACTGCCGCATGGTCGACGCGCTGCGCTTTGCGAACTACGTCGTGTCGATCAAGGACTCTGACCCGCGCCTCGTCGTCGATGCCAACGTGCGCTTCGCGGCCCAACGCCCCGACGTGCCGATTCACCTCGGCGTGACGGAAGCTGGCATGCCCCCCGAGGGCATCATCAAGACGCGCATCGCCTTCGAGCAGCTGCTCGCGCGCGGCATCGGCGACACGCTGCGCGTCTCGCTGACGGTTCCGTTCGACGACAAGGGCCTCGAGATCGCGGTCGGACGCGAGCTGATCGCCGACATCGAGGCCGGCCGCTTCCGCTCGGTGCCGCCGAACTTCTTCGACGGCCTCAACATCATCGCCTGCCCCTCGTGCTCGCGCGTCGAGAACGCGCGCTTCGTGGAGCTCGCCGCGGACGTCAAGCGCATGACGGCCTACGCGAAGGAGCACGACCTCACGATCGCCGTCATGGGCTGCCGCGTGAACGGTCCGGGCGAGACGGACGACGCCGATCTCGGCCTGTGGTGCGGTCCCAACTTCGTCAATCTCAAGCGCGGACCCGACGACGTCGGCACGTTCAGCTACGACGACATCCTCGGGGCGCTGCGACGCGCGCTCGACGCGCTGATCGCCGCGCGCTCGACCAACGGATCGACGCGCTGATCGCCGCGCGCCCGTCGAAGATCGTTCGCGCCGAGACTCTGGCGCTCGCGCGCCGCGCGGCCGTACGCTCTGCCACCATGCGGACCCTCGCGCACTCGCTCACCCTCGCCCTGCTCACGGCCGCGGCCGTCGCGCAGGAGCTACCCCACGCTTTCGTCGGCGGCCGCGTGCTGGCCGTGTCCGGCCCGCCGATCGAGGACGGAGTCGTCATCGTGCAATTCGGACGCATCCGCGCGGTGGGCGCGCGGACGTCGGTCGAGCTGCCCTCCGGCGCCAAAGTGGTCGACGTCAAGGGCAAGGTGCTGATGCCCGGCCTCGTCGACACGCACAGCCACGTCGGCGGAGGCTGGGGCGCGGACTCGAGCGCGCCGATCCAGCCCGACGTCCGCATGCTCGACGCGATCAACTGCCGCGATGCAGGCCTGCAGCGCGCTCAGGCGGGCGGCATCACGACGATCAACGTGATGAGCGGCAGCGGCCACTTGATGAGCGGCCAGACCATCTACGTGAAGAACCGCGACGCGCGCACGATCGAGGAGCAGTGCTATCGCTTCCCCGACGGCACGCCGATGGGCGGCATGAAGATGGCGAACGGCACCAACAGCCAGCAGGATCCGCCGTTTCCGGGCACGCGCGGCAAATCGGCGGCGCTCGTGCGCGAACGCTTCCTCGCGGCGCAGGAATACAAGCGCAAGCTCGATGCGGCGGCGCTCGACGCGACGAAGCTGCCCTCGCGCGACCTCGGACACGAGGCGCTGCTCGAGATCCTCTCGGGCAAGCGCATCGTCCACCACCACACGCACCGTCACGACGACATCGTGACCGTGCTGCGGCTCGCGAAGGAATTTGGCTTCCGCGTCGTGCTGCACCACGTCAGCGAGGCGTGGAAGGTGGCCGAGGAGATCGCGGCGGCCAACGTCGCGTGCTCGCTGATCGTGCTCGACACGCCGGGCGGCAAGCTCGAGGCGATGGACTTCGACGCGCGCTCCGCGGCGGAGCTCGAGCGGCTCGGACGCGCCGATCTAGTCGGCTTCCACACCGATGACTGGATCACCGACTCGCGCCTGTTCCTGCGCAGTGCGGCACTCGCCGTGCGCGCGGGCGTCTCGCGCGAAACCGCGCTCGCGGGGCTCACCTTGAACGCGGCGAGGATGCTCGACCTGCACGAGCGCGTCGGCAGCCTCGAGCCCGGCAAGGACGCGGACTTCCTCGTGCTCTCCGGCGACCCGTTCTCGACCTACACGCGCGTCGAGCAGACGTGGGTCGAGGGCAGCAAGGTGTTCGATCTTTCGAACGAGCACGATCGGCTGTGGGCCGAGGGCGGCTGGGGAGCGGGGCTCGCGCGCGCGGGCGCCCTGTGCTGCGTCGGAGAGGCGGTGAAGTGATGAACGCCAAGCTGATCGGCGCACTCGCGCTGCTCGCCCTGCCGACGCTCGCGCAAGACCTCGTGGTCCGCGGCGAGCGCGTGCACACCGTCTGTGGCGCCGTGATCGACAACGGCATCGTCGTGGTGAAGGCCGGCAAGATCGTCGCCGTCGGCAACGAGCGGCAGGTGCAGCCGCCCGAAGGCGTGCGCACGCTGTCCGCGAAGGTCGTGACGCCGGGGCTCATCGACGCGCACAGCGTCGTCGGGCTCGCGGGCTACTTGAACCAGCCGCAGGATCAGGACCAGCACGACCCGACGGGGCCGATTCAGCCCGAGCTGCGCGCGATCGACGCGTACAACGCGCGGGAGCGCCTCGTCGAGTGGGTGCGCGGGTTCGGCGTGACGACGCTGCACACCGGCCACGGGCCGCAGGCGCTCATCTCGGGCCAGACGATGGTCGTGAAGACGCGCGGCGAGACGATCGACGAGGCGGTGCTCGTGCCGCGCGCGATGATCGCCGCGACCCTCGGCACCGCATCGCGCAGCAAGTCGCCGGGCACGGCGGGCAAGCAGCTCGCGATGCTGCGCGAGGCGCTGATCGGCGCGCAGGAGTACCAGCGCAAGCTGCGCGCGGCGGGCGACGACGCCGCGGCGAGGCCCGAGCGCGACTTGCGCAAGGAAGCGCTCGTCGACGTGCTCGAGCGCAAAGCCCCGCTGCTCGTCACGGCGCACCGCCATCAGGACATCGTCTCGGCGCTGCGGCTCGCGAGCGAGTTCGGTTTCCAGCTCGTGCTCGACGGCGCGAGCGAGGCCTACGTCGTGATCGACGAGCTGCGCCTCGCCAAGGTGCCCGTGATCGTCCACCCGCCGATGGCGCGCTTCGTGGAAGAGCTCGAGAACGCCAGCCGCTCGACCTACCGCAAGCTCGCCGACGCGAACATCGCGTTCACGCTGCAGTCGGGCTACGAGAGCTACGTGCCCAAGACGCGCGTGATTCTCTACGAGGCCGGCGTGGCCGCGGCCTACGGGCTCGGAGCCGAGCGCGCGCTGCGCTCGATCACGCTCGACGCCGCGAAGATCCTCGGCCTCGACGCACGCCTCGGCAGCCTCGAGGTCGGCAAGGACGGCGACCTCGCGCTCTACGACGGCGACCCGTTCGAGTACGCGTCGCACTGCATCGGCACGGTCATCGAAGGCGTGAGTGTCTTCGAGGGCTCGCGCTAGATCCTAGGCGAACGCACGAGCTAGGCCGCGCTGCATGCAACCGACTCCGCTGGCCTGCCGAGACGTTGGGAACGGCCCCGTCGTGCTCCTCGTCCACGGCTTCCCGTTTCACGGCGGCCAGTGGGACGCGGTCGTGCCGATGCTCGCCCGCCACGCGCGCGTGATCGTGCCCGACCTGCGCGGCTTCGGCGAGAGCACGTTCAGCGAGAACACGTTCGGTGAGAGAGGGGAGGGCGTGACGCACTCGATGGATGCGCACGCCGACGATCTCGCGGCGACGCTCGAGGGCCTCGGCGTGCGCGAGGCCGTCGCGCTGGTCGGTTTTTCGATGGGTGGCTACGCGTCTTTCTCGTTCTGGAGACGCCACCGCGAACGGGTCCGTGCACTCGCGCTGTGCAACACGCGCGCGATCGCGGACACGCCCGAGGTGGCCGCGGGCCGCGCGACCATGGCCGCGCGCGTGCTCCGCGAGGGTGCGACGCCCGTGGTCGAGAGCATGCTGCCGCGTTTGCTCGCGCCCGACACGCTCGCGACGCGTCCCGACGTCGTGCGGAGCGTGCGTGCGCTCATGGACGTCGCCCCACCGCTCGGCATCGCGGCTTCGCTGCGCGGGATGGCCGCACGAGTCGATTCCACGCCGCTGCTAGGTCACATCGACGTTCCGACGCTCGTGGTCGTCGGCGAACACGATGCGATCTCGTCGCCGACCGAGATGCGCGGGATCGCCGCCGCCATTCCGCGCTCGCGCACGGTCGCGCTTGCTCGCTGCGGGCACATGTCGACCCACGAATCCCCCGAGCAGCTCGCGCGCGCGCTCGAGGAGTGGATGAGCAAGTCCTAGGCGCTCGGTCCCTCGCCGCGGGCCTGCTTGCGCAAGCGCCCGCCCCATGCCATCAGGGCGAGCCCGACCATCGCGCGCGCCAAGCCGCCTGCGAATGAGTCGTGCACGGCGGAACGCGCTTGGAAGTCCGTGGTGCGATAGGCGAACTCGCGCTTTTGGGGCTTGGGCACGCTGTCGAGGACGTGGAACACGCCCCACAGAATGCCGAGGGCGCCGAGCGCGATCAGAATTAGGCCCAGCCGCGCGCGCACGCCACGCTCGGCGCCAGCGCTTTCGTGCCGCTCGTTCACGCCGCAGACTGTAGCGCGTTCGCGCCCGTCTTTGCAGGTTTCGGAGCGCCCGTTAGAGTGCGGCGCATGGATGCGATTTCACTCTTGGCGGGGATCGGTGTCGGCGCAGTTTCGGGTTTCGTAGTCGCCAACTTGCTCGCGCGCGGCAAGTCGGCCGCGGCGTCTGCGGCCCTGCAGGCGCAGTTCGAGGCGACGAAGGCGGATCTCGCCACCGCACGCTCGGAAGTCACGAGCCTGCGCACGCGCGAGACGGAGTTGACGGCCAAGGAGTCCACCGCGCGCGCCAACGCCGAGAGCCTGCAGACGCAGTTGCAAACGCTCGGAGCCAGCCTGGAGAAGGAGCGTGCCGCGGCGCGCATCGACTCGGACGCGCGCGCCAAGCTCGGCGCGGACCTCGCGGCGCTGCGCACGAGCCTCGGCGAGCGAGAACGTTCGCTGAGCGAGCTGCGCGAGACCGTCGACAAGTCGAAGCAGCAGCTCGTCGATGCCTTCAAGGCGACCGGCGGCGACGTGCTCAAGCAGCAGACGGAGCTCCTGCTCAAGCACGCCAAGGAGCAGTTCGATGGACACCGGCAGCTCTCGCAACAGGAGCTGGAGGCGCGACAGAAGGCCGTCGAGGCGCTGGTGTCTCCGCTCAAGGAGCAGCTCGCGAAGCAGGAACAGCTGGTGACGGAGCTTGGACTGAAGCGCGAAGGCGACTCGAGGGCGCTCTCCGCGCAGCTCACTCAGATCGCGGAGCTCCAGCAAAAAGCCTCGACCGCGGCTCTGACCCTCTCGAGCGCCATGCGCGACAACCGCCAGCGCGGCCAGTGGGGCGAGATCACACTGCGCAATGTGGTCGAGATGGCGGGCCTCGGCGCGCATGTCGACTTCATCGAGCAATCGAGC
>VGZD01000131.1 GCA_016872715.1 Planctomycetota bacterium
GGCGGGCGTGGCGCGCGAGTACGGGCTGGTGCTCGCGGCGGTCGGCATCGAGTGCGAGATCGTGCACTCGCCCGAGGAGCTCGCGCTGGTCGTCGCGCGCGAGCACGCGCCGCGCGCAAACTCGGAGCTGCGCCTCTACGCCGAAGAAAACCGCGGCTGGCGCCGCGCCGAGGAGCTGCCGCTCGCGATCAGCGAGAGCTGGCCGGCGGTGCTCGCGTGGTGCAGCGCGCTCATGCTCCACCACGTCTTCAGCGCCCAGCGCGTGTTCGGCCTCGACTGGTGGAACCGCGGCGGCGGCCGCGCCGCGCTCGTGCGCGACGGCGAGTGGTGGCGCACGGTCACCGCGCTGGGCCTGCACGCCGACGGCCTGCACCTGCTCGGCAACCTCGTGTTCGGCTCGCTGTTCATCGCCCTCGTGGCCGAAATCCTCGGCACGGGCCTAGGACTGCTCGCCGTGCTCTGCGCCGGAACGCTCGCCAACCTCGCCAACAGCCTGCTGCAAGAACCGTCCTTCCGCTCGATCGGCGCCTCGACCGCCGTGTTCGCGGCGCTCGGCCTGCTCGGCGGCCACCGCTGGCAGCAGCGCGCCCTCGTGCGCAGCCTGCGCCGCTCGAGCTGGATCCCCCTCGCCGCCGCCGCCTTCCTGCTCGCCTACCTAGGCTCCGGCGGCGCGAGCGAGCCGGGCGTCGAATCGAACGTCGCCGCGCGCGTCGACGTCCTCGGCCACGCGCTCGGCTTCGCTTGCGGCGCCCTCGTCGGCGCCCTGCACGCGCGCCTCGGCCCCAAGTCGCTGACCGCCCCGCGCCTGCAGCCGTGGTTCGCGCTCGCCACGGCGCTGCTGTGGTGCGCGGCGTGGTACGCGGCCGTCGGTCGATAGGCGAGGGAGTTGGGAGCGGGCGCTAGGCGGGCGCGCTGGGGAGCGGTAGAGATGAGCGAGCGATGGGCATCGATGCGGCGGGGGTGCGGGAGTTGATTGCCGCGGGCGAGGGGCGGCAGGTGGAGTTCAAGCGCGGGTTGCCGCGGGATGAGAAGACGGCGCGCACGCTGGTGGCGTTCGCGAACACGCGCGGAGGGATGCTGCTCGTCGGGGTGGGCGATCGGGGCGAGGTGCTCGGGGCGCCCAAGCCGCGGGAGACGCTCGCGCGGCTGCGCGCGATCGCGGGGCATGCGGTCGAGCCGCCGGTCGAAGTCGAGCTCGCGCTGGTGACGCTGGAGGAGAGGCCGATCGTGGCCTGCTGGGTACCGCTCTCGGCGCAGCGGCCGCACGCGGTGCGCCACGGCGATGGCGAGCTCGAGACGGTCGTGCGCGCGGGCTCGTCGAACCGCATGGCGAGCGGCGCGACCGAGCGCGCGATCGCCAACGCGACGCGGCGGCCGCTCGAGCCGCTCGAGCGCCGCGTGCTCGACTGGGTCGGCCTCGTCTCGCGGCTCGGCGCGGCGGCCGAAAGCCCGGCGAGCGTCGACGGCTTCTGCAAGGCTCAGAACATCGGCCGCCAGCGCGCTCGGCGCGCGTTCATCGAGCTCGAGCGCTCCGGCCACCTCGTCGGCCACGGCCTCGGCGCGCGCCGCACGTACTCGCCCACTTGACGCGAGGCTCTCGCAGTCGCGCGCGCGAGTTGGCAATCTCTCGCGCACCATGTCGCGCACCGCCGTCGTCGCCCTCGCTCTCGCCGCCCTCTCGCTCTCGCAGCAGCCCGCCGCGCCGGATTTCGGCCAGCGCTTTCGCACCGCCGCGCAGGAGCCGGGCCTGATCGTGCCGCTCGTGCTCGACGTCAGCGCGACGATTCCCAAGGTCGACGCGAGCACGGGACAGCAGCTCGCCGACAGCCTCGAGCCCTACCTGCGGCAGGTGTTCTTCGCGCCGAGCTCGATCCCGGGCGTCGAGCGGCTCGGCGTGGTGAAGCACGAGGTCAGGTCGGGCGAGCTGCCCGGCGCGATCGCCAAGCGCGCGCGCATCGGCGCGGGCATGCTCAAGTACCTGAACGCGCAGTACGACGAGCGCCGCGTCAACGCGGGCGCGAAACTCAGCGTGCTCGAGCTCTCCAATGGCTCGCTGCAATTGATCGTCGACGTCCAGCGCTATCGCCTCGCCGCGTGGCACCAGACGCCCGAGGGGCAGTTCGTACTCAACATGTACGTGCCCGTCGGCGTCGGCGCGCCCGAGTCCCCCACTCCATCGGGCACCACCAAGATCGTCGACCGCGTGCGCAATCCGGCTTGGACCGAGCCCAAGACCAAGCAGGTCTTCCCCCATGGCGACCCCCTCAACGTGCTCGGCGGCTATTGGATCAAGCTCGACCCCGAGGGCCTCGGCGGAGTGACGGGCATCGGCCTGCACGGCTACACCGGCGCCCCGAGCATCGACTGGCTGAGCAAGGGCTCCTCGAGCGGCTGCGTGCGCATGCTGCAGCCGGACATCGACCGAGTGTTCGAGCTCGCGCTCGAGGGCACCAAGGTCGTGCTGGTGCGCTGACGCGCGGGTCGCGGCGGCGCGAGCACGCCACGGGCGACGGAACTGCGGCCGCGGCCGCGGGTTCAGCGCGATCGGGGTACCCGTCGGATGCGTTTCGCATACTCTCGGAGTCCTCTCGGAGACCCAACCGCCATGCGCATCGTCACATCGCTCGCCCTCGTCCTCGCCAGCGCCCTGCCCGCCCTCGCAGGTGAGTCGATCCACTGGACCAAGGACTTCGAGGAGGCCAAGGCGCGCGCGGCCGAGCAGAAGAAGGTGCTGTTCGTGGCCGTCAACATGGACGGCGAGGCGGCCAACGACCGACTGGCGGAGAAGGTCTACGCTGACAAGCGCATCACGGCGGCGGCGGGCCTCACGGTCAACGTGATCGCCTCGCGCTTCGATCACGCGGCGGACAAGCGAGCGTGCACGCGCTTTCAGGGGCTGGAGTGCATCGATCACAAGCGCTGCGACAACGCCGTGCGCGCGAGCGTGCTCAAGGCGGACTCGAACGGCTACGTGGTCGCGCCCCAACACGTGTTCCTCGCACCGGATGGCGCGGTGATTCTGTCGGTGCCGTACGAGGTGAGCGCGGAGGAGCTGCAGTGGTGCTTCTCCAACGCGATCAAGGCCGTCGATCCGGCGGCGGCGAAGGCCGTACCGGCCAACGGCCGAGCGCCGCGACGGCTCGTCACCGGCGGCGTGTTCGATCCCTCCGGCGTGCCGGGCGCGAACCTCGCGCCGCCGACGCGCGAGCAGGTGCTCGAACTGATCAAGGAGCTCAAGGCCTCGCTGTGGGGCGAAGGCCGCGTCGAGAAGATCCAGCGCGTGCTGATGTCGCCGGAGCCCGAGGCGATCGAGTACATCGGCTCGGAGCTGAAGAACGAGCTGATGGGTCGGCGCGGCTGGTTGCGCGGCATTCCGGGCGCTCCCTCCGACGGCGGCGATGCGCCGGATCCGCGCGACATCCTGATGCACGCGATCGGCGTGCTCTCGCCCTCGGTGTACTGGAAGCTCGTGAGCGAATACCTCGACCACGACGACGAGCAGTTGCGCAACGAGGCGATCGTGGCGCTCGAGCAGCTCGCGGTGCCCGAGTCGGTGCGCGCGCTCTCGGCGGCGATCGGCAAGGAGAAGAACCTCGCCTGCAAGAAGGACCTGATGCGCGCGCTCGGCAGCGCGGGCGCGAACGACGACAAGGCGCGCAAGGCGCTGCTCAAGTCCGTGGCGAGCGAGAAGGACCCGCTGGTGCGACAGAACGCGGTCGTGGGCATGGGCTGGCTCGCGCCGGGCGCGGATGTGAACAAGGTGCTCGGCGAGCTGCTCGCGAGCGCGAGTGCGGACGAGCGGCGCGCGGCCGTGGTGGCGATGGGCCTCTCGCGCAACGAGGGCTGGCTCGAGTTGGTCGAAAAGGCGCTCGCCAAGGACGAGGACGCCGCCTTCAAGACCGCGGCCGAGGCCGCCATCAAGGTCATCAAGGGAGAGAACCTCTCCGTGCTGCGCGCGCCGCTGCGCGCCGTCTGCGACGACGGCCTCGAACGCGAGCGGTTCTTCGGCAACGGACAGCTGCAGATTCCCGGCTTCGGCGGCGGAGCACCCGGTGGCGGAGCACCCGGTGGCGGCACGGGTGGCGGCACGGGTGGCGGCACGGGTGGCGGCGGCTCGGGCGAGTCGGGTGGCGGCCGTTAGCACCGCGGACGACCCCGCGCATGACCCCGCGCGGGCCGGTGCATGTAAATTCAGCCGGTTGCGCTAGAAAAAAAGCGGGCCGGTGGTCGATACTCGGGTCTTCGCGGATCGCGACCCGACTCCATGCTCCTCCCTCAACCGCTCGTCCGAGCCCTGTGGCTCGCGCTGCTCATGCCCGCGCTGCTCGCGCCGAGCGGGTGGCAGTGGCGGCTGTGTTTTTGCGAGCAGATGAGCGCGGGCGCCCAGCGCAGTTGCTGCGAAACTGAGGCAGCGCCCGTCGATGCAGTTGTCATCGATGCAGTTGTCATCGATGCAGTTGTCATCGATGCAGTTGTCATCGATGCAGTTGTCGCCGATTCGGGTGTCATTGACGCGGTTGCCTTCGAAGAGGGCAGCGCCGAAGAGGGCAGCGCCGAAGAGGGCTGCTGCGCCGAGGACCCGATGACGGGGCGTCACGAGTGCGGCGAGTGCCACATCGTCGATGCCGGCGTGGGTGCGCTCACGTGCTTCAGCGCGCCGAGCGTGCCGCTCGCGCCGCCATTCCGCGCCCTGATGCTCGACGCGTGCGCTCCGCGCATCGTCGCCCGCCTCAGCGGCGCATGCATCGGCCGTTGCGGGGCACCGCAGGGCCTGCGCGCTCACCTGCCGCTGCGAATCTAACGAAGCTCCGACTGTGTCGTCGGTTGGCGCCGCCCCGTGCGTGGGTGCGCGCCCTCTTGTTCCGCCGTCTCTTGGAGCTTCCATGCCTGCTTTCCGTCTTGCCATTGTGTCCGTCACCTGTTTGCCCTTCGCGTTCGCGTGCACCGCCACCGCGGCGCGCGAATACTCCGACGCCGAGCTCTCGGACGTTGCGCGCCTGCGCTCGAATGCGAGCGTCGAGGATGTCGCACACGCTTTGGAACTCGCCGACCTCGGGCCGCTCGCCATCGCGCTTCCGCAGGCGCCGAGCGAGCTCGAACCCGACATGGAGGAGTTCTGGCACGCGGCTGCCTACGCCTGGAATCCACAGCTGCGAGCCCTGCGGCGCGAAGTGCGCGCGGCGCGGGCCGAGCGCGGCTCGGCGGGCCAACCCCTTCCGATTCAGGGACAGGGCATGCTGCTCGATCTCGGCGATCCGTCGGCGGAAGTCGAGTTCCAGGCCATGGTCGACGTGCTCGGCCTGCTCGGCGTCGGCCCCTCGGCCGCGGCGAGCGAGCTCGCCGACGAGGCGGCGCGCGCGGCGCTCTCGAGCTTCGAGGCACGCGCGTGGTCGCTGCGCTTCGAGGTCGATCGCGCGCGCGTCGAGCTCGCGGCGGCCAAGTCTCTGGAGACCGCGCTCGCGGCACTCCACGGAGAGTGCGCGCAGCTGCTGCCGCGCATCGAGCTGCTCGCCGCGCGCGGCTGGATCGGCCGTGGAATGGCCGAGGGCGCGGTGTCGGCGCTGCACATGCTCGAACACCACCAGTCGCTCGCGCGGATCGAGGAGAACCGAGCGCGCGCGGACCTCGCGGCGCTGTGCGGGCTCAGTCCCGCGCATCCGGCCATCGAGGCGCTGCAGAGCGGCGTGATCGACCGCTTCCGTCCCGAAGAAGCCAGCCTCACGGACCCGCAGGATGCGGCGCTGCTCGCGAGCTTGCCCCGGCTGCGCGCCGCGCGCCTCGAGCTGGCCGTGGCCGAGGCGGAGCTCGTGCGCATGGCGCGCGAGCGCTGGCCGATGCTGGGCATCGGTCCGCGCATCATGGTGCGGCCCGACGAACGACTCGTCGGAGGGATGCTCGGCTTCAGCGTGCCCTTCCCCGGCGCACTCGAAGGGACGATCCTCGCGGCTCGCGAACGGCGCGACGCGGCCTTCGAGGCGCTCGAGGACGAGCTGGTGGCCGCGCGCGCGCGCCTAGAGAGCACTGCGCGGGAGTTCGCGGAGTCGGTCGAGCTCGCGCAAGAACACGCGCCGATGGCCGACACGGCGATGGCGCGCATGCTGGTGGCGGCGCAGGCCGAGTTCCTCGCCGATCCCGAGCGACTCGAACGCTGGTCGTTCGCGGTCGGGGAGCGCATGGACTCCCTGATGGCCCTCGTGCGAGCGCGCGCGGATCTGGTGCGCGCGTGGCTCGACTGCGAGGAAGCGCGCGGTGCGCGCGCGGAGGTGCGGTCGTGAGCCAAGTGCGACCCGACATCGATCTCGCTGCGCTCGCGCGCACGGAGTCCCCGCTGCCGCCGCCGCGGCGCAGCGCGCTGCGCATTCTCGTGCCGACCGCGATCCTGATCGCGTTCGGCGCTCTGTTGCTCTCCACCGTCGGCGACCTCTGGCGCGGATCGGTCGAGGTCACGACCGTGCGGCCGCGCCTCGTCGATGCATCGAGCAGCGCCGCGGCCGGCGTGGCGCTGTTCCAAGCGGCGGGCTGGGTCGAACCCGATCCCTTCGCCACGGCGGTGAGCGCGCTCGCGCCCGGCGTGGTGCGCGAAGTGCTCGTGCAGGAAGCTCAGAGGGTGTCGGCGGGCGAAGTCGTGGCGAGACTGGTCGCGCGGGACGCCGAACTCGCGCTCGCCAGCGCCGACGCGGCTCTCGCAGAGGCGCGCGCGGAGCTCGCGCGTTCCGAGGCGGAGGCCAAGGCCGCGCGCGCGACGTGGGACACCTCGCTCGCCGTGACGCAGGCGCTCGCGGTTGCGCAGGCGGAGGCGCGCGGTCGCGCCGCGGAGCACGAACATCGCGAGCAAGCGGCCATCGCGGGCGAGGCGCGCGTGCAGGTCGCGCGCGAGGAGCTCGAGCTGCAGCGCGAGCTCGCCAAGGCGGGCGCAGCGGGGCCGCGGCAGGTCGAGCTCGCGCAAGCGCGCATCGCGGAGGCGAGCGCCGAGCTCGCGGTGATGCGCGCGGATGCGGTGCTCGCGAAGTCCGATTCGGAGAAGGCGCAGGCCAACCTCGTGCGCGCCGCGCGCGACGTCGAGCTGCGCATCGAGGATCGCAGACTGCTCGAGAGCACCGAGGCGATGCTCGCGCTCGCTGGAGCCAAGCTCGCGGCCGCGCTCGTCGCGCGCGACGAAGCCGCGCTGCGGCTCGAACGCATGGAAGTTCGCTCTCCCGCCGACGGCATCGTGCTCGAGCGGCGCGTCGCGCCGGGAAGCACGCTCGGGGAGGGCGAGGCCACGGTGTGCACGCTGTACGACCCGCGCTCGATCCGCGTGCGCGTCGACATTCCGCAGGGAGAGGTCGGCAAGGTGGGCGTCGGCATGCAGGCGGAAGTGCTCGCCGAATCGCGCCCCGGACGCCCCTACCGCGGCGAGGTCATCCGGCTCGTGCACAAGGCCGACATCCAGAAAGTCACGCTGCAAGTGCACGTGCGCGTGTCCGATGGCGACGAGCTCGTGCGGCCCGAGATGCTCGTGCAGACGCGCTTCCTCGCCAGCGGCTCCGCCGCGGGCGAGCAGAGAACGTCGACGAGCGTGGTGCTGATACCCGCACGGCTGCTGCTCGATGGAAATCGCGTGTGGGTCGTCGATGGTGCGGGTGGAACGGCGCTGCTGCGCAGCGTCACGCCCGGCTCGCGCGTCGGCGAGGAGGTCGAGATCCGCGCAGGACTCAACGCGTCGGACAAGCTGATCGACTCGAGCAGCGACGAGCTCGTCGAGGGCGTGCGCGTGCAGGCGCGAGGAGCATGACCATGGCCTTCATCGAACTGCGCAACGTCACCAAGACCTACCGCAAGGGCGACCACGTCGTCACGCCGCTCGCGGACGTCTCGCTCGACATCCACTCCGGTGAGTTCTGCGTGCTGCTCGGGCCCTCGGGCTCGGGCAAGACGACGCTGATGAACCTGATCGCGGCCGTCGACCGCGCGGACTCCGGCATCGTGCGCGTCGGCGACACCGATCTCGCGCGCATGAACGCGTCGGCGCTCGCCGACTGGCGTGCGCGCACGGTCGGCTACATCTTCCAGCAGTCGAACCTCGTGCCCGTGCTCACGGCCTACGAGAACGTCGAGCTGCCGCTGTGGCTGCAGCCGCTCTCGCGCGCGGAGCGGCATCGCCGCACGAGTCTGGCGCTCGCGGCGGTCGGACTGACCGACCGCGCCGAGCACCTGCCGCGACAACTCTCGGGCGGACAGGAGCAGCGCGTGGCGATCGCCCGCGCGATCGTGGCGGATCCGCCGCTGCTCGTCGCCGACGAGCCGACCGGCAACCTCGACCACGAGTCCGCCGACGGCGTGCTCGCGCTGCTCGAGCGCCTCAACCGGGAGCGCGGGAAGACGATCGTGATGGTCACGCACGATCCGCGCGCGGCGGAGCGCGGCACGCGGCACTTCCGGCTCGACAAGGGCGTGCTCGCCGAAGACACGGGGGCGAAGCGATGAAGCTCCTGCGCCTCGTGGCTAGAAATCTCGCGCGCCGGCCGATGCGCACGCTGCTCACGGTCGGCGGCGTGGCCTGCGCGATGCTGATGCTGCTGCTCGTCGAGAGCCTCGGCGCAGGGCTCGATCGCGCACTGTCCGGCTCCGACACCGCCCGCACCCTGATCGTCTATCGCAAGAACCGCTACTGCCCGCAGACTTCGTTCCTGCCGGAGTGGTACGGACCGCGCATCGAGCAACTCGATGGCGTCGAGAGCGTGCTGCCGGTGAAGGTGTACCTGAACAACTGTCGCGCGAGCCTCGACATCGTGCCCTTCAACGGTGTGCCGGCGGACAAGCTCGCCTCGACACGCAGCTTTGATGTGCTCGACGGCGACTACAGCCGCTTCGTGGCGGAGCGCGACGCCGCTCTCGTCGGCCGCAGCTTTGCCGCGCGCAAGAACCTCGCGGTCGGCGACCAGTTCCGCTTCGGCGGCATCAATGTGAAGGTCGCGGGGATTTTCGGGAGCGCGGA
>VGZD01000132.1 GCA_016872715.1 Planctomycetota bacterium
GTGAGATGGACCGCCTTCGGAGCGAGTTCCAGCCCTCGGCCGTGGCGAAGTTCGCGCGGAAGATCAAGAAGATGGCGCGCAGCGTGGCCGTGCGGAACGCCTTCGCTTCCATGGATGGCCTGATCGCTGAGTATCGAGCGACGCACTCGGCATCGAGCTTCTGGGCGCCCACGTTCACCGAGGCTCGGAAGTCCCGTGCGCGCGCCACGCTCCGGGTACTGTTGAGTGACGCACGCGTGGAGTTCTTGGGGATCGGTGGCGAAGGCGTCGTGTTCAACGACGAGAGCAACGCCTTCAAGGTTCTGGACCTACTGAGGCCACGCGTCGACCATGACACGGAATCGACGCTGCGAAAACTCGGTAGCAGCGATGCAGAAGTCCGACACCTCTACAAGCCGGTTGTTCGCAGGCTGGGAGATCAACTCGTCCTGAGTTACCCCTTCGAACCGTCTGAGCCGTACTCGGGCGGACGCGGTCCAGAGCTGATCGCCCTTCTGCGAGAGTTGAAAGCCCTCGGGCTCGTATGCCGAAACATGCACCCGAAGAACCTGCGAGTAGCGGCTAGCGGTTTGCGTCTCATCGATTATGGTGCGGACATCCGGCCGTTCTCGGACGACGAGTATCGCTCGATGGCGGAGCGCGCGTGGCTCTGCTGGCGATGGACGCATCGCGCCGACCTCGATTCGCTGATGCGCCGCATTCTCTCCGAAAGGAACCTGCCGGAGCTGGACGGGTTCGACCGGTTCTGGCACGCGCTCTGCGACGAGAGCCCGTCGGCGACGGGGATCTCGGCGAGCATCGTGGATCCCATCGTGCTTGGCTCGGGCGCACGGAGCGTCCTCGACTACGGATGCGGAAAGAAGGCCCAGAGCGCACGGACCTTTGCATCCGCTGGCCTTCGCGTTGTCGGATATGACCCCGGACCCGGTGTTGCGACGCGCTGGCAGGAGCTCGGTGAGCTGCCGGCGACACTGCAACTCACGGCCTGTAGGGAAGCGGCACTGGCCAATGGGCCTTTCGATGCGGTTGTTTGCTCGTTGGTCCTCTGCGAGTGGCCCGATGGGCCGGACTACGAACGCATGCTCGCCGACATGAGGACCGCGGTGGCGACCGACGGGATTGTCGTCGTCAGCCTCTGCAACCCATTCGCGACTTTCGGACGGCCAACGCCACTGCACCGGCATCGGGAGCTGCCGATAGGGGCTTGCTACGAACAGTGCTTCGGATACGCGGAGCACGGCGAGACCGGCGAAAGCCGTAGCGAGTATCACCGGCCGCTCCAACGCATCGAGCGTGATCTGCTCCGCCACGGGCTCGCGGTCCAAGACCGCAAGGAAAGCGAGTCGGTGGACCTCGAACGCTTCGAGCCGGCCTCGGATTTCCTGACGCTGATCTGCCGCCCTGTTTCGCCGCCTCAGGAGGGGCGGGACATCTCGCTGGTCATCAAGACATGTGCGATGGAAGCCCTCACGATCGAGCGGCAGGTCCGTCACCTCGTCGGGCAGCTCGAGGGTCCGCGCCTCTTTCGGGAGCGCGTGCTCGCGATCGACTCTCGCACGAGCGGATTCGTTCGCCAGCACGCGCAGGGCGATGCCCAGCATCTGAAGGAGGCAGCCGAGCGTCTCGTTCGACAGGGGTGGATCGACCGCGTCTTGATCGGGCCCGTCGAGGGGCCGGAGAGCGCGAAGGTGCTCCGCGACTGGTTTGCAATGGAGGGAACTGCCACGCACTCGATCCATGGCGCGCCCCTCGCGACGCCGCTTCAGGCCATCGAGTCCTGTTCGACGAACTACGTGCTGCAGATCGACTCCGATCTGCTCGTGGGACGACGCGACCGAAGCCACGATTACTTGGAAGAGCTGGTCGAGCGCTTCGAAGGTGACGAGAGCGTTGTCAGCGCCTCGCTCAATGTTGCGCGCACTGCCGATCTGCCCTTCTCCGCGGGCGATACCACGCGGCCGTGGCCGGTGGAAGTCCGCGGCTGCATGGTGCACCTGCCTCGCCTGCTTGCCGCTCGTCCGCTGCCGAACCGCATCGTGGCAGGCATGCCTGAGTTGTCGTGGCATCGCTCGCTCGATCAGGTCGTTCGCAGCGGTGCCCTACGCTCGTTGCGTGGTGGGAAGTCCTCGACGTGGTTCGTCCATGTTCCCAACCCATGCAAGCGGTCCGTGTCGGACTGGATGCTCCTCATGGATCTCGTCGAGAAGGGCGCGCTCCCTTCCGAGCAGATCGGTAAGGTCGATCTAGTCGGAGGGCCACTGCGCTGGCTTTCGCAGGTGCGCTCGGAGCCACTGGTGTTCGTCGTCACGGGGCGGAATCTGGCGCCCGGTCGCATGCGACGGTGCATCGACTCGCTGCTGGAACAACGAGGCACCGACTGGGGAGCGGTGATCGTCGACGATGGTTCGGAAGACCTGAGTCGTGATTATCTCCGGCTCTTGGCCGGCGGCTGGGGCCCCCACATGACGCTCCTTCAACCGCGAGAGCGCCGTGGTCAGCTTGCGAACATGGTGCTCGCCATTCGTCACATCTGCATCGATCCCGAGGCCGTCATTGTGACGTTGGACCTGGACGACTCGCTCATCGGGCCGGACGTCGCGCAGAGCGTTCTCGCGATCCATCGCAGCGGAGCAGACGTTACGATTGGATCGATGCTCCGCACGGACAAGCACGTGGAGTACCCTGTCACGTTCGAGGAGCCGAGGCGCAACCGAGGCGGCAATTGTTGGCAGCACCTGCGGACGTTCCGCAAGCGGTTGTTCGATGCGATCCCGGACCACGAGTTGCGCTGCGAAGGCGAGTACGTTGACATCGCTGTCGATTGGGCTTTCATGCTGCCGATCGTCGAGATGGCTTCCCAACCAGAGCGGATCCACCGACCGCTGTACCTCTACGAGCCTTCTGGCCTCGGCAAGGGCGACGCGCATGGCGAGCGGGAACGACAGATCGCAGCTTTGACCCGGCGCCCGTCCCGGAGCTGGGCGCGTGGCAAGCCAGCCTCGACCGTGGTCGCCCCCGACGAGGTCACTGTCGACATGCTGGAGGATGGCGCGGTTCTCTTCGTTCGGCACGCCGAACCCACGTCATCGGTGGGATTGACCGCGCCACAGGAGCAAGACGTTACGCTGTCTGCGCATGGACGCGAGATGGCAAGAACGCTCGGCATGCTCGTCAAGGGCCACGTTCGAATCGCGTGCTGTCCGGTTCCACCGGCGATCGAAACAGCCGAGGCGATCGCAGCTGGCGCAGGGATCGACCCGCAGGAGATCATGCAGACGCCGCGCCCAATGAGCTTGCCTACCCACGAGGGCGAGGCGTATGACGAGATCAGGCACCGCCTCGGCTGGACGGAACTCATGGCGAATTGGATGGACGGGTCGTTGCCCCCGGGAATTCTCGTGCCTTGCGAACAGGTGGCACGCGAGGCGATCAGGGCCATGCTGACCGCCCCGGGATGTGCGGGGACGATCGCGGTCACGCACGACTTCGTCATGCTGGCGCTCCTTGCCTCGCTGCGAGGGGAGCGACCGACCTCGATCCCCCATCTCGGGGGCCTGCTTGTCAGTCGCCGCGAGGCTGAGCGGTTTCTTGCGGAAGGGGAACTGGCGTGAACTCTGCCGACAGCCCGTCGCGTGTCGAACGTCGTCCGTTGGTCGCCGTGATCGGAGATGCAGGTGTTCAACCTGGATCGCCCAAGTACGTCCTCGCTCAGGAGCTCGGCCAGCTGCTTGTCGATGCAGGCTTCCGAGTCATGACCGGAGGGCTAGGTGGCGTCATGGAAGCGTCCTGTCGGGGGGCACGCTCCTCCTCGCGCTACAAGTCCGGCGACACGGTAGGCGTCTTGCCGGGTCACGACCCAGCGACTGCCAATCCGTTCGTTGATGTCGCGATTGCCACGGGGCTCGACCATGTCCGCAACTCGATCGTCTCGCATGCGGACGCGGTGATCGCCGTTGGCGGCGGAGCGGGCACGATGTCGGAGATCTGTCTTGCCTGGGTCCACAAGCGGCTCATCGTCGCGCTCCGCGTGGAAGGGTGGAGTGGCAAGATCGCGGACCAACGCATCGACGAACGCGTCCGCTATCCGAATGAGCCGGACGATCGAGTCATCGGGGCCGCATCCGCAGCCGATGCCGTGAGGGCGGTCGTCGAGCGCATCGAACGCTTCTCTGGGCAACACGCGTCGATCCGCCGAAGGGACGCTCCCGCATAGGAACGCAGGTCGACCGACGTCACCTGCGCACGTCACCGAAACCGAACTCCCTCGATCCGCCGCTGGCCCCGGCTCACTTCGCGGCTTGGCTGGGGAGGGGGCCCCAGAGGTCGGTGAGGAGGGCGAAGGTGGTGGGTTCGGAGAGTTCGAGTTCGACGGCGACGAAGGGGTAGAAGTCGTTGGAGCCGAAGTAGCTCTCCGTCATTTCGGCGAAGAACTCCTTGGGGTCGGTGCGGGCGTAGTGCTCGCGCGTGCCGCTGGGGTTCGTGAGGACGGAGCGCGTGGCTTCCTTGGCGCGGAAGGCCTCCCACGCGGCGGCGATGCGCGGCTCGTCGAAGCCGAGCACTTGGTGGTGGTAGGCGTGCGCGAGCTCGTGCAGCACGACCCATGGCATGCGGTGGTTTTCGAAGGGCGAGAGGAAGCCCTCGACGGAGGGGATGTGTACGCAGAGCGCGAGGTCGCGCGAGTAGCCGTGCGACTCGAGCCACTCCGCGCTCGGGTGGTACTGCATGACCTCGAGCCCGGGCACGTCTCGGTCGAGTTGAATCGTCACCGCGCGCAGCCGCGCGAGGGGAACCTCGGGGACCACCGTCGCGATCGCGATGAGCCGCGCGCGCAGCAGGTCGAGCGCGCGTTTTCCGCGCGCCGCGTCCGCGCCTTCCAAGAGTCGCCGATCGACACGCACTTTCCAACCCTCGAGCTCGTGCTCGACATGGCCGTGCGCTTGCGGTGCTCTCGGAGCAGCGAGCGCGATCAGGGACGGGAGAGCCACGAGGGAGAGCAGCGCGAGTCGCATCGGCGCGATGCTAGGTGCGCCGAGCGGGTGCCGCAATCGCGCCGCGGTCGTGTGCGATCTCTGCGCGGTTCGATGCACGCCACCGCCCTGCCTCAGCGAACGAGCGTGCGGCGGCGACGGGCTCAGACTCGAGCGTCGTTCTCGCGCGCCGCGTCTTCGGGCGCGGCGCCGCGCGCGAGCGCAGGAACACGGCGCAGCACGTGCACGAGGGTCGCGACGATCCAGAGCAGGGAAGCCATCAAGTGGGTGCCGACCCACACGCCGCGCCAGTCGGGCTCGACCGCGATCTGGATGAAATAGCCAGAGAGCAGCATCGGGATCGCGAGCGCGAGCAGAGCCAAACCGCTCGAGCGACGGGGCTTCCATCCTGAGCGGACACGTGGCTGTGCGTGCCGCGCCCAGATCACTCCGAGAGCGAACACGAGCGCGGGAGCGAGCGCGACGTGGGCGTGCTGCAAGTGGGGTTGCAGCGGGTGGTTCACCAGCGCGTAGGGGTCCGCGGGCTCGCCGCAGTACGCCGCGAGCGCGTACGCCACACCCGTCGCGGAGACGAGCGCGTTGGAGCTGTGGAACAGCCAAGCTTCCCCGCGCGTCACGACTTCCGCTCGGCGGGGACTGGGGTCGGTGTGGGAGCTGGGGTCGGTGTGGGAGCTGGCGCCGGTGCCGGTGCCGGTGCTGGTGCCGGTGCTGGAGCTGGTGCGGGTGCGGGTTGGGGCTTCGGTTCCGGCGTGGGCAGCGGCGTGGGCAGCGGCGTGGGCAGCGGCGTGGACTCGGGAGCGAGCGCCGCGTGGAGCGCGAGCACGCGGCGGACGCAGTCCGTCGTGGCTCGGGCGGAGAGGCTCGCGCCGGCGATGCCGCGGATCGAACGCTTCAGTTGAAGTTCGTCGTCGAGGAGCCTGCCCACGAACTGCGCGTACCAGTCCGCCCGCGGCACGTATTCGAGCGGCTCGCCGAACGCGAGCACCTCGACGCGCACGACCTTGCCCTGCGTGTCCACGGCGACGAGCAACGTCTCCTTGAGCGCGCGCACGCGGTGAACGTCGATGTAGGCCGTGCCTACGACCTTCCCATCGACGCGCGCCACGTACGGACGCGCGATCTTGAGCTCGACCGCCTCACCGCACAGCTTGCCAGCCCTCGCGCGCTGCTCGTCGGTGAGGTAGACGGTGTCCTTGGCGATCTCTGCATGGGGAAAGGCGAGCGCGAGCGCCTCGTCGACGGTCATGTAGACCTTCTCCGCCACCGCTGCGGTGGCGGAGGAGGGCGTCGCGAGGGCCGCGCACAGCGCGAGCAGCGCGCTAGAAAACGAAGCCCATGCCGAGCGTGAGACGATCGATCGCATTGTCAGCCTGATTATCGAAGTCGCTGTAGTCGAGCTTGAACACGATGGCATCGGTCGGGCGATACACGACCCCCATGGTGAGCACGTCGATGTCGTTCTTGGGATCGGATGCGAAGCCGTCGGGAACGTCCGCCTGCGTGTCGTAGGCCTCGTAGCGCACGAACGGCTCGAGCGAGCGCTTCGAATCCACGCCCGCGAGCGAGAGCACGTCGCAGGCGACCTCGACGTAGCCGCCGAAGAGCTCTTCGCCGACCGACGCCGCGCCCGTGAATCCGCGCGCGTTGTTCAACGCCGCGACGTCGTCGAGCTTCGTCTGCGCGTAGAGCGCACGCAGCGCAAACGAGCGCCAGCGCGCCTCCGCGTGCGCCTCCCACGTGAACGTGGGCACGTCCAGACCGACGTTGTCCTGACCCGAGTCACCCCAGTAAGCGGAGCACGAGAGATCGAGTCCCTCGAGCGCGTGCCAGTCCGCGCGCGCCACGATCGCGAGGTCCTCGGCCAGCGCTTCGGCGCCGTTTTGCCGTCCGCCGCGCAGTCCCGACGCCTTGAAGCCGTCCGCGTCCATGCCGTTGATGACATACGCGCGCCAGTCGACCGATCCCGCGCTGCCCCACAGACCCGCACCGATCTCGCGCCAAGTGGCGGGCAGGATGACGCGCTCGACGAACGGCCGATTCGTCGAGAGGAACGTCGTCGGCTCGTGGCGCTCGTTGACGAAGCCCATCGGCACGAGCAGCAGACCGGTGCGCACATTGACCGCGTCGCTCAGGCGCCCGTCGAGGTACGCGAACTCCACGGCCACCTTTCCGTCCAGACTCTCGCCCGCCTCGCCGTGCTCGAACTCGATCTCGGAGTTGAACAGCCACTCGTCGTTGAACTTGTAGCCGACGTAGAGCACGGTGCGGAGCGCGTCGACCGTGTCGGTCGATCCTTGCAAGTTCGTGAACAGCGCTTCGCCATAGCCGCCGAGCGAAACGCCGCCGGGGGACTGGTAGACCTTGCTCGCCGCGGGACCCATGCCCGACACGCCGCGTCCGAGCGGCTGGAGGACGCTGCCGAGCTCCTGCGCTTCGAGTTCGTCGGCGACGATGCCGAGCTGCCGCTCGAGCTCTCCGTTGCGCGCCTCGAGCCGCGCGATGCGTTGCTCGAGCGTCAGTTCGTCCTGCTGCGCCGCCTGCGCCGACGCGAGCGGCACGAGGGCCGCCGCGAGTCCGAGGGCGCGGGTCCATTCACGAGTGCATTGGGTCATCATCTACGTAGCCTGTCATCGCGCCGTTTTCGGGCGCTGTACCTTCACCTGCTGCGAGGGCCACTCGCCCACGCAGAATTCGATGCTCAAGTCGTCGACGAGCGGTCGCAGCGCGCCGCGCAGCTCGGGCGCGGCCCGAGCGATCAAGCGCCCTCCCTCGACGCACAGGGCGACCAGCGCGACATCGTCGCGCGACGCGTCCCACGCAAGCGCCCGCGCCGGACCGAGGACGAAGGCGGCGGTCGAGTAGGCATCCGCTCGCGCGGCACTCGCGCAGTGCGCGGTGATCGAGCCGAAATCGAGCGCCGGTCGTCCAGTGCGCGGATCGAGGATGTGCCCGATGCGAGCGCCGTCGACGACGCGCCCGTTCTCGCTGTTGCCCGACGTGGCGAGCGACCCCGACGCGAGCTTCCAAGCGAGCACGGGCCGTGCGCGATCGCGCGGATCCGCCAACAGCACTTCGCGCTCGATCCCGAGCGTCGCGACCTGTCCGCCGAGGTCGATGAATCCGCGCACTGCGCTGCGCTCGAGCGCAGCGAGTGCCGCATCGAGGCCGACGCCCTTTCCAAAGGCACCTTCCTCCAGGCACGCACCGCTCAGGCGACGCGTTGCGAGACGCCCGTCGAACACAAAGGTCCGCTCGAAGCCGCACTGCGCCAGCGCGCTCTCGAGTTCCTCGTCGCGCGGCACGCGACCGCTTCCCCGCAGATCCCACAGCGCGACCAGCGGCCCGACGGACGGATCGAACGCGCCGTCGGTGGCGAGCGTGAGGTCGCGGCACAGCGCGAGGTCGTTGGCGAGCGCCTCGGAAAGCTCGACGGACTCTCCCACGGCCGCCGCATTCAGGCGCGAGAGCTCGCTCGACGCGCGCCACGTCGACAGGCGCTCTTCCACGGCCGCCAGCGCCCGCACGGCGGCCTCGCTGGCCTCGAGCGCATCCGACCGGCTGCCCGCGCGCACCTCGAGGTCACAGGCGGTCCCCATGACGGCGATGCGGCGCTCGAGGGCGGCCCCCTCGGCCTGAAGGTTGGCCTGAAGGTCGGCCTGAAGGTCAGTCTGAAGGTCGGCCTGAAGGTCGAACTGAGCTGGGGCCTGAAGGTCGGCTCGAACGTGCGCGGGAGCGCCCGTGCCCTGCCACAGGGCCAGCGCCGCGAC
>VGZD01000133.1 GCA_016872715.1 Planctomycetota bacterium
TCAAAGGTCGGCGAGGGTGCGTTGGCGTTGGGTGCCGAGGCCGGAGATGCCGAGGTGCATGGTCTGGCCGGGGCGGAGGTAGATGGGGTCGGGTTTTTGGCCGAGGCCGACGCCGGGGGGCGTGCCGGTGGAGATGACGTCGCCGGGGTGGAGCGTGAAGAACTGGCTCAGGTAGGAGACGAGGAAGGCGCAGGTGTAGACCATCGTGCGCGTGTTGCCGCGCTGGTAGCGATGGCCGTCGACTTCGAGCCACAGGTCGAGGGACTGCGGGTCGGGGACCTCGTCGCGCGTGACGAGGTAGGGTCCGATGGGGCCGAAGGTGTCGCAGCCCTTGCCCTTGTCCCACTGACCGAGGCGCTCGAGCTGGTACTCGCGCTCGGACAGGTCGTTGATCACGCAGAAGCCGGCGACATGCTCGAGCGCGCGCTCGGGCGTGACATACTTGGCGCGCGAGCCGATCACGAGGCCGAGCTCGACTTCCCAGTCGGTCTTCTTCGAGCCACGCGGGATCACGACATCGTCGTTGGGGCCGATGATCGCGCTCGTCGCCTTCATGAACACCACGGGCTCGGCGGGCACCTGCGCGCCGGTCTCGGCGGCGTGGTCGGCGTAGTTGAGGCCGATGCAGATGAACTTGCCGGTGCCGGCGACGCACGGGCCAAAGCGCGCGCCCTGCGGCACGAGCGGGAGCTTGGCGAGGTCGAGGCGCGCGATGCGCGCGAGGGACGCGGGCGAGAGCGCGTCGCCGCGCAGGTCGTCGAGCACGCCGACGAGCGAACGACGCTCACCGGAGGCATCGAGGATGCCGGGCTGCTCGCGGCCGGGCTCGCCGAAACGAAAGAGCTTCATGTGCGTGGGTTTCCCTAGTTGCTCCAGCCGCCGTCGATCACATGAATCGCGCCGGTGGTGTAGGCGGACTCGTCGGAGGCGAGGTACACGACGAGCGCCGCGATCTCGTCGGCCTCTCCGACGCGGCCGAGCGGCTGGCGCGCGATGAACGCGGCGCGCGCGGCGAGCGGATCGCCTTGGGCGGCGATGCGCTCGTCGAGCGACGGGGTCTGGACCGTGCCGGGGCAGACGGCGTTGCAGCGAATGCCCTTGGAGACGAAGTCGGCCGCGACGCTCTTGGTGAGGCCGATCACGGCCGCCTTGGTCGTGCCGTAGGCGCAGCGATTGGACGCGCCCTTCACGGAACTCGCGACCGAGGACATGTTCACGATCGAGCCCTTGCCGCGCGCGAGCATGCCGGGCAGCACGGCGCGCAGCGTGCGGAACATCGAGGTGACATTGAGGTCGAGCGCGGTGGCCCACTGCTCGGGCGTGCAGTCGAGCACGGTGCCGTGGTGCACGAAGCCGGCGCAGTTGAAGAGCACGTCGAACGGCCCGCGCGCGGCGATCGCGGCGACCGCGGCGTCGTCGCGCACGTCGAGCCGCGCGAGCGCGATGCGCGCGTCACTCTCCGCGAGGCGCGCGAGCAGCGCCTCGTCGATGTCCGTCGCGAGCACCTGCGCACCCTCGCGCGCGAACGCGAGCGCCGTGGCGCGCCCGATGCCCTGTCCTGCGGCCGTCACCAGCGCGCGCTTGCCCGCGAGGCGTCCCATGACCTAGCGCCGCACTTTGACGCGGACGGCGGACCGCTCAGACCACAGCGGGCCCGAGGGATACTCGAACTGCTCGAGCGACGAGGCCTTCATCGTGATGCCGTAGCCCGGCGCGGTCGGGACCATGTAGCGGCCATTGCGCACGACGGAGGGGTTTTCGAAGTGCTCGTGCAAGTGGCTGACGAACTCCGCGACGCGGCCTTCGTGCGAGCCCGCGATGCAGATGTCGTCGATCATGATGAGGTGATTGACGTACTCGCACAGACCGACGCCGCCGGCGTGCGGGCACACGACGACGTCGAAACGCTTGGCGAGCAGCAGCACGGCGAGCACCTCGTTCACACCGCCGAGGCGGCACGAGTCGATCTGGCAGAAGCGGATCGCGTTCGCCTGCAAGAGCTGCTTGAACAGCACGCGGTTCTGGCACTGCTCGCCGGTCGCGACGCCGATCGGAGCGATGGCGCGCGCGATCGCGGCGTGGCCGAGCACGTCGTCGGGCGAGGTCGGCTCCTCGATCCACCACGGGTCGAAGCGCGCGAGCGCGCGCATGTTCTCGATCGCCTCGCCGACGTCCCAACGCTGGTTGGCGTCGAACATGAGCTTGCGCTGCGGTCCGATCTCCGCGCGCACGATCGCCGCGCGCCGCAGGTCGTCCGCGAGGTCCGCGCCGACCTTGATCTTGAAGTGGTTCCAGCCTTCCGCGATGCCCGCGCGGCACAGCGCGCGAATCTTCTCGTCGGAGTAGCCCAGCCAGCCCGCGGACGTCGTGTAGGCGGGATAGCCGCGCGCGCGCATCGCCGCCTCGCGCTCCGCCTTGCGCGGCACGTTGGCGCGCAGGATGTCGAGCGCCTGCTCGCGCGAGAGCGCGTCGGAGATGTAGCGGAAGTCGATCGTCGAGACGAGCTGCTCGGGGCTCATGTCGACCACGAGCTTCCACAGGGGCTTGCGCTGCGTTTTGGCGTACAGGTCCCACGTGGCGTTGACGATCGCGGCCGTGGCGAGGTGGATCACGCCCTTCTCGGGTCCGACCCAGCGCAGCTGCGAGTCGCTCGCGATCGAGCGCCAGAACGCGGCGAAGTCGTTGACGATGCCGTCGAGCGTGCGGCCGACGACGAGCGGAGCGAGCGACTGCGCGGCGGTGACGCACAGGTCGTTGCCGCGACCGATGGTGAAGGTGAGCCCGTGGCCTTCGAGGCCGTCGACGTTCGTGCGCAGGACCACGTACGCGGCCGAGTAGTCCGGATCGGGGTGCATCGCGTCCGAGCCGTCGTTGTGGTCCGACGTCGGGAAGCGGATGTCGCGGGCCTCGAGGGCCGTGATGCGGATCGAAGTCATGCCTGAGGCGTCCACGAGAGGCCGTAGAACTCGGCGGCGGTCCCGCCGAAGAGTGCGCGCCGTTCGCCCTCGTGGAGAGAGGCGAACAGGGATTGAGAGCTGTCGTACCAACGCGAATAGCCGCCGGCCATGTCGACGACCGGCCAGTCGCTGCCCCACATCGTGCGCTGCGGAGTGAAGATCTCGACGATCTCGTGCGCGAACGGCGCGAGGTCCGCGTCGCTCCAGTCCCTCGACGCTTCCGTCGCCAGACCGGAGAGCTTGCAGCACAGGCGCGGATGCGTCGCGAGCGTGCGCAGGTCCGCGCTCCACGCGGCGCGCGCGGGCCAGCGCAGGCCCGCGGAAATCACGGGCTTCGCGCCGTGATCGACGACCACGCGCAAGTCGGGCCAGCGGTCGACCAAGCGCACGAGGTGCGGCAGGTGCGGCGGCTTCACGAGCGCGTCGAACGCCAGGTTCAGCTCGATCAGCGCGCGGTAGGCGGGCGCGAGCGTGTCGCGCAGCATCCAGCGCACATCGGGGATGTCCTGCAACATCGGGCGCACGGCGACGAGCTTGGGATTGCGCGCGAGTCGCGCGAGCGTGTCGGGCGCATCCGGGGCCTCGAAGTCGACCCAGCCGACGACGCCGAGGATCGTCGCGTCCCCTGCGGCGAGCTCGAACATGTACTCGGTCTCGGCGACGCTGTCGGCGGCCTGCACGAGCACGCTGCCGTCGATCCCGTGGCGCGCGCGCAGCGGCGCGAGGTCCTGCGGACCGAAGTCTCGGTACAACGGCTCGAGCGAGGGGTGCATCCAGCGATAGTCGCCGCGCGCGACCTTCCAGAAGTGCTGGTGCGCGTCGATGCGCGGACTCATGGCGCGTCGTCCCGCGGGACGCTCGCGCCGCGCGCCGCGTCGGCCGCGTGGAGCGCCTCGATCACGGCCATCGTGCGCCACGCGTTGTCGATCGAGCACTCGAGCTCGCTCGACTCGCCGGTCACGAACCGTTGCAGGCAGGACATCGGGCCGCGGAACGCGTCGGGGAACCAGTTGCCCAACAGCGGCACTTCGCTCCACTCCTTGCCTTCGAACGCGAGCTCGAGCGAGTCAGGGCGACCGCGCGGGTAGTCGAGGTTGACGCCCATCACGACGCGCGCGGCGCCGAGCGTGCCCTCGAGGCGCATCTCCGAACGCTGGTGACGCGGGCCGTGCATGTGGTGGTGGTTGACCGACAGGGCGCAGCGCACGTCGTCGCCGTAGTCGAGGATCGCCGTCGAGCGCGAGCTCGTGATGCGCGGCGTGGAGGGGTGCTTCACCGTGCGGCCCTGCGCGTAGAGCGGTTCGCCGAGCAGGGCGCGGATCACGTCGATGTAGTGAATCGAGTGCAGCGGCAACTCCATGCGCGGCAGGCCTTCGAGGAACGGCCAGTTCTCCCACGGCATGCGGCAGTTGACGAGCACTTCGAGCTCGATCGGCCGTCCGAGCAGGCCGCGCGCGAGCACGTCGCGCAGCGCGAGGAAGGCGGGGCTGAAGCGCAGTTGCAGGTTGACGGCCGCGGTGATGCCGCGCTCGCGACAGGACGCGCGGATGCGCGTGGCCTCCGCGAGGTCGAGGCCGGGCGGCTTTTGCAGCAGCGCCGCACAGCCGGTGGGCAGGCGCTCGACCACGCCGAGCAGATCGGAGGGCGGCACGGCGACGTCGAAGATCGCGTGGGGAGTCGCGGCGGCCTCTTCGAAGCTCGCGAACGCGCGCGGCACGCCGAAGCGCTCGACCACGGAGCGCGCGCGGCCGGGGAGCGGATCGAAAGCGCCCGCGACGGGCAGGCCCGCGGCGCGATAGGCCGGCAAGTGAGCGTCGTGGACGATGCTGCCGGCTCCGATGCAGACGATCGGGCGCGGCTTCGACGGCGCGAGCGGACGCTGCCGCAGCTCGGCCCCGAAGCGCTGGGCTCCGCCATCGACGCTCAGCACGACGCGCTCCCGTTGCGGCCGCCGAGCGAGGCGGTCAGCGTGGCGGCGGTGCGTCCGAGGAGCTCGCGCCCGCGGGCGAGGGCCTCGCGGTCGGACACGTCGAGTCGCTCGATGAACGGCACGGTCAGCGCCGCCACGGCCGAGCTCCGGTGGTCGAGCACCGGGAAGGAGACGTCGCGAATGCCGCGGATGCGGGTGCTCTCCATTTCCTCGAAGCCGCGCTCGCGAATCGCATCGAGGGTGCGAGTCATGGAGTCGACGTCGAGTCGCTCGCCGTCCGAGCGCGCGCGGGAGAGCAGCCGCTCGCGGTCCTCGGCCGTCTGGAACGCGAGCAGGACGCGGCCGGACGCCGTCGAGGAGAGGCCGATCACCGAACCGACGCGCACGGAAAAGCCGATGTGGCCGGGGTTGTCGACCTGCGCGATGACCACGCCGTGGCCACCTTCGATGGCGGCGAGGTGGCAGGATTGCTCGATCGAGCCCGCGAGCTCGCGCATGGCCGGCAAGGCGTTGCCGAGCATCTTCTCCAACGGCGAGTTGCGGTTCGCGAGCTCGAACAGCTTGAGCGTCAGGATGTAGCGGTCGCTCGGGCGCTGGATCGAGAGGTAGCCCCGCTCGACCAGACAGTTGAGCATGCGGAAGATCTCCCCCACCGTGCGGTTGAGGGCGCGGGCGATCTCGGACTGGGAGAGGCCCTCGGGGCGGGCGGCGAGGAGCTCGAGGATCTCGAGCCCCTTTTCGAGCGCGGGGGCGCGGTAGCGACCGGCGTCGGTCGCGCTGAGTTTGGAAGTGGAGGTGTTCATGGGAGTTTGGGAAGGTCTGGATTTCACCGGCCCTCCACGTTTTTTGCAATTGAAATTTGCCGCGGTGTCTCGGAACATCTCAGACGGAGGTCCCGCCATGCTCAAGCGACGTATCTACCTGTCCCTCTCCCTGTTCCTCGGCCTCGCGGCCTGCGGCGGCGAGAACGCGGCGCCGAACGCGTCGGACCGGCCGCGCTTCGCGGTCGTGCCCAAGGGCACGACCCACGTGTTCTGGAAGGCGGTCGAGGCCGGCGCGAAGTCGGGCGGCGAGGCGGTCGGAGCCGACGTGATCTGGAAGGGCCCGCTGCAAGAGAACGATCGCGCGCAGCAGATCGCGCTGGTCCAGCAACTGCTCTCCGAGGGCCTCGACGGACTCGCGCTCGCCCCGCTCGACCACGCGGCGCTCGTGCCGGTCGTGGCACAGGCGCGCGGGCGCGGCATTCCCGTCGTGATCTTCGACTCGGGCCTCGATGGGACGCCGGGCGCGGACTTCGCGAGCTTCGTGGCGACGGACAATCTCGCGGGCGGGCGACTGGCGGGCGAGAAGCTCGCGGCGCTGCTCGGCGGCGTGGGCAAGGCGGTGCTGCTGCGCTATCAGGTCGGCTCGGCGAGCACGGAGGCGCGCGAGCAGGGCTTCCTCGATGCGGCGCGCGCTGCGGGCGTCGAAGTCGCAATCGACAATCGCTTCGCCGGCGCGACCGTGGGCGAGGCGAAGACGACCGCGCTCAACATGCTCGACGCACTGCGCGAGGCGCAGGGCGTGTTCTGCTCGAACGAGCCAACCACCGCGGGCATGTTGCTCGCGCTCGAACAGGCGGGGCTCGTCGGCCGGCTGCGCTTCGTCGGCTTCGATGCGTCGCCGCCGCTCGTCGCGGCGCTCGCCGACGGCCGCATCGACGCACTGGTCGTGCAAGATCCGCGGCGCATGGGCCGCCTCGCGGTCGAGACGCTCGACAAGGCGCGGCGCGGCGAGAGCGTGCCGACTTCGATCGACACCGGCGCGGTGCTCGCGACGCGCGAGAACATGGGCGCGAGTGAGATCGCGCCGCTGTTGCGGTAGCGCGGGACCGCTATTCTCGCACCGTGGTCGTGCGACTCGCGATGGCGGGAATCGAGAAGCGCTACGGAGCGACCGTGGCGCTCGCGGGCGTGTCGCTCGAGGCGCGCGCAGGCGAAGTCCTCGCGCTCGTCGGCGAAAACGGCGCAGGCAAGTCGACGCTGATGAAGGTCCTCGCCGGGGCGCTCGCGCCCGACGCGGGCGAAATGCAGCTCGACGGCGCGCAGTACCGGCCGCGCGGTCCCGACGCGGCGCGGCGCGCAGGCGTGGCGATGATCCATCAGGAGCTCGCGCTCGCGCCGCACCTGTCGGTGGCGGAGAACGTGCTGCTCGGTTGCGAGCCGCGGCGCGGTCCGTTCCTAGAGCGCGCGAAGTTGCGCGCGCGCGCGCGCGCGGCGCTCGCCGAAGTCGGGCGCGGCGACCTCGACCTCGAGCTGCCAGTCGGGCGGCTCGGACCGGCGGACGCGCAGCAAGTCGAGATCGCGCGCGCTGTCGCGCTCGAGGCACGCGTGCTCGTGCTCGACGAGCCGACGTCGAGCCTCGGCCGCGAGGACGTCGCGCGACTCTTCGCGCTGGTGCGCAAGCTGCGCGAGCGCGGCGCGGCGATCGTGTACATCTCGCACGCGCTCGAAGAGGTGATCGACCTCGCGGACCGAGCGGTGGTGCTGCGCGACGGCGCGAGCGTGGCGACGTTCGATCGCGCGGAGCTCTCGGCCGAGAAGCTCGTCGCCGCCATGGTCGGTCGCGAGGTGTCGGAGCTCTACCCGCGCTCGCGGGCGCGGCCGGGCGAGGTCGTCGCGCGCGTGAGCGGGCTGCGCGGGCTCGGCAAGCTGCGCGAGGCGGCGCTCGAGTTGCGGCGCGGCGAGGTGCTCGGCATCGCCGGGCTCGTCGGAGCGGGACGCACGGAGCTGCTGCGCGCGCTGTTCGGCCTCGACCGCGTCGTCGCGGGCGAGTTGCGCGTGCTCGCGCTCGACGGCGCGCGCGGGCCGAGCGAGCGCTGGCGGCAGGGCGTCGGATTCGCGAGCGAGGATCGCAAGCGCGAGGGACTCGCGCTCGGGCTCTCGATCTCCGACAACCTGTGCTTGCCGCGCCTCGATCGCCACGCTCGCGGCGGCTGGATTCGCGCCACGAGCGTCGATGCCGCCGCTCGCGAGTGGATCGCGCGGCTGGGCATCCGCTGCGCGGGACCGGCGCAGGGCGTGGGTCGGCTGTCGGGCGGAAATCAGCAAAAAGTCGCGCTCGCGCGGCTCCTGCACTGCGACGCCGACATCCTGCTGCTCGACGAGCCCACGCGCGGCGTCGACGTCGGAGCGAAGGCGGAGATTTACCGGCTGATCGACGAGCTCGCGCGCGGTGCGCGGCCGCGCGCGGTGGCGATGGTGTCGAGCTACTTGCCCGAGCTGTTCGGCACCTGCGACCGCATCGCCGTCATGGCGCGCGGTGCGCTCGGCATCGCGCGCGCCATCGAGAGCACCAGCGAGCACGACGTGATGCTCGAAGCAGCCGGAGGAGCGCGATGAGCGCGCGCGAGCTGTTGCGGCGTCTGGGACCGGCCCTCGGGCTGGTCGCGACGTGGATCCTGTTCGCGGCGTTGTGCGGCGCGAAGTTCACGAGCTGGAACAATCACGAGCTGATGCTGCTGCAGACCGCGGTGGTCGGCACGGCGGCGGTCGGCGCGACGTGGATCATCGTCGCGGGCGGCATCGACCTCTCCGTCGGCTCGACGATCGCGCTCGGCACGATGGTGGTGGCGCTGCTCGTGCGAGCGGGCGCTCCGGCGTGGCTCGCGGCGCTCGCGGGCGTCGCGACCGGCGCGCTCATCGGCGCGAGCATCGGAGCGCTCGTCGTGGGCGAGCTCGGCCGCGTCGCCGGTGC
Source organism: Planctomycetota bacterium (assembly GCA_016872715.1). Taxonomy (GTDB): domain Bacteria; phylum Planctomycetota; class UBA1135; order UBA1135; genus F1-120-MAGs118. Next base: position 8,623 of record VGZD01000133.1, read on the forward strand.
CGCGCTCGGAATCGGCACGGGAGCGTGGCTCGCGCGCGAG
>VGZD01000134.1 GCA_016872715.1 Planctomycetota bacterium
GCCGATCGCCACGGCGAACACGACGAACGCCGTGTCGCGCGTGTCGTCGACGACGGTGCGGAAACGAACGATGGAGAGCGCGCCGACGATGCTGAACGCGCGCGCCACGTTGTCGCCCACGACGAGCGCCGTCAGGCACAACAACACGCTCAGCAGCACCAGCGTGCCCGCGAGCGCGCTGTCCGCGGGTCGACCCGAGCGCACGCGAGCCCGCGCATGAATCCACGCGACCGCCAGCCCGAGCAGCAGCGAACCCACGAGCCGCACGAACGCAGCCCCGAGCTCGACATCGGTGTCGCTGGCGAAGGCACTCCAGAGCTGTTCCATGCCGCGATGCTAGCAACGGCCGCGCGATGCGCTCACTTGGTGCCGAGCTTCACGAGCTTGAGCGAGTCTTGGCGCAGGCGGATGCGGCCGGCGGTGGCGCGCAGTTCGAGCACGAGGTCAATGTCGCGCTGCTCTTCGGTCACTTCGAATTCGTAGGTGAGCTCGCGTGTGCCGCTGCCTTCGAGGAAGCTCTCGGCTGTGGAAGCGCTGATGCGCAGGGCGGCTCCGCGCGAGGGCGCACCGTCCTCGACCAGCGCCTCGATGCCATCCGCTCGGAGTGTCGTGGTGAACTTGTAGCGACCGCGGCCGAGCAGCACGCCCTTGCGGAAACCGGCGATGCAGCGGCCGCTCGGGCCGCACTCGACGATGTACCAGTCGACCCCGTCATCCGTCTCCGAATCGACGCGCGCATCTTCGACCTCCGAGTGCGTGCGCCAGCCCTTGATCGTGACGGCGACCCCGGTCCTGAACACCAGCGGCTTGGGCTCCGGCGCGTTCACTTCCTCGACCAGAAAGCGATGGCGTTCGTCGATGCGCGCCACGAGCGCCTGATAGTGCTCGCGCTGGACCGCCGCGGCATCGCCCTCGAGCGACTCGAGCGCCGATTGGATGCGGTCTTGCACGGGCTCGAGCTTGCGTGCCAGTGCCTTCGGTTCGACGCGCGCCAAGTGCTCCTTGAGTTCCTTGCGATACAGCTTGCGCCACTCGGGCCGCTTCATCACCGAGCCGCCGAGCAGCGAGGTCGGCATGTCGAGCGTCGAAGCCAGCGGGTCGCCGAAGAGCTGGTCCATGCCGTGCGGAAGGAAGCGCGCCTTGCCGCCGCGTTCACAGTAGAGGCGGTAGTTGTTGGCGTTCATGGTGTAGCCGTCCCAGTGGCCGCACAGCTCCTCGAGCGCCATGAAGCGCACGAACGCGGGGATGTCCACGAGTGGCTCGATGGCGCTCCAGCGCTTGACCATGTCGCTCTCGCCGCAGGCCGAGGCGATCGCGGCCACGTCGCTGCCATCGCTCGGCCCGTCGCCGCTGTCGAGCTCGAGCGCGGCGTCGAGGTCCTGACAGAAGCCGCCGTCGTAGAGGTTGCCGTCGTCGTCCGCGAACCAGCGCGCGAGGAAGCGCTTGTCGAAGCCCTCTTTCAGCACGTACAGCCCCAGGTCGCGCTCGTTCAGGCGCACGCGCGCGTGGGTCACGCGCACGGCGGGATAGCCAGCCGCGCGGAAGATCTGAGATCCCAGCCAGTCGCAGACGAGGCTCGGATCTTGCGCCGCGTTGTTGAGGTGGAACTTCTCGAGCCCGTGAAAGAGCGTCGTTCCGTCGAACTTGTCGAGCTTGACGGTCAGCGCCGGACGATCGTCGTAGTCGCGGTAGCTACCCGCCGCGCCCTTGAGCTTCACTCCGCCGCCGGATGCGAAGCGCCTGCCGTCGACCCACAGCTCGAACGGCGCGTAGGTGCGCGGCGCATCGCGCAGCGCCTGCTCCGCCTCGGGCGCGAGCACGAGCCGCAGCTCGTGGATCTCACCCTTTTGGAAGTAGGCGTCGCTGCCGTCCTTGGTTGGCTTCTGCGCGTGCGAGGGGAGTGCGAGCGCGAACGCAAGGCCGAACGGCAGCGCTCTCGCACTCACGCGGCGCTCAGAACGGCTTGAAGTACACGCAGTACACGGCGGCGAGCACGGCGAGTGCCGACACGAGCGCGAGGGCGCTGGCGCGGCCGGGCTTGCGGAACGCCATGCCCGTGCCGGCCGCGAGGACGAGCCACGCGGCGAGCTTGACGATGAGCCAGCCGGGGAAGCCCTCGACGCCGAGCTTCGCATGCAGGCCGAAGCCGGCGACGACGGCGACGAGCGCCGCGATGCCGTTGACGGCGAGCACGAGCCCTTTGCGCTCGGGCACCGGGTTGGCGAAGGCGGAGAAGGTACTGGCGACGAGCACGAACGCCGCGGCGACATGCAGAATGGAGTAGACGACGGGATCCATGGGCGCATTGTGCGTGGCCGCGGGGGCCGCAGTCTACGGCCAACTCCCCGAGGGCGCGGAATCGCGGGTCGTCAGCTCCTTGTGTGTCGCTCCGGGAACGGGGGTGCGGGTGCCTGCGGGGGGATCACGGCAGGCCGTTGCGCGCGCTCGCGCCGCCTCGCTCGAGCCGTATTCTCCATCCATGCGCCTGCCGTCGATCACCCTTGCGTTGCTCTCCCTGCTCGCTCCCGCCCCGGCCCGCGCGAGTGCTCCGCTTCAAGCGGCGACCACTGCGAAGCTCCCCGAGCGAGTCACCCGCTTCGTCGAGGACCGTGACGCGCTGCGCCGCTACTGGAGCATGCCGCTCTCCGAGCTCGGCTCCGCCCGCATGCGCGCCTTCTTCGAGAGCGAGCTCGCATCGCTCTCCACGCTCGACTTCGAGGCGCTCTCTCAGGAGGACCGCGTCGACTATGTGCTGCTGCGCACGGAGCTCGAGAACGAGCTGGCGCTGCTGGAGCAGCGCGCCGCGCGCCGCGCCCAGACGCTCGCGCTCGCGCCCTACCTGCCTCGACTGCTCGCCGTGCTCGAGCCCGGCCAGCGTCTCGAGTCCGTCGATGCCGAAAAGGTCGCGGCTGAGTTCGACGCGCTGCTGGCCGAGGTCGAGAGCGCCAAGAAGGATCTGGCAGCCGCCGCGCGGCAAGAGAAGCGCTCCGTCGTCGTGCGCGCCTCGCGCGACCTCGAGAGCCTGCGCGCTGCGCTCGATCGGTGGGTGGGGGAGCGCGATGGCTACGACCCGCTCTTCGGCTGGTGGGTGAAGCAGCCCGCGGACAAGCTGCGCGACGCGCTCGACGGGCATGCACGCTGGCTGCGCAACGAGATCGCGGGGCTCGCAAACGGCGACAGCGAGACCATCGTCGGCGATCCGATCGGTCGCGAGGCGCTGAGTGCGGAGCTGCGCGGCGCGCTGATCCCGTACACGCCGGAAGAGCTGCTCCAAATCGCCGACTTCGAGCTCGCGTGGTGCGAAGCCGAGCTCGCGAAGGCCGCGGCCGACATGGGCCTGGGCGACGACTGGCGTGCGGCGCTCGAGCGCGTGAAGCAGGATCATGTCGCTCCCGGCGAGCAGCCCGCGCTGATTCGCGAGCTCGCGGAGGAAGCCACGCGCTGGGTCGAGGAGCAGGGCCTCGTGACGGTGCCTGCGCTCGCGAAGGAAACATGGCGCATGGAGATGATGACGCCCGAGCGTCAGCTCGTGAACCCGTTCTTCACCGGCGGCGAGGTCATCAGCGTGTCGTTCCCGACCGATGGCATGGACCATGGCAAGAAGTCGATGAGCCTGCGCGGCAACAACCGCCACTTCTCGCGCGCGACCGTGCACCACGAGCTCATCCCCGGCCATCACCTGCAGCAGTTCATGACGAGCCGCCACGCGACGCATCGCGCGGCGTTCGCCTCGCCCTTTTGGACCGAAGGCTGGGCGCTGTGGTGGGAGCTCCTGATGTGGGAGCGCGGCTTCCAGAAAAGCCCGGAAAACCGCATGGGAATGCTCTTCTGGCGCACGCATCGCTGCGCGCGCATCCGCTTCTCGCTCTCGTTCCACCTCGGGCTGTGGACGCCGGAGCAGTGCATCGATTTCTTGGTCGAGCGCGTCGGCCACGAGCGCGAGAACGCCGCGGGCGAAGTGCGGCGCTCGTTCAACGGTTCCTACGGGCCGCTGTACCAGATCGCGTACATGATCGGCGCGCTGCAGCTGCGCGAGCTCCATCGCGAGCTCGTGATCTCGGGCCGCATGGACGCGCGCGCGTTCCACGACGCGATCCTGCAGGGCGGCAACATGCCGATCGAGATGGTGCGAGCGCGCCTCGCCGCCACGCCGCTCGAGCGCGACTTCCGCACGCGCTGGCGCTTCTACGAGCGCCTGCGCTGAACGAGCGACGGCGCGCGCGAACGGCCTTGGCGACCCCGTCACGGGCGTTCGCGCGCGATTTGCCGATAAAAGCTCGCGCCCGCGGCCCGTCTCGCCTACAACCTTTGCCGTCGAGCCGTCGCGGCGGATACCGCGCGGCACAACGCTTCCACCCGCGGAGTTGCAAGTCGCGGGGAACGGCCACGGATGGATCCGCGGCCCTCGAAGAAGGAAGCCCTCCCGGTTCGCGTGCCGTGCCGGGGCCCGCTGCAGACCTCCCGCCCGCGCCTGAGCGCGAGCGCGACGGCGCGGGTGCCCGAGGCGCGAGACAACACCGAAACCGGACGCGCGGCGAGCCCGCGCTCTCAACACCCGCAAGGCGCGGCCCATGGCCGCGTCGTACCCACGCTCCATGACCAACTTCCAGTCTCTCGGCCTGATCGAGCCTCTCCTGCGCGCCGTCGCGGACGAGGGCTATGTCGAGCCGACCCCGATTCAGCTCCAGTCGATCCCGCTGCTGCTCGCAGGCCGCGACCTGCTCGGGTGCGCCAAGACCGGCACCGGCAAGACCGCCGCCTTCGCGCTCCCGATCCTCCAGCACCTCTCGAAGTCCCGTCGCCGTGCCGAGCCGCGCACGCCGCGCGTGCTCGTCGTCGTGCCGACGCGCGAGCTCGCGGCGCAGGTCGCCGACAGCTTCACGACCTACGGCGCGCGCATGCAGGTCTCCGTCGCGGTGATCTTCGGCGGCGTCGGCCAGGGCAGTCAGGTCGCCACGCTCTCGCGCGGCGTCGAAGTGCTCGTCGCCACGCCGGGTCGCCTGCTCGACCTCAAGGCGCAGGGCCATGTGCGCCTCGAGCGCGTCGAAGTGCTCGTCCTCGACGAGGCCGACCAGATGCTCGACATGGGTTTCATCCCCGATGTCCGCCGCATCCTCTCGGCCGTGCCCAAGCAGCGCCAAACGCTGCTCTTCTCGGCCACGATGCCGCCGGTGATCGCCAAGCTCGCCGAGGGCATCCTCTCGAACCCCGCGAAGGTCGCGATCACTCCGCCGGCGACGACGGCCGAGCTCGTCGATCAGTCGGTCTACTTCGTCTCGCGCGCCGCGAAGGCAGGCTTGCTCACCAAGCTGCTCTCGAAGCCCGAGGTCGAGCGCGCACTCGTTTTCACGCGCACCAAGCGCGGCGCGGATCGCGTCGCCAAGCGTCTCGTGCAGGACGGCATCGCCGCGCAGGCGATCCACGGCAACAAGTCGCAGGGTCAGCGCGAGCGCACGCTCGACGCCTTCCGCGAAGGACGCACGCGCATCCTCGTCGCGACGGACATCGCCGCGCGCGGCCTCGACATCGATGGCCTCTCGCATGTCGTGAACTACGAGATCCCGAATGTGCCCGAGCAGTATGTGCACCGCATCGGTCGCACGGGCCGCGCGGGGGCGAGCGGCATCGCGATCTCCTTGTGCGACGGTGAGGAACGCGCCTACCTGCTCGACATCGAGCGCACGATTCGCCGCTCGATTCCGATCGCCGGCAAGCTCGACGGCGACAGCGGTCACGCGCGCACTCCGCGCCCGCAGCAGGGCCCGCCGCGCTCGCGCGCCTCGCGGCCTCCGCACTCCCCCCGTCCTCCGCAGGCCCCGCGACGCCCGGCGCCCAAGCCCGCGCAGCGTCCGGCTCCGGCGCGTTCGCCCGGCGGTGCTGGCCACAAGCCGCACCACGCCCCGCGCCCGTCGCCGACTCACTCCTCGCATCCGCACCCTTCCACCTCGTCGCACGGCCACCACGGGGGCGGCTTCGGCGCGGGGATCTGACCGCCGCCACGGCCGTGAACGCGCACGACGCCCGCGAGGACCGAAGTCCTCACGAGCGGCGTGAGCACGCGCAGGACGCACGCTCCGGGCACCGCGACGGCCGTCCGCCGTTCGTCGGGCGGACCCGCGCCACGGCGGTGACTCGGCGAGCTCCGCGGGCTCCTGTGGCGCGCGCACGGCAAAGGGAGCGAACATGCAGGCCATGAGCGAACCCGAGCCTCCGCCCGAACCCGCGCACCGCCGCCGGCCGCGCTACAAGGGCACGCACCCGCGCCGCTTCGAGGAGAAGTACAAGGAGCTCGATCCGCAGCGCTATCCCGAGCTGGTCGAGCATGTGCGCTCGCGCGGCCAGACCCCGGCGGGCCAGCACATTCCGATCCTCGTCGACGGAGCGCTCGCCGTGCTCGATGTGTCGCACGCCGTGCGCGGCGTCGACTGCACCTTGGGCTTCGGCGGCCACTCCGAGCGCTTCCTGCGCGCGATGCCGCCTTCGGGCGAGCTGCTGGCGCTCGATGTCGATCCGCTGCAACTTCCGCGCACGCAGGCGCGCCTTCGAGCGCTCGGCTTCGTCGAGCCTCGCCTGCGCGTGCGCCGCACCAACTTCGCTGCGCTCGGTCCGACGCTGCACGAGGTCGGCTGGAGCGACGGCGTCGATTTCGTGTTCGCCGACCTCGGCGTGTCGTCGATGCAGATCGACGATCCCACGCGAGGCTTCACCTTCAAGCACGACGGTCCGCTCGACATGCGGATGAATCCCTCGCGCGGATTCTCCGCAGCGCAGTGGCTCGAGCGCACCGACGAAGCTCGTCTCGCCGCCGTGTTCATCGAGCACTCCGACGAACCTCACGCCGAGCGCATCGCACGCGCTCTCGCACGCCGCCGCGGCCAGCTGCGGACGACGCTCACGCTCGCCGAAGCCGTGCGTGCCTCGCTGCCGCCGCATCTCGAGGCCGAGGAAGCCGAGCGGAGCGTGCGCCGCGTGTTTCAAGCGCTGCGCATCGAGGTCAACGACGAGTTCGGCGTGCTCGACGCGCTGCTCCGTCAGCTGCCCGATGTGCTGCGCCCCGGCGGTCGCGTCGCCTTCCTCACATTCCACTCGGGCGAGGATCGCCGCGTGAAGAAGGCCTTCGAGCGCGGGCTCGCCGCCGGCCACTTCGACGCTCTGTGCGACGAGGTCCTACGGCCGAGCTCGGCCGAGCGCCGGGACAATCCGCGCGCCGCACCCGCGAAGCTGCGCTGGGCCGCGCGCGCGCACACTCGCTGACGCTTCAGCGCGGCCGACCGCGGCCGCCGCCCGTCTCGCCAGCGGCTTCGCGCCAGCTCGTGCGCGGACCCGGCAGCTCCTTGGCCGCCGCGACCTTGATCGTGCGGCCGCCGAGCTGCTTGCCGTGGAGCGCAGCGATCGCGCCCGCGGCCTCTTCGGCGCTGCCCATGTCGACGAAGGCGAAGCCGCGCGAGGCGCCGCTCTCGCCGTCGCGCTTGAGGATCACCTTGGCCACGGTGCGGCCGCCCTCGCCCAGCGCCGCTCCGAGCTCGGCTTCGGTGGTCTCTCGGGACAGGTTGCCAACATAGATGCGCGTCATGCTTGGGGGGGCCGATCGGTGAGGAGGGCTGCGAGTTTCATGAGCGAGGCGGCGGGCAGGGGACGGTGGATCTGGCGATTGAGCCGAGTACCTTACGGCGCAGGCCGCTCCCGCGCCCGTCCGAAGTCCTGAAAAAGCGCCCCGGAGCACGGTCGGGCGGATCGGGCGGATGTTCTCTCCGCCCCAACTCGCACTCGGTTTTCGGATTGACTTCGTACGATTCGTGCCTATCCTCTCGTCGTTCGCGAACTGAGTTTTTCACTCTCCACTCTCTCCAGACACTTGCACTAGGTTATCGAAACGCCATGATACGAATGACTCCGGAAGATCAGATTGCCGCTCTCGAGCGCAAGATCCAGAACATCAAGAAGAAGGCCGAAGAGAAGCGCCTCAAGGCGAATCCGGCCGTCAAGCACATTCGCGCCGCACTCAAGGCCGTCGACAAGGGCATGGGGGCATGCTCGGAAGCCGCCATTCGCAAGGAACTCGGCGAGGCGCGCGCCACGCTGGTCGCCTGCCTCTCGCTGACATCCGCGGGCGCGGCAATGGTCAGCTCGTCGTCCGGCGAAGGCTCGTCCCGTCGCGCGAACTCGGTGGCCCTCAACACGAACATTCGCCCTGACCAGATTCTGGAATATGTCATCAAGAACCCCGGCCTGCGCGGCGAGTTGATCGCCAACGCGCTCGGCACCGACACGAAGTCGATGCGCGTGCCGATGAAGAAACTCATCGAGCAGAAGCGCATTCGCACCTCGGGTCAGGCCCGCGCCACGGCCTACCACCCGGTCTGATTCGCGCACTCTCGACGCACTCGCGGCGTCGCAGTCGACACCGACAGGGCCGGGGCACCCCGGCCCTGTCGCTTTCCATCCCGTGCGCGGCGGACCGCCGGTGGGAAGGAACTGCTCGCTCCGCAGCCCTTGGAGCCGCCCGTGTTTCAAGAATGAGATTTCCTAGCACGGTCGAGCTGCGCCGCGGACG
>VGZD01000135.1 GCA_016872715.1 Planctomycetota bacterium
GTGGCCGCGCATGCAGGTCGCCAAGGAGCTCGATGGTCAGCTCGTGCCGGCGGCCGTCGATGTGCAGCGCAAACTCGCGGCACTCGAGGCTGTGTTCGCGGACCTCCCATCGGAGGGAGCGCGGCTCGAAAAGCAGGGTCGCGCGGTCGCGCTGCGCCAGCTCGTCGCGTGGGCGGCGCTCGGCGGTGCGGAGCCCGATCGGGCGCTCGCAGCCAAGCTCAAGCCCTACCTCGAGGGCGCGCAAGCCACGCAGTGGGATCGCGTCGCCAAGACGCTCGAGACGTGGACACCGCGCCTTGCGAAGGACCCCAACCTCGCCACCGAACTCGCCGACAGGCTCGCTGCGATCAAGTGCGCGTTCGCCGCCGAACTCTCCGCGGACGTGCGTGCCGCACTCGGCCATCCGGAGCGACTCGCCTCCGTGCTCGCCGGGGCGAGCCGCGCTCCCGCGCGCTGGCTCGCGCGCGAGCGTTTCGGCTGGTGATCGTCGCGCCACGCCGCGGAGCCCGTGCTGCCTCGCTCCGGCCGCGCGCCGCGCGGATTCACATGCGGAAGTGGCCCACGGCTTCGAGCAGATCGTCGGCCATGCGCGAAACCTGATTGGAGACTTCGAGCGAGTGGGACGCCCCTTGCGACGTGCCCACCGCGGCCGCGGCGACTTGCTCCATGTTGGCCGTGATGGCGGCGCTCGAGCTCGTGGCACCCGACAGGTTCTGGCTGATGTCGCGCGTCATCGCGGTCTGCTCTTCCACCGCGGCGGCGATCGTGGTCTGCAAGCCGTCGATCTCACGGATGATCGAGCCGATGCGCGAGATCGCATCGACGGCGCCGCGCGAGCCGGACTGGATCGCTCCGATCTTGGAGCTGATGTCCGTCGTCGCCTTCGCGGTCTCCTTGGCGAGTTCCTTGACCTCGTTGGCGACGACCGCGAAGCCGCGGCCCGCTGCGCCGGCGCGCGCCGCCTCGATCGTGGCGTTGAGCGCGAGCAAGTTCGTCTGCTGAGCGATGGAGTTGATCGTCTTCAGGATCTTGCCGATTTCCTCGCTGGAACGGTCGAGGTCGGACACGGTGGCGTTGGTCTCGTCCGCCGTTTGCACGGCCGTGCGCGCGACCTTGGCCGCCGCGCTCGCGCTGCGCGCGATCTCGCCGATCGACACGCCCATCCCGTCCGTGCTCTCGGTCACCGTGCGCATCGAGCCCGACACCTTGGACGCCGCATCCGCGACGACGTGGACTTGGCTCGCGGTCTGCTGGGCCTCGGAGCTCATTTTCTGGCTGACGCTCCCGAGCGTCTCCGAGGAGCGCGCGAGCGCCTCGGCGGAGCCGCGAATGCGCTGCATGCTGCGGCGCAGATCTTGGAGCAGGCGCGCGAGCGCTTCGCCCATGCGTCCGATCGCGTCCTCGCCCCGCACGTCGATCGACACCGTGAGGTCGCCGCGCGAGATGGCGTCCACGCTCTGCAGCATGCGCTGGACCTTCGACTGCAGCTCCTCCGCGCTGCGGAGCTCGCGTTCCTGCAATTCTCGCGTGCGCTTCTCGGCCGCGAGCTTGTCCGTCACGATCTCCCAGCTCACGAGCGTTCCGACGCGCCGCCCCGCATCATCGTGAATGGCGCTGAGCACCAGATCCACGGTCTCACCGCCGATCTGCGCGCGTGCCTGCAGCGGGAGATTCGACTCGTCGCGCAGGAATCCGCCGGACGCGCGCGCGTCGCCGAAGAACCGCGACAGCGGCTGTCCTTGCAGGCGTTCGGGGCTGAGTTCCGCACCGAGTCGCGACAGGGCGCGGCGGGCGGCCGGATTCATGTGGGCCAACGCGAGAGATTCGTCCGCGTACATCATGCACGCTGGGGAGTTCTCGACCATCGCCGCCACGCGCGCGGCCTCCGCGGCGAGCGCCTGCGCGCGCTGCGCGGTCACCTCCGCCTCGCGCGCGGACTGCTCCATCTGCTTCGCGCTCACTTCGATCGTGCGCTTGCGCGACTCGAGCTCCGTCGAGCTCTCTTCCATGCGACGCACCGTCTTGGTGATCGCCACGGCCATCCGACCGATTTCGTCGTCGCTGTCGACGCCAGCGAGCGCCACGATGTCGCCGGACTCGAGCACGCGCACGGCGTTGTCGAGCGGGCGCACGATCAAGCGCGCGATGTAGAGCCCGAGCGCGAGGGCGAGCAGCGCGCAGGTGACGAGGCACGCGAGCGCGACGGCGTTCGCCAGCGCGGCGGCGCGTTCGCTCTCGGCCACCGAAGCGTCGGCGTCGGTCTCGATGCGCTCACCGAGGTCTCCGAGGCTCGTCTCGAGTCGATCGTACACGGCCTGCACGGCCGGTAGGCGCTCGCGAGCCTGCTCCCTCTGGCCCTCGGAACACAGCGCGACGATCTGCTCACAGCCTGCGATGTACTCCGCGACGTCGGGGCGCGCGCGCTCGAACGCCTCGCGTGTCGGCGGCGCGATCTCGAGCTCATCGAGCGCGCCGATGTACTTGTGGAAGTTGTCGGAGAACTCACTGGTTTCCTGCACGGCAGCCGCCATCGCGGCCTCGTCGCGATCCTCGGACACCAGCAGCGCGCGGTAGACGCACGCCAGCATTCCGTCGTGCATCATGTCGCACAGCGTCATGTTGCGAACCGCGGGCAGTTGGGTGCGACCGACGTCGTCGGTCGACTGCGCGAGCCGCCGCGCGCCCCACAACCCGGCCCCGCCCACCGAGACGATGCCCAACAGCGCGAGCGCGACGAGTAGGTTGATCTTGCGGGCGACGGAGAGGTTGCGGATCCAGTTCATGTGGGTAGCGCGGTGGGGTTTCGGCGGGGACGAGGCGAGCGGCCCCCCCCTTTCGTCTCCGAGCCAACAAATCCTTTTCAATTCTGCAAGGCGGCGTCTCGAACGTGGGCCTCAGCGCCCCAGGCCGAGAAATTATTTCCGCCGCGGGGGTACGGGAAAGGCCGCCGACAGGTCCTCGTCCGGTCCATCGGACCTGCGCGAACGTGCGAAACACTCCGCGAGCAGCGCGCGGTGCGGCGAGTCCTTGCGCACGTACACGAGCACCCACCACGGCTCGCCCCACGCGTCGCCGAGGCGATAGCTGGCCGCGAATTCGCAGCTCTCGCGCAGCCACACCATCTCGCGCCAAAACGACTCGTCGACGCGCGCGGGATCCCAGTGCTCGAACAGCGCGCTGCCGCGACCACGGCGCGTGCGGCGCACGTGCTCGCAATTGAAGTTCGGATCCTCCTCGGCGCTCGTGCTGCCCGGTGCGGCGCTCGGAAGGATCGAGAACGCGAGATCCGGCTGCAGCGAGTCGAGATGCTCCCACAGCTCTCGGACGCTCAACGGCTCGCGACCGCTGGCGGGCTCGTAGTTCAGCCCGATCCAGTCGATCGCGCGCAAGCGCGAGAACCACGGCACCTGCCCGGCTCCCGAGAGCAGGATCGTCGCGTCCTGACCGAGCGCGGTTTCGCCGAGATCGAGGCCGAGTCGCGCGAGCGCATTGCTCGGACGATGCTCGGGCCACCACGAGATCGCGATGCTGCGCGGATGAGCGAGCCAGCGCTCGAGCCCAGTGTGGGGCGAACTCGCCAGCAACGGCAGCGCGACCGAGCCACAGGCGAGGGTGGTTGCGAAGTGTGCGAGCGAGAGGCGGCGCAACCAACACAGAGCGACCACCGCCGCTCCGAAGAACGGAGCGATGAGCGGATACTCGTAGCGAAAGCCGGCGGCCATTTCGTGGATCGCGCGCGCGTAGGCGAACACGACGATCGTCGCGGGAATGAGCAGCCAGAAGCCGCGGCGCACGGCTTCGGTCGGCGCGCGCACGGCGGCCGCGAACGCGAGCACGACGAGCCCCCCAGGCAACAGCCGCTGCAGCGCGAAACGCGCCGTGGCGGAAGCTCCCGGCAGCAGCGAGCCACGCGAGCCGAAGATCCCGTTGGAGACCTTCACGTAGTAGGCGCTCGAAAGGACGTGGCCGAAGTAGCTCCAGCGCCACAGTGCGAGCGCCGCGAGCAGCGCGAGCAAGGCGAGCGCGAGCGGCAGTACGCGCCGCAGGCTGCCACTCCAGCCCAACCGCTCTCGCCCGAGAAACACGATGGTCGCCAGATACGCCAGCGCGAGCAGGCCGCCTTCGGGGCGCGTCAGCGGCGCCAGCGCGAGGGCGAGAAAGCCCGTGAGCGTGCGAACGGTCCCCAGCGAGCGCTCCTCGCTCGCGACGACCAGCGCGGCCCACGCGGCCACTCCGGCGTGCACGGCCGTGAAGAGCAGCGTGTCCATGCCCGAGGCGAGGTGCAACGCGGTCTCCGGCAGCAGGCCCACGAGCAGCGTGACCGCCAGTCCGGCGAGGCAGCCCGCGGTCGGCGGAGCGCGCGCGATGGACGCACCCACGAGGCCGAAACCGAGTCCGATCGCGAGCAAGAGCGCGATGCCCAGCGCGCGCGTGAAGGCCAGCGGATCGAGGCCGAGGTCGATCGCGACCGCGCACAGGACGACGTGCGAGAGACTCGACGCACCGGACGTCGGCTCGGCGTCGCTCGCGTTGTAGCGCAGCCCATTCCCCTCGGCGAGGTTGCGCGCGTACACGTAGGTGATGAACGCATCGTCCGCGGGCTCGTCCTTGCGATCCGCGGTGACGCAGGCGAGGAGCCACGCCACGAAAACGACGCCAACGGCGAGGAGCGCCTTCTCCAGACAGGTCGAGCGCGGGGACGTTGCGTGCATCACAACCGCGGACCGAGGCCGCGCGGCTCCATCATGTCGGGCGCAGCCCCCGGTCGGAAGTGCGCCCATGGCACTCTGACCTTGCCGCGATCCCAGCGCCGGGACGGCGCCCCGCGCGAGTGCGCCAGAGCACGGCCGCTTGGGACCGCGCTCGATAACGACTATCGTCCCGCCACGGCCCCCATGAGCTCCACGGACGCCGCACCGCTCCAGCGCGAGCCCGTCGCCGCGGCCCTCGGTCGCGCCGTGGGTCGAGCCGCCCTGTGCGGCGCGGCACTCGGCCTGCTCGAGAGCGCCAAGGTGCTCGCGAGTTCCGACGCGCGCTACGTGCAGTGGGCCGCGCGGCTCATGACTCTGGGATCCGCCGGCTACGCGCTCGCCGCAGCCCTGCTCGCGCTGCCCTGCGCCCTCTTCGCGCTCGCGCTGTTCGGTCGCCCGCAATTCCGCGCCGCGCCCGCCTCGACCTGCGCCGCCATGGGCGCAGCTCTCGCGATCGCATTGTTCGCGCTCGCCGGCTGGATCCCCGCCGAGTTCGCGCTGCCCTGCGCTCTCGCGGCCACGGCCGTGATGCTCTCGCTCAAGGAGTTGCTCGCGTGGTGGCCCTTCCTCACGCGCACTTCGAACCTCTGGGCGCTGCTCGGCGTGGCGTCGTCGACGTGCATCGCTCTCGTCGCCCTGCGCGTCGCGCAAGGTCCGCTGCAGTGGCTCGCGTGGGCGCTCGCCGTTGGAAACTTGGTGTTGGCGTGGAGCAGCCTCCGCGCTCGCCGCGCGCCCCACGCCGCCATGCTCGGCGGACTGGCGCTGATCGCGCTCGTCGCATTCGCCGCACCCGAGCGTCGCGTGCCCGAAGTTTCGAGCGCCGGACAGACCGACGTGTTGCTCGTGAGCATCGACACGCTGCGCGCCGACGCCCTCGGTTGCTACGGCAACTCTCGCGCGCGCACGCCGACCATCGACGCGCTCGCCGCGGAAGGCGTATTGTTCGAAGACGCCACGTCGCAGGCCAACACCACGGTCCCCTCGCACGTGACCATGCTCTCGGGCCTCTACCCCATCGAGCACGGCGCCGTGTCGAACGGTCGCGGCGTCTCCACCCGCGCGCGAACGCTCGGTGACCTGCTCGCGCGCACGCACCACACGGGCGCGTTCGTCTCCGGCTTCACGCTCGCCGACGAGTCGTGCGGCCTCGCAGCGCGCTTCGACTGGTACGACGACCAACTGCTCGCCTGGCGTTGGCTGCCGCGCAGCGTCGAGCGCCTACACCTCGCGGGAGCGCTGATCCGCTTCGTCGAGCGCCGCGGCCTCGACATTCGCCGCGCCGATCGACCCGCGTCAGAGACCGTCGACGCGGCGCTCGCGTGGCTCGGCTCGCGCGGCGACGAGCCGCTGTTCACGTTCGTGCACCTCTACGATCCGCACGCGCCCTACGCGCCGCCTCCCGAGTTCGCGCGGCTGCACGATCCGAACTACGCCGGTCCGCACAACTGGTACGAGCTCGACGCGGCCGCGCGGGAACGCCTCGTGCAGGATCCCGCGCAAGTCGAGCGCATGCGCTCGCTCTACGCGGGCGAAGTCAGCTACGCCGACGCGCAACTCGCGCGCCTGCTCGAAGGACTGCGCGACGCCGGTCGCCTCGAGCGCACGCTCGTGATCCTCGCGAGCGACCACGGCGAAGGCTTGGGCTCACACGGCTATTGGTTCGATCACGGCACGTTCCTGTTCGACGAAGAGCTGCACGTGCCGCTCGTGCTGCGCCTGCCCAAGGCCGCGCAGGCCGGGCGGCGCGTGAAGGAGCAAGTGCGCCTGCTCGATGTCGCGCCAACGGTGCTGGACGCGCTCGGCTTGCAGCCCGCGACGCCGCTCTCGGGCGCGAGCCTCCTGCCGCTGGCACAGGGCCTGCCCGACGACCGCCGCCGCCCGTCGTTCGCGCTCGCCGACATCGCGGGCTCGCTCTCCGGCTTCCAGTTGCGCGGAACGCGCCAGTCGCTGCGCACCGCGCGCAGCAAGCTCGTGTGGACCTCGGCGCACTGGCTCGATGCGGAGCGCGTCCCCGAGCGCGAGGAGTTCTACACCCTCGACACGGACCCCCTCGAGCTCACCGACCTGCGCGCCAACGGCGCGATTCCGTTCCAGCCCTTCGACGAGCTGCAGCGCGACCTCGCCACGTGGCGCGAGCGCACGGGCGGCTCGACAAGCGACGCGGAGCTGCGCGACGACGTCGTCGAGCAGCTCCGCAAGCTCGGCTATCTCTGAGGGCGATCGTTCAGATGAACTTCGACACGCCGGGAATCGCCACCGGCGGGGTCGCGATCGAAGTCCACTCGTAGGAGGCGGGTGAGAGGTCTTCCTGACTGTTCCAGGCCTGTTCCCACGTCAGCGTCTGGCCCGTGTAGGCGGCCATGCGCGCCATGATCGCCATCATGGTCGACTTGCACATGTAGTCGGAGTTGTCGATCACCTTGCCCTTGCGAATCGCGGCGAACAGCTCGTTGTGCTCGTTCTGGTACATGTCGTCCTGCTCGCCCTCGACCTCGCGGTAGCGCCAAGCCTTGTCGCCCTCGATCGTGTGCGACTGCAGGTGCGCGATGCCCTTCGTTCCGAACAGGTGATCGGAGACGTCGCTCGAGGCCCCGTTCCACTGGCGGCACGAGCTGAACACCTTCACGCCGTCCTCGTACTCGTAGACCGTGTTGAAGTGGTCGTAGATGTTGCCCCACTTCTCCTCGGTGCGCTGCGCGCGACCGCCGCTCGCCGTCACGCGCACGGGATACTTGTCGCCGAGCGCCCACGCGACCTTGTCGAGCGAGTGGATGTGCTGTTCGACGATGTGGTCGCCCGAGAGCCACGTGAAGTAGAGCCAGTTGCGCATCTGCCACTCCATGTCGCTCCACTCGCTCTGGCGCCCGCGGTGCCACAGGCCGCCGGTGTTGTAGGTCGTCTGCGCCGCGATGATCTTGCCGATCGCGCCATCGTGCACGCGCCGGATCGTCTCGCGCTTCTTCTTTTCGTAGCGGTAGCACAGGCCCGAGACGACGTTGAGCTTCTTCTGCCGCGCGACCTCGCAGGCCGCCATCACGCGCCGCACGCCCGGCGAATCCGTGGCGATCGGCTTCTCGACGAACATGTGCTTGCCCGACTGCGCCGCATACTCGACCTGCATCGGACGGAAGTGCGGCGAGGTGGCGAAGAGCACGACGTCGACGGCATCGATGACGCGCTTGTAGTTGTCGAAGCCCGTGAACTTGTGATCGTCGTCGACCTTGACGCGCGCGGCGAACTCGGGATTCGCCCGCAGCGACTTGAGCGCCGTCTCGACATGGTCGGCGAAGGCGTCGCCCATCGCGACGAGCTCGACCTGCGGGTCGGCGCTCAGCGCCTGAGCGGCAGCGCCCGTTCCACGACCGCCGCACCCGACGAGGCCGACGCGCAACACGTCCGTGCCGCTTCGATGGAAGCCGAGCGTGCCCGCCGGCAGCGCGCTGGCGATCGCGCCGCTCGCGATCACGACTCCGCCGGTTCGCAGGACTTCGCGGCGGCTCAGGCTGGACACGTTCTTCGCAGGCTCGCTCGTCATCTCGGGGGTTCCTTCGGGACGCGGTTCGCGGGGGCGATCGACGGAGACAGGATACGCGCCTCGAAGCCCTCCGTGGCGACGCTTTCGATGCCGCTCGCGACCTCGCGCGTGATGCGCGTCTCGCAACCCGCGCGCGCCGCGAGCTCGAGCCCGGCCTGCGGACCGAGCACGCACAACGCCGTCGCCAGCGCGTCCGCCGAGGCTCCATCCGCGGCCAGCACGGTCGCATTCGTGCGCGCTACGAGCGCGCGAGCCG
>VGZD01000136.1 GCA_016872715.1 Planctomycetota bacterium
AGCAGTAGATCCCGCGGCACAGCTCCATCTCCGCGTGCCACGCGAAACCCTGCACCAGCCAGTACGGCTGACGACCGAAGCGGCGGTGGAACGCGAGCTCGGCCGCGCGGTGCACGAGCTCGTTGTCGGCGTTCCACTCCTTGTTCGCCGGCAGGCCGAGGACGACGGCTCCGGCGAGCGGCTCCTCGAGTGCGAAGCCGGGCACGGGGGTCGCGCCACTCGCCCAGCCCGCGAGGTAGGGCGAGAGCTCGGCGAGGCGCGCGAGCAACGGTGCGTGGTCCTTCGGAGTGCGCACGACGACCAGCACGAAGGTGCCGGTGCCGGGCAGGCGTGAGCCCGAGCCCCATGCGGCGGGTGCGGGTGCGGGAGCCGCGGGCGTCGCCGGCGGCGCCGCTGGTTGCGTCGCTGGCGCGGGAGCCGACGTCGCCACCTTCGGTCCGTCGAATATGCGATCGGTGAGCGCGAGCACGGCCTCGATGCGCTTCACGTGTTTCGAGCTGTCCTTCGCGCTCACGAGCAACGCGCGCCCCGAATCGTCGAGGTCGAGGCGATAGCCGTGCTCGGCGGCCCAGCCGGAGAAGCTCTCGATGGCGACGCGCGCGTCGCCCGGCAACTCCGCGGGCAGCGCACCGACGTCGAGTTTCCGGCCGCGCCATGTGAGCGCCGCGACCTCGTCACCGGCGCGCACCGGCGCGACGAGAACGAGCAGGACGAGCATCGCGAGCAACGAACGCACATGGCGCGTTCCGCT
This sequence comes from Planctomycetota bacterium, assembly GCA_016872715.1. Classification (GTDB taxonomy): domain Bacteria; phylum Planctomycetota; class UBA1135; order UBA1135; genus F1-120-MAGs118. The sequence goes on from VGZD01000136.1 coordinate 752, forward strand.
CCACGCATGCGCGAGGGACTCGCGGAATTGCACGCGTGCGCCGACCCCCGCCGCGACAGAGCGCCTGTTCCGCGACCGAACTTTCGGGAAGCCAGCGCTCACTTGCGCTCCCCCATCCAGCGCACGAGACGCGCGTCGAGCTCCGCGGGCGTGAGCTCGAGCGTCTCGGCGAGTGCCTTGTCCGAAGGCCCCGCGCCGATGGCCGTGAGGAGCGGGCCGACGCGATCGGCGCGACCTTCGAGCAGGTACGCGGCGAGGGCGTAGGCGGTGAGCACGTCGTCGACGCCGAACGTGTCGATCGGGCGCGAGCACAGGGCCGCGATCTTGGTGCCCTTGCCGCGCTTGGAGCGCTGGAACGCCTCGTTCATCCAATTGGCGTCCCCCATCATCAGCTTGCCGAGCAGCTCCTTGCTCTCGGCGTCGCCGCTGGTCGGGCCCGTCGAGTACCACGTGTAGTGCGTGCCGACGAGCTCGCGCGTGAGGTACAGACCAAAGCCCTCCCACGCCCACGCGCTCTTTTGGTGGTCGAAGCCGTAGTTGTAGAGCGTGAGCAAGCCGAGCATGTGGCGCACGGCGCCGTCGAGGCGCTTGGGCGCATCCGCGTCCCAGCGCGCATGGTGAATTTCGTTCGGCAGCCCCGTGCCCGCCCACGTCTTGACGCGCGAGCGCTCCTCGGCGCTCCAACCCGGCCACGCCGCGACGAACGCGTCGCGCGCACCCACGCTCGTGAGCAAGTAGAGGTCGACCACGTCGGGCACGTCCTTGGGAGCGGACGTCACGCGCCGGAAGAGCTCGACGGCCGCGGTGCACTGCACCGCGACGTTCAGCGCCTCGGCCGCATCGCCGCTGGAGAAGACTCGCACCTTGGGCGTCGCGAAGCACGCGCTCCACGTGACGCCGAGCGGAGCCTCGCGCTCGCGCGGCTCGATCTTCGCCGGCGCGGGCACGGCCGCGACGAGCTCCTTCACGAGCGCGCGCAACTCGCCGCGCCGCGTCTTGCCCGAGACGGTCTCCGCGAGCACCCACAGGTCGTCACGCCGCGCCTCGCCGAGCAGCGCGCGCGACTGGGCATCGTCGGGGTCGATCGCGAGCAGCTCGTCGTACAGCGCGCGGCGCGCGGTCGGAGCGAGCCCTCGGCGCGTTGCGATCGTCACGAGCGCGTCGCGGTGCAACGCCGCGATCTGCGCGCGACGGCGCGCGCACTCGGTCAGGTCCTTGCCGAAGTTCTTGCTCGCCGCGGGCTTCTCCGGCACCTTCCACGAGCCGTCGCGGTTCTTGGTGTGCTTGAGCCCCTTGTGCGCGCCCTCGTTCCCCGGTTCGAGGCGCACGATGGCCTCCCACGCACGGTCGCGTTCGAGGTAGAGCTTCGCGGTGCCCGTGTAGGCGACGAGATCCTCGAGTAGGAAGACGGTCGCGGCGCGCGCGGCGGCGAGTTCGGCATCGCGCGAGGACTGGCCGTGCGCGAGACCGACGCACAGGAGCAGCGAGGCGAGCAGGGCGCGGAAGTGCAGCACGGGACTTGTGAGGGACGCGGCCAAGCACACACGGTAGTCCCGCGAAGGCGTGCGAACTACGGGGCGTGAGAGTCTCGAACCCAATCCTTGCGCACGGGTTCCGCCGCGCTCGATTGCTAGGCTTTGGAACGACGCGCACGGGGAAGTGGCGGAACCGGCAGACGCAGCGGACTTAAAATCCGCAGCCCACAAGGCGTGAGGGTTCGAGTCCCTCCTTCCCCACTTTGCGCGCGTCCGCTCACCGTCGACACGCCACGACGTCACGCCACGTCAGGCACGCGCGCGAGGCTCACTTGCCGCCGTGAGTCTCGAGCCAGCGCAGGAGCAGGCGCACGCCGACCGCGGAGCCCATCGAGCCGCCGACATAGTCGCGGTTCGCGCTGCCCCATGCCGCACCGGCGATGTCGAGGTGCACCCACGGCGTGTTGCCGACGAAATGCTGCAGGAACGCCGCGCCGATCGACGCGCCCGCACCCGGATCGCCGAGCGCGATGTTGCGCAGGTCGGCCACCTCGCCCTTGAGCGCGTCGCGGTGGTTCTGATCGACCGGCAGGTGCCAGCACTTCTCGCCGGTCTCGTTGCCCGCCGCCACGAGCTCGTCCTTGAGCGCGTCGTTGTTCGTGAACAGGCCCGTGTACTCGTGGCCGATCGCGACGATCACGGCGCCCGTGAGCGTGGCGAGGTCGATCACGCAGTCGGGCCGCTCCTTGGCGAGCACGTAGCTGATCGCGTCGCACAGGATCAGGCGTCCTTCCGCGTCGGTGTTGAGCACCTCGATCGTCGTGCCGTTCATCGCCGTGACGAGATCGCCGGGCTTCACCGCGCGACCGTCGGGCAGGTTCTCGCTCGCGGGCACCACGCCGTGCACCTCGAACGGGCAGTCGAGCTCCGCGAGCGCATGGAACACGCCGAGCACGGCCGCGCCGCCCGACATGTCGTACTTCATGTCCCACATCTTGCCGGCCGGCTTGATCGAGATGCCGCCGGCGTCGAAGGTCAGACCCTTGCCGACGAGCGCGACGCGGCCGCGCGCGCGCTTGGCGGGCTTGTACACGAGGTGAATCAACTGCGCGGGCTCCTCGGAACCGGCGCTCACGCCGAGCAGCGCGCCCATGCCGAGCTTGCCCATGGCCTGCTCGTCGAGCACCTTGCAGCGGATGCGCGGGCTGCGCTTGGCGAGCTTGGTCGCCGCGGCCGCGAGGTCGCGCGGGCGCATGCAGTTGCCCGGCTGGTTCTGCAGGTCGCGCGTGAACGCGTTGGCCTCGGCGATCGCGCGGCCGCGCTCGGCGCCCTCCGCGAAATCGCGGCCTTCGCCGGAGAGCACGGCGCTCTTGGTCTTGGGCGCCTTGGCCTTGGTCTTGTGCCGCAGGAAGCGGTAGAGCCCCAGTCCCGCGCCTTCCGCCGCCGCTTGACCCACGGCGCGCGGACCGCCCGCGGCCGAGCACACTTCCGACGCGAACCACACGTTCACGCTCTCGCAGCCCGAGGCGTCCGCGCGCTGCACCGCGAGCGCCGCGACGCGCCGCACGCGCTCGCTGTCGAGCTCGTTGCGCTTGCCCAGCCCGATCACCGCCACGCGCTGGAACGGGCCTTCCGCCGCGTCCGTGAGCTTGTGCTCGCGGAACTCGCCCTGCACGCTCGCGCGCAGGTGTTGCGGCAGCTTGACGGCCTTGGGAGCGAGCGGCGCCTCGCCCGCGAAGGCGAAACAGACGAGCAGATCGGCGCGCGCGGGCGCGGCGGAGGTCGAGTGGAACGTGAGCTTCATGATTCGATGACGAGTCCTTCCTTGCGGGGCGAGGGCGGCGCGAGCGCGACGCGTCTCACATGTCGATGTACTTCGGGCCGCCGCCCGCTTCCGGCACGATCCACTCGATCACCTGATAGGGATCGGCGATGTCGCACGTCTTGCAGTGCACGCAGTTCGAGGCGTTGATCAGCGGACCGGCCGTGCGATCCGACCCGTGGCCCGTCGGCCACTCGTAGACCGCGGCCGGGCAAAAATGCTGGCAGGGATTGCCGTATTCCTGCGTGCAGCGATCGACGCAGATCGAGGGATCGGTGACGACGAGGTGCGAGGGCTGGTCCTCCTCGTGGATCGCGCCCGACCAGTACACGTCGGTCAGCTTGTCCATCGAGTTGGAGTCGTTGTAGGCGGGCTTGCTCAACTTCGACTCGCGCAGGGGTCGCGTGGTGTCGCAGTCGCGGTGGCTGGAACGGTGCGCGACGAGTCCGCGGCCGCCGGTGATCATCTGCACGAGCGCGTCGAGCATTCCGGCGAACATGCCGCCGTCGAAGGCTTGGTGGAAGTTGCGCACGGCCCACAGCTCGTCCTTGGCCCACGAAGCCTCGAACAGCTCGGTGTAGCGCGCGAGCGATGCCGCGCTGCTGTCGCCCTTCGCCAGCGCGGCCGCGATCGCCTCGGAAGCGAGCAGGCCCGACTTGATCGCGAGGTGAATGCCCTTCAAGCGCGCGGAGTTCAAGAAGCCCGCGCTGTCGCCGACGATGCAGAAACCGTCGCCCTGCAACTTCGGCATCGCGAAGTAGCCGCCGTAGGGCAGGGTCTTCGCGCCGTAGCGCACGACCTTGCCGCCCTCGAGCAGCTCGGCCACCGCGGGGTGCTGCTTCCATTGCACGAACAGCGCGTGCGGGTCGAGCTTCGCGTCGTGGTGCGCGAGGCCGATCACGTAGCCGATCGAGAGCTGGTTGACCTTCTGACCGTAGATCCAACCGCCGCCGTAGCCGTCGAAGCCGATCGGAGCGCCCGCGGTGTGGATCACGTGGCCGAGCAGTTTTTCGCCGCGCTCGGCGGGGATTTCCCAGATCTCCTTGATGCCCGTGCCCCACGTCTGCGGGTTTTCCGGCCGCCCGAGCTCGAGGCGCTCGATCAAGTGCTTGGCGAGCGAGCCGCGCGTGCCCTCCGCGAACACCGTCACCGCCGCGCGAATGTTCGCGCCCGGCGTGAACGTGCCCTTGGGCTCGCGCTGCTTGTCGAGGCCCGCGTCGCGCGTCTGCACGCCGACCACGCGCTCGCCCTCGAACAGGATCTCCGCGCCCGCGAACTGCGGGAACACCTCGCAGCCCTCGGCCTCGGCCTGCTCCTTCATCCAGCGCACGACTTGGTACAGGCTGACGATGAAGTTGCCGTGGTTGTGCAGGGTCGGCGGCACGAGCTTGCCGGTCAGGCGCGTGCGCTTGCCGTTCGCGCGCAGAAAGTCGAGGCAGTCGAACTTGACCTCGCTCTCGACGGGGCAGCCGCGCTCCTTCCAGTCGGGGAACAGCTCCGCCATGCCGCGCGGATCCATCACCGCGCCCGAGAGGGTGTGGTAGCCGATGTCCTCGGCCTTCTCGAGCACGAGCACGCTCTTGTCGCCGAGCCCCGCGGCCTTGAGCGCGCGCTTGAGCGCGATGGCGCAGGCCAGACCGGCGGGACCGGCGCCGAGGACGAGCACGTCGACATCCATCGAGTCGCGCTCGGAAACGTCGGCCTGCCAGGACACCTGACGAAGGGGTTGGTCGTGGGGGCTCATGGGGGCGAGCAGGTTACCCCCGTGGACGGGGGCCCTTCCACGGCGGAAAGGTAGGTACGCGGGGAACTAGCGCGAGCGGCCGCTCAGGAGCGCTCCCCCACCCAGTGTTCGCCGTCGGGGTAGTGTTCCTTCTTCCAAATCGGTAGCGAGGCCTTCAGCTCGTCGATCAAGAAGCGCAGCGCGCGCAGGGCGACGTCGCGGTGCGGGCTGGCGACCGCGATCACGACGCTGGGCTCGCCGACGCCGACCGTTCCGACGCGGTGCTGGACGAGCATGCGCAGCGCGCGCGCTCCCTCGTCGACTGCCAGCTCGAGCCGACAGCGCTCGAAGATGCGCGCCATCTCGGGGCCGGTCATCGCGTCGAAGGCCTCGTATTCCAGCTTGACGACCCGTCGGCCGCGATGGTGGTCGCGCGTGGTGCCGGTGAACAGGCACACGGCGCCGCAGCTCGGGTCTTCGACGCGGCGCTGGGCGAGCGCGGTGTCGAGCGGCGCCGCGCACAGCTCGAACACCCCCCGCGCGAGCGCCGCGCCCGAGTCCGGAGCGCCGCCCGACACCGGCGGGAGCAGCGCGATGCGCATTCCGTCGCACAACGGCGTCGAATCGGCGACGTAGCTCGTGCCGATCACTCCGCGCACGAAACCGAGCTCGCCCAACTGTGGATGGCGGAGCGCGAGTTCGCGCTTGAGCCCCGCGACATCGAGCGGCTCGGGAAGTGCGTCGAGCGCGAGGACCGAACGGCCCGCGCGCTCGCGCAGCGAGGCGAACAGCTGGACTTCCAGCTTCAACGCGAAGTTCGACCTAGAACGGCGTGTCGTCGGCTTCGATCGGACCGGCCTCGTTGCCGCCGCCAGCGCTCGACGCACCGCTGTAGCCGCCGTAGCCGCCCGAACCCTCGTCCGAGCCGCCCATGTCGCGACCGCCGCCGCCGCCACCGCCACCGCCACCGCCACCACCCGCGGCGCCGCGCTCACCGGCCCCGACGAACTGCCAGTCGTCGCCGACGACGTACAACTTGGAACGCTTCTCACCCGACTGCTTGTCGTCCCACTGGTCGAGGCGCAGCGAGCCCTCGATGAAGGCCGTCTTGCCCTTGTCGTGGTACTTGGCGAAGGCCTCGCCGCGCTTGCCGAAGAAGGTCACGTCCACGAAGGTCGCTTCCTCCTTCCACTCGCCCTGCGCGTCCTTGAAGCGGCGGTTGACCGCCAGACCGAACTTGCAGACCGCGTTGCCGTTGGGCAAGTAGCGCACCTCGGGCTTGCGCGTCAGGTTGCCCATCAAAATGACCTTGTTGTAGCTCGCCATGGCTCGATCGATCTCCGCTGCCCGGGACGGGGTGAAGGGACTTCCGGTGTCCGCGAGTATAGCCACCGCGCGCGCGTGGACAGCCCCGATGAATCTGCCTTAGGATGGGAGCATGGTGAACCGTGACACTCAGGCGGCTGGCAAGCGTGGTGCCGAGCGCCGCCGCTACCCGCGCGCGGACTCGGACCTGCCGATCACGATCCTGCTCGACGGCAAGCACTACGAAGCGCGCGTGCGCGACGTGAGCCGCGCGGGCGTGTGCTTCTACCTCGAGCGCTCGATCCCGCTGATGACGGTGCTCGCGCTCGACTTCCCGCTCCGCGTGGGCGGCGCGTCGCACCGCGTGCGCGGGCAAGGCGCCGTGGTGCGCTGCGAAAAGATCAGCCCGACCCTGCAGCACTTCGAGTGCGCGGTGTTCCTGCACGACGCGAGCGAGACCGATCGCGAAGTGATCGACGCCTACGTCGCGTCGCGCGCGACGGTCTGAGAGAGCGGCGCCGAGCTCGCGCGCGCTTCGAGCACGCGCTCGAGGCCGCCGAAGTCCTTGTGCGTGCGGGCCTCGAGCCCGTGCTCGCGCGCGATTTCGAGCGCGCGCTCGGACTGGCGATGCCCGAGCTCGACGAGCAGCGTGCCGCTTGGGGCGAGCAAGTTGCGCGCCGCGGCGCACAGTCGGCGCAGCCAGTGATCCGGATCGAGGGAGGGAGTGAAGAGGGCCAGCGCCGGTTCGTGCTCGCGCACGTCGGGCGCGAGCGAGTCGCGTTCCTGCGGCGCGATGTAGGGCGGGTTGGAGACCAAGAAATCGAACGGCGCGCGGCTCGAGATCGACTCGGGGCCATCGCCTTCGACGAATTCGACGCCCGCACAGAGCGTCGCGGCGTTGGCCCGCGCGAGTTCGAGCGCGGCCGCGGAGATGTCGACCGCCGTGACGGTCGAGCCCGCGAGCTCGAGCGCCAGCGTGATCGCGATGCAGCCCGAGCCCGTGCCGATGTCCGCGACGCGCGCCGCACACCTCTGCGCCTTCGCGCGTTCGCGCGCGAGGTCGATCAGCAGCTCGGTCTCCGGCCGCGGCACGAGCACGGCGGAAGCCACGCGGAAAGAGCGGCCGTAGAACTCGCGCGTTCCGGTGATGTAGGCGACCGGCTCGTGCTTGCCACGGCGCACGAGCGCGTCGCGCGCGCGAGCGACCTCGGCCTCGACGACCGGCTGGTCGAGGCGCAGGAACAGCTGCAGCCGCGAGAGCCCCAGCGAGTGCGCGACGAGCAGCTCGGCCTCGAGCCGCGGCTCGGCCGTGCCCTTGCGCAGTAGGAACTCCCGCGCGCGCGCGAGCATCTCGCCCGCGGTGCGCGGAGCCTCTTGGGTCACGGCCGTCGCGCCTACTGGCCGCGCTTGGCGCGCCGCTCGGCCATGCGCGCCTCGGAGGCCGCGCGCT
>VGZD01000137.1 GCA_016872715.1 Planctomycetota bacterium
GGCGATGCGCGGGGCGCGCGGCACCCAGCCCGCCAGTCGCGGCGAGCGCGTCAGGAAGCGCTGGCACACCTGCGCGAGCCGCGCGGCGGACAGCTCGGCCTCGCGTGCGCCCGACACCTGATTGAGCACCAGCTCGGGCGTCGGCAGGTCGAGCCCGCGCGCGCCGCTGTCGGCGACGAGCGCCTTGACGAGGCCGTAAGCATCGGCCGCCGCGCTCGGATCGGGCGTGGTGACGACCAGCACCATGCGCGCGAGCGCGCCGAACGCGAGCACGTCGGGGCCGATTCCAGCGGCGCCATCCCCCACCACGACGTCGTAGCCGGTCGAGACACAGGCGAGTTGCTCGAGCAGGCGAGCGCGCAGGTCGGGCGAGAGCTGGGCCATCGCGGCGCTGCCGTTGCTGCCGACGAGCACGTCGATGCCGCCGGGCCCGCTCACGATGCAGTCGGCCAGCGCGCACTCCTGCGCGAGGGCCTGTTCGATGGTGTGCAGCGGCTCGATTCCGAGCAGCACGTGCAGGTTGGCGAGTCCGAGGTCGAGATCGCACAGCAGCGTCCGCAGTCCCTGCGCGCGCAGTTGAACGGCGAGACTCGCGGCCAGCGTCGTCTTTCCGACGCCGCCCTTGCCGCCGGTCACCAACACCAAGGGCGCGTGAAACGTGGGCTGCGCGCTCACGCGATCCTCCCGCGCAAGAACAGGTCGGCGACGTGCTTGGGCTCGGCGCGGTGGAAGTGCGCGGCCACGTCCTGACCGTCGCACAGGAATGCCAGACGCGCTCGCGCCGCGGCCGCGCACTCGAGCACGGGTGAAGGAGCGCGCGTCTCGTCGAGCTTCGTGAGCACCCACGCACTGGGGTTGGTGGCGGCGAACGACTCGCGCGCGGCCTCGATCGCCTCACGGCTCGAAGTGGCCTGCAGCACGAGGTAGGTCTCCAGCGAGCCACCGACGGCGGCGAGGCTCTCGCCGAGCGCCGAGAGCGACTCGGCGTCGCGCGGCGAGACGCCAGCGGTGTCGACCAGCACGCATTCGGGGGATCCGAAGCTCGCCACGGCGCGCCGCAGCTCGTCGCCATCGCTCGCCATGGCGACGTCGGTCAGGATCGCGGAAGCGAGCGCGCGCAACTGCTCGATGGCACCGGGCCGGTGCGTGTCCATCGAGACGATGCCGACGCGGCGACCCGAACGCACGAGCCGCGCGCCGAGCTTGGCGAGCGTGGTGGTCTTGCCGACGCCCGTCGGCCCGACGAAAGCGATCACGCACGGCTGGACGAGCACGCCGGGCGCGCGGCGCTGAATCCGCGGGCTCGGCGCGATCTCGACGCTGCTCGCGAGCAGCTCGGCGGCTGCGTCGAGGGCGAACGGACCGCGCGCTCCTGAGCGTGCGACCGCATCGAGCGTGCGCGCCACGCAGCCTTCCGACGCGCCACTGCGGCGCAGCACGCGCTCGACGTCGTCGCAGCCGCGCTCGCGCGAGGGCGCGAGCGGCGGCACGCTCTGCGCGAGCTTCGCTGCCGCGAGCGCGCGCGTGGGATCGGCGACCGCGACGGTGACGCCGCCGTCGGGCATGGTCTCGCGCGAGAGCACGAGCGCATCGGCGCCGTACTGGCGCTGCGCGCGCTCGAGCGCGTCCTTCAGGTCACGGCCACGAACTCGGTGGATCTGCATGGCTCATTCCTCGAGACGCACGACCGAAACGGTCTGCACGCTGCGGGCGGGGACGACTTCCTGATAGCTCAGCACCGAGACCTTGGGCAGCGACGCGCGCACGAGCTCGCCGAGGAAGCGGCGGACGTTCGAGCGCGCGAGCAACACGACATCCGCGCCGCCGCGAGTGGCGCTCGCCACTTGCTCGGCGATCTTCTCGACGAGTCGCTGCAGGTACGCCGGATTCACGCCCGGCGATTCGGGATCGGCGGCGGCCGTGCCGACGGCGGCGGCGAGGCGCGTCTCGATGCGCGGATCGAGCGTCACGGCTCGAACCGTGCCGCTGCGATCCGCATGGGCCTCACACAGCGCGCGGCCGAGGCGCTGGCGCGCGATTTCCGCCAGCGTGTCGGGATCCTTGGTGCGACTGACGTTGTCGGCGATCACTTCCAGAATCAGCGGCACGTTGCGCACGGACACCGACTCGCGCAGCAGGTTGCGCAGCACGGCCTGCACTTCGCCGTAGCCGATCTTGGCCGGGATGAGCTCCTCCACCACCGCCGGCGTGACCTTCTTGGCGTTCTCGACCAGTTCCTTGACGTCGTCGCGCGTGAGAATGTCGCCGAGCGACGTGCGCAGGATCTCGGAGAGGTGCGTGACGAGCACGCTGACCGGGTCGATCACCGTGTAGCCGAGCAGCTCGGCCTCGTCCTTCGCGCCATCGGCGATCCACAGCGCCGGTAGGCCAAAGGCCGGGTCCTTGGTCGGAGTTCCGGCGATCTTGCCGGCCACCGCGCCCGAGTCCATCGCCATGTGCTGGCCCGGCTCGATCTCGCCGCGCGCGACCTCCTGACCGCCGATGAGGATGCGGTAGGCGTTGGGCGCGAGCTTGATGTTGTCCTTGATGCGCACCGGCGGCAGCACGACGCCCTCGCGCGAGGCGAAGCGACGGCGCAGCTGCGAGATGTGATCGAGAATCCCTTGTCCGCGCGGATCCTGCACCAGCGGGATCAGTCGGTAGCCGATCTCGAGCGCGACGCGGTCCACCTTGAGGAGCTCGAGCGCCGCCTCGTTCTCCTTCTCCGCGGGCGTCGCCTCGTCGGCGGCCTTGGTCGAGCTCGCGGCGGCGGCGGCCGCTTCCGCGGCCTGCTCGGCGGACTCCTGTCCGCGCGTCGCCCGCCAGATGACGAGCAGCACGGACGCGAGGATGAAGAACGGCAGCTTGGGCAGGCCGGGCAGCAGGCCGATCGCGAAGATCATGCCCGCGGCGATCAGGGTGGCGCGCGGACGGCCGAGGCTCTGTCCGAGCACTTGCGCGCCAAGGCTCGAGTCATCCGAGGCCTTGGTGACCAGCACGCCCGAAGCGGTCGAGATGAGCAGCGCCGGGATCTGGCTCACGAGACCATCGCCGATCGTGAGCAGCGAGTAGCGCTCGCCCGCGTCGGCGATCGCCATGCCGCCCATCGTGCCGAGCGCGATGCCGCCGACCAAGTTGAGCGCCGTGATGATCAGGCCCGCGATCGCGTCGCCGCGCACGAACTTCGAGGCACCGTCCATGGCGCCGTAGAACTCGGCTTCCATCGCGACCTTCTCGCGGCGCTTGCGCGCGGTGTCGGCGTCGATGAGCCCGCTGTTCAAGTCCGCGTCGATCGCCATCTGCTTGCCGGGCATCGCGTCGAGCACGAAACGCGCGCTCACTTCGCTGATGCGGCCGGAGCCCTTGGTGATCACCACGAACTGGATGATCACGAGGATCAGGAACACGATGATGCCGACGGTCAGGTTGTCGCCGCAGACATAGTCGCCAAAGGCCTTGATGATCGCGCCAGCGTCACCGCCGGAGAGGATCAGGCGCGTGCTGGCGACGTTGAGTCCGAGGCGGAAGAGCGTCGCGAAGAGCAACAGCGTCGGGAACACCGACAGGTCCGCCGCGGCGCGCGTGTTCATCGTGAGCAGGAGCAGCAACACGCTGGTCGCGAGGTTGATCGCGAGCAGGATGTCGAGCATCGCGGGCGGAATCGGCGAGACCAGCGTCAGCACGACGCCGAGCACGCCCAGACCCATGATCCAGTCCGCGTAGCGCTTGAGGAACGCGGCCGTGCCGCGCGCTTGTTCGATCGCGTTCGTCGCCATCAGCTAGCTCCCGCGGTCGCGACCGCTCGACCGTCCTTGAGTCCGTAGACGTAGGCGAGCACCTCTGCGACCGCCTGATACAGCTCGAGCGGCACTTCGTCGCCGATCTCGCAGCGCGCGTGCAGGGCGCGCGCGAGCGGCACGTCCTCGTAGATCGCCACGCCCGCCTCGCGGGCCACTTCCTTGATGCGAGCGGCGACCTGATCGACGCCCTTGGCGACGACCTTGGGCGCGCCGCGCTTGTTCGGTGCCGCGTCGCGGTCGTACGTGAGCGCCACGGCATAGTGCGTCGGGTTGGTGATCACCACCGTCGCGCGGGGAACGTCGCTCATCATGCGGCGCGTCGCCATCTCGCGCTGCAGGCGGCGGATGCGAGCCTTGACCTGCGGATCGCCTTCGGAGGAGCGCAGCTCTTCCTTCACTTCCTGCTTGGTCATGCGCAGCTCGTTCTCGTGCTGTCGCCGCTGCAAGAAGACGTCGAGGATGCCCAGCGCGAGGATCGCGGCCAGACCCGCGCTCGTGCAGCGCATCGCCACCGTGCCGATCACGGCGAGCGCGGGGCCGAGCTCTTGGGACTGCAACGCGACGACGCGCTCGACCTGCGACCACGCGACGCAGGCGACCGTGGCGAGGATCGCGATGAGCTTCGCGATGCTCATCGCCGTCCGCGTCAGGCTGCGCATGCTGAAGAACTTCGAGAGGCCGGAGATCGGATTGAGCTTCTCCGGCTTGAGCTCCATGGCCTTGGAGGCGATGCCCAGACCGATCTGCGCGTAGGCACACAGCGCGGTCAGCGCGAACATGGGCGCGACGAGCGCGAGCGTGGCCCAGCCGATGCGATCGAGCACCGCGCCGAACAAGCCAGCGACGGACTGCGGCGTGAGATCTTCGTGCGCCATGCTGCCGACGCGCTCGACGAACGTCGCGACCAGCGCGCCGAGCTCGGAAGCGAGCGCGTCGGCACCGAGCGTGAGCGTCATCAGCCAGCCGAGCAGCGCCAACGCGGCGACGAGCTCGGTCGACAGCGGCACCTGCCCCTTGTCGCGCGCTTCCTCACGGCGGCGCGGAGTCGCTTCCTCGGTCTTCTGGTCCTGATCGGTGTCGTCGAAGAACCCCATGGCTCAGCCTTCCAGCGCGACGAGCGCCGCCTCGAGTCCGTCACCGAGCAGGCCGTAGAGATGCTGCAATCCCGGCGCGACGAGCGGCGCGAAGAGCAGCATCGCGCCGAGTCCGACGAGGATGCGGAGCGTGAAGCCCATCTCGAGCACGTTGACGTGCGGCACCGCGCGCGCGATCAGCGCGATCACGATCGACGAGACGAACAACAGGAGCAGGATCGGCCCGACGAACGTGATGCCTGCCGCGATCATGTCGCCGACGAGGCGCAGCGCGAGCGCGCCGAAGCCCTCGGGGAGCGACATGTTTCCGACCGGCACGCGCTCGAACGAACCGGCCAGTGCGCGCAGCAACAGATGGTGGCCGTCGACCGCGAGCAGGCCGAGCAGGAACAGCGCCTCGTAGAACTGCGTCACCAGCGGCGTGCTCATGCCCGAGGCCGGATCGACGACGCTGGCCATGTTGAAGGCCATCTCGCTGCCGATCAGCTCGCCGCCGACGCGCACGGCGAGCATCACGGCCTGCAGCACGAACGCGAGCGCGAGTCCGACGAGGATCTCGCGCATCGCGAGCACGCCGAACTCCAGCGGCGCCTGCGCGAGCGGCAGGGGCACGCCGTGGACGGAGAACAGCACCAGCGCGAGGCTCGCGATCAGGCCGATCTTCACGCCGCCGAACGTCGACTGGGAGCCGAAGAACGGCGTGCCCAGCACGAACGCGCTCGTGCGCACGAGGAAGAGCCCGAAGGCGGCGAGGGTCCCGTCGGCCAGCATGTGAGTCGCTCAGGAAAGCCCGAAGGAATGGAGTTGGCCGAGGATGCGCAGCGTGTAGTCGCGCAGCAGCCCCAGCGCGGGGACGAGCAGCAGCAGCGCGACGCCGAGCACCGCGATCATCTTGGGGATCAGGGAGAGCGTCTGTTCTTGCACGGACGTCAACGCCTGAAAGACGCTGATGGCGACGCCGATCACGAGGCCGACGAGCAGCATCGGCCCGGCGAGCATCGCCACGGTCACCAGCATTTCGCGCGCGAGCTCCGCGACGCGCAGGTCGAGGTCGTTCATGGCGTTCAGGTGGTGACGAAGGAGGTGACGAGCGACTCGCACAAGAGGTGCCAGCCGTCGACGAGGACGAACAGCAGGATCTTGAACGGCGTGGAGACCATCACGGGCGGGAGCATGAACATGCCCATCGAGAGCAGCACGCTCGCCACGACGAGGTCGATCACGAGGAACGGCAGGAACAGCAAGAACCCCATCTGGAACGAGGTCTTGAGTTCGCTGGTGACGAAGGCCGGGACGACCACGCGCAGCGGCAGCTCCTCCACGGTGCGCGCGGTGTCGTCGAGCTTCGCGAGGTCGGCGAACAGCTCGAGCTCGCTCTCGCGCGTGTTGGCGACGAGGAACGTGCGCAGCTCGCCCCACGCATTTTGGCCCGCGGCGTCGATCGCCATCTGACCCGCGCGATAGGGAACCCAGGCTTTCTCGTAGACGCGCTCGGCGACCGGCGCCATCACGAACGTGGTCAGGAACAGGCTGAGGCCGATGATGACGGGGTTGGGAGGCAGCTCGTTGGTCGAGAGCGCGCGTCGCACGAAGCTCATCACGATCACGATGCGCGTGAAGCTCGTGACGGTGATCAGGATCGCGGGGAGCAGCGAGAGCACGGTGAGCAGCACCGCGATCTCGACCGCCGTCGACAGGCGGCCCTCGGCGAGCGGCGCAGCGCCCGTCGCGAGGCCTCCGGTGAGGTCGCGCTGCACGTCGAGTCCCGCTTCGACGGCGGCCGACACGGGACCGAACACGACAGGGTCGGCGGACTGCGCCTGGACCGCGCCGGCGAGCAGTGCCGGCACGACGAGCGCGAGCAGCCAGCGCACGAACACGGGAACGCGATGGGTCATCCGAGCAGTCCCTCCCCGGACAAGTGCGTGGCGGAAGCGGAGGGTGCAGTGGGCGTGGCCGACGAGCCGCGCAGGCGTTCGAGCACCTTGGAGAAGGCGTGCAGCTCGACCTTGCCCGGCGGCGTCTCGCGCGCGGGCGCGATCACGGCATCGAGCTCCGCGATCTGCGAGAGCTCCTTCTCCCCCACACCGATCAGGAATGTCCGGTCGTAACAACGGACGACGCACAGCTTGTGCTTGCCGCCGAGCGGCAGGACATCCATCACCTGCATCTGGCGCTGGGCCGCGCGCGCGCAGAGCGTGCGTGTCACGAGCTTGCGGAAGGCGAAGCCGAGCAGACCGACGAGGAGCAGCAGACCGCCGCACACCATGAGGTAGCGGGTGAGGTCGGGCCCTTCGGTGCCGCCGAGGGTGGTGTCGGCGACGACGAGCAGGTGAGGTTGGAGCATCGCGAGGGGCCGGAGGGGGGTTGCGCAGTTCCTTCCGGCTCTCGTGTGTCGGAGTTTCCACCCCGCGGCTTGTGTCGTATTTTTCGACACCCTTGGGCGCCAGCTCGGTCTGGATTTCGGACGATCAGGCTGCACCTCAATCGGCGGGGCTCGAAAGGCCGATGGTAAGGCCCTGCGCGGGTATCCCGCCCGCTCTCGCCCCCCGTCCGAACTCGGGGCCTCGCGCCCTCCTCCGCCCGCCGTGCAACGGCTCCACCGCGCTCAGGCCGCCCTCCAACAGATCCCAGTTCTGGCATCCCCCGCCGCCTGCGTGGTGCGGATGCTCGAACTGGTGCTCGATCCATCGAGCTCGCCCCGCGAGGTCGCCAGCCTGGTGCGCACCGATCCGGGCCTCGCGCTGGAGGTGCTCCGCCGTCGCCAGCCAAACGAGCGCAAGCGGCGCTTCGCGCTGCACCTGAACGACGCCCTCGCGAGCCTCGACGCCGCCGGACTGCGCGAACTCGCGCTGCGCCTGCCCATCCGCGGTCGCTTCGAGCTGCTCGACACCGCGCAGGGCCAAGCCTGCTCGCTCCTCTCGCGCAAGCACGCCGTCGCCTGCGCTTGCGCCGCCGCCGCCTTCGCCCGCGAGTCGCACTACGCCGAGCCCGAGACCGCCTACACCGCCGGTCTGCTCTCCTCCATCGGTTCGCTCGCGCTCTGGCAGTTCGGCGAGCGCGAGCTGCTCGACCTGCTCGCGCGCGCTGGCCGACGGTCGATCGACATGCTCAAGGGCGAGGAACGCGACGTGTTCGGCTTCGACCACGAGCTGCTTGCCACCACGATCGCCAACGCCTGGACCCTGCCCTACGAGCTGCATGACACCCTCGGGGCGCTGCACCTGCCCGCCCAAGACCTCGAACGCCTCGCGCTCGACGGCGTCGATGTGCACCTCGCATCGCTGGTGCGCGCCGGCTTCCACGCCGCGCACGAAGCCGGCTTTCCGCTGCACGAGAGCTTCGATGCCGGAGCACCTCCGGCCGATGTCGTGCGGCTGTTCGACTCCGTCGACCTCGCCAGCGTGCTTGAGCATGTGCGCGAGTCCGAGAGCCGCGCCGCCCTGCTCGCGCGTCCGCGCGCCCGCACGCACGCCGAAGCCTTTCCGATCGTGATGGCGGCGCGCGAGGAACTCCAGCGCCGGTTGCTGGAGAAGGAACACCTGCTGCGCGCGGGCGACTCCGTCTTTCACGTGCTGCAATACAGCTTCGAGCGCCTCGGCGAAG
>VGZD01000138.1 GCA_016872715.1 Planctomycetota bacterium
CGCCGCGCGCAGCGGGCGTGGCGCCGCTCGCCTGCGCGCTGGCCGCGCGGCGAGCGGCCGCGCGTGGGGGGCGTGCGCGTGCTCGATTCGATCCCCGCGGCCGAGACGCCGGAGTTCGCCCGGCTGCTCGCGGAGCTGCGCGGCGCGCTCGCACCGCTGGTGGGGGAGCTCGCCCTGCTGCCGGTTTTCTGCGAGGCCCGCGCGGGCCGCGGTCGCTACGGGCTGACAGCGGCCGAGCGCGCCGAGGTCGAGGCGATCCTCGCCCGAGAGCGGGAGCGGGGCGTGCCCGTGGCGCTGGCGTGGTTCGGTTCGCCCCAGTCCGTGGAGCGCGCGCTGTGGGAGCGCGCCGACGTGCCCATCCTGCTCGCCTACGCTCCCACTCCGCCGCTGGTGGCGGCCGCGGCTCGCGCCGTGGCGGCGCTCGTCTCGGGTGGGGGAGACCTCGCCGCGCCGACGAGCGGGGGGCGTAGCTTGCCCGCCCAGCTCGGGTAGTGGGGCCGGTGTGGCGAGCGAGCGCGGGCGCTGCCTGTGCTTGACCCGCCCCCTCGCACCGCTATCATCACCCGACCTTTCGCTGGAACGGGCCCCCCAAGCCCGCCCGCGCGTCCCACCCGCCCCAATCCATCCCGGGGCGGAACGCACGGGCCGCCCGTTCCGCAGAGCCCCCGCCCCACCAAGGAAGTCAAGACATGACCGGATCGTACCGGAAGCTGGGTCTGGCCCTCGCCGCGCTGTGCCTCACCGCCCCTGCCGCGCTGGCCCAAGATATCGAAGGGACCTTCAAGCAGGCCGTCGATCTGCTGCAGCGCGATCGCAAGGACGAGGCGCTGCGCATGTTCCAGAAGGTGCTCGCGCTGGAGCCCTCCGCCGAACAGGCCTACGCGCTGTGGACGGGAACCGACCACGACACGTGGCTCGAGATCCTGCGCACCAAGGGCGACATCGAGCTCATCGGCCGCCGCATGATGGCGCTCGTCGATGCCGCGCGCCGCGCACGCCGCAACGACGCCGACGCCATCGTGGCGCTGGTCAAGGCGCTCTCGACCGACAACCCGGTCGAGCGCCGCAAGGCCATCCGCGCCTTGTCGGCCGACCACGGCGAGTACGCCGTGCCGCACCTGCTCGGCTGGCTCGGCAGCACGGCCGACGAAGAGAACCGCACCACGGCGATTCAGGCGCTGACCGAGATGAGCAGCGACGTCGTGCTGCCGCTGTGCGCCGCGCTCGCGACCGACGACGCCTTCCTGCGTCGCAACATCGTCTACGTCCTCGGCCGCATCGGTGACTCTCGCGCCGCGGGCCGCGTCGCGTGCTGCTCCACGGACAGCGACGCGTCGGTGGCCGACGCGGCCGCGGCCGCCATGGGCGCGCTCAGGTCCTCGGGCAACGGCTGCAAGGACCTGTGCGCCCAAGGCGAGGCCTATCACCTGCGCTCGGGCATGGTGCTCGCGGATCACATGTGGAGCGACGTGGTGTGGAGCTGGGGCGACGGCGCGCTCGTCGCTACCGCGACCCCGCGCTCGCTGTACCCCGACGCCATGGCGCGCGCCTGCTTCACCGCGGCGCACATCGCCGACGCGACCTGCGCCGACGTCCTGCCGGGTCTCGCCCGCGCGGAGGCCGGCACGATCGCGGCCGTGAACGCCCTCGCGGCGGCCGGCGCCGACACCAGCGAGCTGCAGCCGCTGGTCGAGCGCGCTCAGGTGGCACTCGGCATGACCGGGACCGTCGGCGCCGAAGGCGGCCTCGCCAAGGCGCTCGCGCACGGCGACAGCGGCACGGCCGCGGTGCTCGTGCGCGCGCTGGCCGAGATGGCTCCGGCTCCGACCACGGCCATGCGCGCAGCGCTGGCGTCGAAGGACGGCGCGATCCGCTCCGAAGCCGCCGTGGCCTTGGGCCAGATGGCGACTTGGGGCAAGGGCGCGGCGAACGCGCAGGTCGTCAGCGCGCTGGGCGAAGTGGCCGGTCGTCAGGTCGTGCGCCTCGCCTACGTCATCGACGCCGACGCGGCGCGTGGACAGACCGTCTCGCTCGCGCTCAGCGCCGCGGGCATGATGGTCAACGCCTCGAACAACGGCGTGATCGGTCTCGCCAGCCTGCGCCGCATGCCGGGCCTCGACGCGGTCGTCGTCAGCGACTCGCTGCCGGACGTCGCCGCCCAGCAGGTGATCGACGAGATCAAGGCCGAGCCGGCCTTCGCCAAGGCCGCGATCTTCCTCGTCTCGTCCAACCCCGAGGCCGCGGCCGAAGCCTTCGGCGAGACCGTCGCCGGCGTGCTCGCCGACCCCGCCGACGTATCGACGGTGACGGCCTCCATGGGCGATTCGATGGGCTCGGAGCGCGATCGCGCCGACGCGCTCGCCGCCGAGGCCGCGAGCCTGCTCGCGACCCTCGCGGGGACGGGCACGAACATCGCTCCGGCCGCGGACGCCCTCGCGGGCGCCCTCGGTCGCAAGGATGCGGTGGCGGTGGGTGCGGCCTATGCGCTGTGCAGCGCCGGCAACCCCAGCCACGTCGCCTCACTCGTCGCGGTCGCCGCCGATGGCGCGCGCTCGGAAGCCGTCCGCGAAGCCGCGGCCCGCGCTTGCTCGTCGATCTTCGCTCGCGGCGGTGCCGCTGGCGAGGCCGCGGCGATGCTCGTCGGCGTCGCTCACTCCGACGCGCCGATCGCGGTGCGCAGGGCGGCCGCTCAGGCGGTCGGCAACCTCTCGGCCGAGGAACGCGCGGCCCTCGGCGCGGCCCATCACTAGGAAGCGGGTCGGACCGGCGCGACGGGCGACCTCAAGCGGTCGCCCGAGCCCGACCGAAACCTGCCGAGCGCCGTTCGCGGCGCGCGCAGATCGTCACGCCAGTGTAGCTCAGTGGTAGAGCACCGCTTTCGTAAAGCGGGGGTCACGGGTTCGAATCCCGTCTCTGGCTCCATCCAAGAGCGCGGGCCCCTGTGAGCTAGCTCACAGGGGCCCGCGCTGCTGTCGGACTCGCGCTTCTGTTGGACCCGCGCTTCTGTTGGACCCGCGCTTCTGTTGGACTCGGGCCGACGCGGCGCGCGAGCTTTCGCGCGAGGAATCGCGCGAGGGAGGATCGCCGAACTAGGGCGTGTCGCCGAGCTCGCGCTGCAAACTCGCGAGCCGTGCGCGCAGCCGCGCTTGGAGCTCGGCGTAGCGCGGATCGCCCGCGAGGTTGTTCAGCTCGCGCGGATCGGCCTCGAGGTCGAACAGCTCGCTCGCGCCAAGGCGCGGAAACACGAGCAGCTTGTGGCGCTCGGTGCGCAGGCCGAAGTGCGGCTCGACGCGGTGCGGGTCGGGGTACTCGTAGTAGCGGTAGTAGATCGCGTCGCGCGCTGCGCCGAGCGTCTCGCCCCGCAGGAGCGGCGCGAGGCTCAGGCCTTGGGCGCCGGGCAGCGCCGCCGATCCTGCGACCTCGCACAGCGTGGGAGCGAGGTCGATGCCACAGACGAGGTGACGGTCGACCGTGCCCGCGGCGATCGTGCCCCTCCAGCGCATCACGAGCGGGAAGCGCAGCGCTTCCTCGTACATCCAGCGCTTGTCGTACCAGCCGTGCTCGCCGAGGAAGAAGCCTTGGTCCGAGGCATAGATGACCAGCGTGTCTTCGGCGAGCCCTTCGCGTTCGAGATAGTCGAGCACGCGTCCCACGCTCGCATCGACGCCACTGACGCAGCGCAGATAGTCCTTCAGGTAGCGCTGGTAGTTCCAGCGCGTGCGCGCGGCGCCTTCGAGAGGCTGCGCGCGCAGGGCGGCGTTCTCCGCGGCGTAGGCCGCCGTCCATGCGGCCAGTGCCTGCGCACTCTTGGGCGTTGGATGGCCGAGCTTGAGATCGAATTCGCTGAGGTCGCCCGCGATCGACATTTCCCCTGCGGCCGCACCGCTCGCGCGGGTCGCGTAGTCGTCGAACAGCGTCGGCGGTTCGGGCAGGGTCTCGTCGGCGTACAGCGAGAGCTCGCGCGGGCCTGGCTCCCACGAGCGATGCGGCGCCTTGTGTTGCAGGCACAAGAGGAACGGCTGCTCGTCGCCGCGGGCCTCGAGCCACTCGAGCGCGAGGTCGGTGATGACCTCCGAGGCGTAGCCTTGGACGCGGCGCTTGCCGGTGGGCGAGAGCAGCTCGGGGTCGTAGTACTGACCTTGGTCGGGGAAGATCTCCCAGTGATCGAAGCCCGTGGGCTCGCTCTTGAGGTGCCACTTGCCGACCAGCGCGGTCTGGTAGCCCGCTTGCTGCAGCGCCTTGGGAAACGTGGGTTGCGAGCCGTCGAAGCGCGCGGAGTTGTCGACGACGCCGTGTACGTGGCTGTGGTTCCCGGTGAGCAACGTCGCGCGCGCGGGCGCACAGATCGCGTTGCCGCAGAAGGCGCGCTCGAAGCGCAGGCCCTCGCTCGCGAGTCGATCGATGTGCGGAGTGCGCGCGACGCGCGAACCGTAGGCGCCGATCGCATGGGCGGCGTGATCATCGGCGAGGATGAAGACGATGTTGGGGCGCCGCGCGAGTTCGCTCCGAGGCGCTTTGCACCCGCCCCACGAGACCGCCAGCGCCGCCGCGAGGATCCAACGAGTGCGTCCCATGAAGTGAGACCTTGCCACGCCGCTGCCGTTCCGTCGAGGGGGGGCGGGGTCGGGAAGAGCTGTCCGTCGTCGAGCGCTGTCCGCTGCGGAAATCGAGTCGCTCGCTCAGGTTCCCTCGGTCGAGGAGACGAGTTCGCCTTCGTGAAGGCGACGTCTCGACAGTGGCATGCGCTGCTCATGATGTGCGCGGCCGCGGCGGTGGTGGCGTTGGCGGGCGTGGTGCGTTGGATGGACTTGCACCGCGCCGACGGCGAGGTGCTCGAGAACCGCAACGTGCGCGTCGTGTTCGTCGACAGCGAAGCGGATCTCGATGCGGATCGCGCTGCCGATCTCCTCGGGCTCTCGCAGCCGCGCGCGGGCGAGCTCGACGTTGCCAGTCCCGACAGCGCGCACGCGCCGTCGGAAGTCCGAGCGGGCGAGTTGGAGGTGTGCGTGAGGTTCGGAGGCGAGCCGCTGTCGGATGCGGGCGTGGAACTGCTCGACATCACGGGGGCGCTCGATGTGCGCGCGCGGACGGACCGCGACGGACTCGCGCGGCTGGCGGCGCGCTCGGGAGGTTGGCACACGGTGCGAGTGGAGGCCGCCGACGGGACGCTGGCGGTCCGCGAGTGGGAGCAGGGCAGCGCGCGCCGCATGCAGTTCGATTTCGGAGGCTCGTCGCTCGCTGGACAGGCCTTCGACTGCGACGGACGACCGTGGGCGCACGCGCCGTTGCAGGTGATTCAGTCAGCGGGCGACGGCGCCGTGCGACGCGAGTTGCACGCCGATGGCGACGGCCGCTTTCAGTGCGCGGGCCTCGTCGCGGGGTCCGTGACGGTCGCGGAAGCGCTGGCTCAGCGGGGCGCGAGCGAGCCTCGCGCTGCCACCACGGTGCTCGGCGAGGGCCAGGGCGCGCGGCTCGACTTGGGCTTTGCCGACGCGCTGGTGGCGTGGCGCGGCCTCGTGCGGCTGCGCTCCGCTCGCGTGCTCGAAGAGGAGCTCGAGCTGCTCGCGGTCGAATCGCAGCGCGGCTGGGTGGAGCACGTGCGCAGCGATGAGTTCGGACGGATCGACGCGCGGCTGCGCAGCGGAGATTGGAGCGTGCAGGTGCTCGCCATCGATGGCGTGGTCGAGGTGCTGGCGCTCGAACTCAGGTCCGAGGACGTGGAGCGCGACGTGGACCTGCCGGGCACGTGCTTGCGCGCGACGTTGAACCTGCCGTCGATCGCGCTCGCCGAACCGGAGGCTCGCGGCGTGCTGTCCATCGAGCGCGGCGAGGGAGCGCAGTGGGTGCAAGTCACGCCGCGCGATGGACGCGCGCTGGTGTGCGGCCTGGCGGCGGGCAGTTGGCGATTCGCCGCGCACCGCAGCGGCCTCGAGCCCGAGGGAGCGAGCGAGTGGGTCGTGGAGGGCTGGGAGGACGTGCTCGACGTGACGCTGGAAGTCCTCTGGGGCGTGCCCGAGGACTCCTGATCCCAACGGTGCGCTTGCCGCCGCCGTGCTCGGTGTACGGCGTGGCTCGACCGAGCGCCGTCGCATCGCTCACCACGCGCACCGCGGGCCTGCGCACGCTCGATGGCGGCACTCTCGGCGCACCTGCGCCGCTCGCCGCGGTGGGGCGGGCGTGCCTCGGCGAGCGTCCCAATTCGACGGCGAGCGGGTACGTCTTGTAGCGCAGCCGCGGGCCGCACGAGGCGTATGGCGCCCGCGTCGGTTGGGGGGGATCGTGGGGGAAAACTCTCAAGGCGAGGAATCGTCGCGATGTGCCCCGTCATCTTCGAGCCATTCAAGATCAAGACCGTCGAACCGCTCGCGCAGCTCACGCGCTCGGAGCGCGAAGCGCACCTCGAGCGCGCCGGGCGCAACCTCTTCGGAGTGAGCGCGGAAGCCGTCACGTTCGACTTCCTCACGGACTCTGGGCAGGCCGCCATGTCGACCGAACAGTGGTCGGCAGTGATGCGCGCGGACGAGAGCTACGCGGGCTCGCGCTCGTTCGCGCGCTTCGAACGTGCCGTGAAGGAGCTGTGCGGCTACAAGCACGTCATCCCGACGCACCAAGGGCGCGCGGCGGAGCGCATCCTGTTCTCGCTCGTCAGCGGGCCGGGCAAGGTGATCCCGTCGAACTGCCACTTCGACACGACGCGCGCGAACATCGAGTATGGCGGTGGCGAGGCGCTCGATCTGGTGATCGACGAGGCCGCCGATCCCTCGAACCCGCATCCGTTCAAGGGCAACGTGAACTTGGAGCGTCTCGAGCGGCTGGTGCGCGAGCGCCGAGCGGACATTCCGCTGGGCATGGTGACGATCACGAACAACAGCGCCGGCGGACAGCCCGTGAGCCTCGAGAACCTGCGCGGAGTCTCGCGGATCCTGCGCGGAGCGGGGATCTTGTTCCTGCTCGATGCGTGCCGTTTCGCCGAGAATTGCTGGTTCATCCGCGAGCGCGAGCGGGGGCAGTCGTCGCGCTCGCCGCTCGAAATCGCGCGCGAGGTGTTCTCGCTCGCCGATGGCTGCACCGTCTCGGGCAAGAAGGACGCACTCGTCAACATGGGCGGTTTCCTCGCGCTCGACGACGACGAGCTCGCGCTGCGCGCTCGCAATCTGTTGATCCTCACCGAGGGCTTTCCGACTTACGGCGGCTGCTCCGCGCGCGATCTCGAAGCCATGGCCGTAGGTCTGCACGAGTCGCTCGAGCCGAGCTACCTCGAGTATCGCTCGCGCAGCACGGCCTACCTTGCGGAGGGGTTGGAGGCCGTCGGGTACAAGACGGTGCGCCCCACGGGAGGGCACGCGGTGTACATCGATGCGCGCGCGCTATTGCCGCACATCCCACCCGAGCAGTACCCCGGGCAAGTGCTCGCCTGCGAGCTGTACTTGCACGGCGGAATTCGCTCGTGCGAGATCGGGAGCGTGATGTTCGGCAAGCGGGCGGCCGACGGTCGCTTCGTCGGCGCGCGCAACGAGCTCGTGCGTCTGGCGATTCCGCGCCGCGTCTACACGCAGAGCCACGTCGACCGCGTGGTCGAACTCGCGGCGGACGTGGCGGTGGCTGCGAGCGGCCTGCGCGGGTTGCGCATGACCTACCGGCCCGAGTACCTGCCGCACTTCACGGGACGTTTCGCGCCGGTCGAGGCCGCCGAGCCCGTGTTCAGCGGCTAGGGTCGATGCGCGGAATGCGCTCGAGCGCGAGCGCGAGGTTCGGACCGAATTCGTGGCGGTTGTAGGCCTTGGCTGCGATCCGCTCGAGCGAGTCGAGGTTGGCGGCAATCCAAGCTGGAGCCGCGCCAGCTTCGACGGCGCGGGCGAACGCGGCCGGTGTCGAGCCGAAGTTCTGGCGCAGCAAGGCGAGATCCGCTCCGAGCGGGTGCAGGTCCTGCTTGTGCGCTGCGCGCCACGACCTCGCGCTGGTGCGCGCGAGGATCGGGTCGGTGAGCCCGTCCCAGTGCACGAAGGTGTGCGTGAACATGCGCCAAGAGGTCGCACACCAGCCGATGGTGGTGAGTGGGTAGCTCGCGGGTGTCTCGCCCGAGGCGCGCCAGCGCGCATACTCATCGCGGATGTCGACCGGACCTTGCGGCAAGAGCGGGCTCTCGCCGTAGGCGAGGTCGAGCTGCGCATCGTCGAGTTGCTCGATGTCGGGAGCGAGCGTCCACGGCGAGTAGGTGAGGTCGCTCTTGAGGCGGTGGTACTGCGCATCGTTGATCTCGTCGATCTTCGTGTGCGTCGCGTCACGGCCGAACGGATGCGTCGAGAGCTGCGCGGGGTAGAGGAAGAAGGTGCCGAAGGCGATCGCGGCCGCGGCGAGGCGTGCTCCGTTGCGGCGCGAACCGGCGGGCCAGCGGGCGAGCGCGTGTTCGAGGAGTCCGCTCCACGCGCATGCGAGCACGACGAACGGGAAGGCGAGGTAGCGGT
>VGZD01000139.1 GCA_016872715.1 Planctomycetota bacterium
TGATGCGCGCGACGAGCTCGAACGAGCTCGCCAAGGCACCCGACGCGAACTCGAGCGACTCGCCCCCGCCTCCCCCCAGCGCATCCCACTCGCCCGCGCGCACGCCGATGCGCAGCGTCGCTCGCGCGGCGCCGTCTCGCTCGGGTTGGGCGGGGGTTGCTTGCACGTCGATTCTCGCGAGGTTTGCGGCGCTCGGGGGCTCGCTCCGTCGACCGGAGCGTCCCGCGCGCCGCACTCCGGTCACTCCGGCGCGCAACGGGCGGGAAAAGCCTTCCCTGTCAGCGTCCGGGAATGCGCGGCGCGGGCCCGACCTCGATTTCCTCGCCGAGTCGGCCCTTGATGCGCTGGATCAGGATCATGGTGGAGCTCTCGTCGTCGGCCTGCGCCTCCCACTCCGCGCAGGCGGGATCGATCGGGCGCGAGAGGTTCATGTTGCGCTCGCTTTCGACGCGCACCTCGACCTTGAAGCGCCGCCCGCCCTGCGACTGCAGCCGCACTTCGGCGCGCTCGCGGTGGCCCTTGCCGCGAAACGGCGCGAGCGACGCACGCCAGCCCGAGAGCATGCGGCGACTCGACGGATCGGCGTCCGACCCCACGGGGAAGCCCAGACGCTGCACTTCCTGTCCGCACACCGCCCATAGCACGTTCTCGCTCGGCGCCTCGACTTCGAAGGCAACGCGCGGAATCTCGTCGTCGGACGTGGACGCGCAGCCGGACACGGCGAGCGCGGCGAGCAGTGCGATCTTGAGGTGCGGGTTCATTCGGCGGCGTTCTCCAGCTTGTCCCGCAGCTCGAGCCGAATCGGCACTTCGCCGAGATCGAGCTCGTCGCGCAGGCGCTTGGTCAAATAGCGGACGTAGTGCTTGTTCAGGAAACGCTTGTCGTTCACGAACACCGTGAACGTCGGCGGCGCGGAGGTGGTCTGCGTCGCGTAGTAGATGCGCACGTTGGCGCCGGTGCGCGTCGGACTGCGCTCCTCGTTGGCGCGCTTGAGCGCCTTGTTGAGCGCGCCGGTCGAGACGCGCACGTGGCTTCTCTCGAACAGCTCCTCGGCCAGCTTGAGGATCGCCTCGACGCCCATCCCCTCGCGCGCGGACAGGAAGCGGATCGGCGCGTAATCGAGCTGCGGCAGCTCGCCGCGGATGTAGTCGACGAACTCCTGCCGCTCCATGTCGCTGACGAGATCCCACTTGTTGGCGCACAGGATCAGCGGCTTGTAGTGGTCGATCACGTAGCGCGAGAGCGCCTTGTCGAGGTTCGAGAGCTCTTGGCTCACGTCGAACATGTGCAACACGACATCGGCGCGGCGCACGGTGCGGTGCGAGCGCGCGTCGCTGAAGAACTCGATGGCATCCGCCATCTTCTGCTTCTTGCGCACGCCGGCCGTGTCGATCACGACGAACGTCTTGCCATCGCGCTCGAAGCGCACGTCGACGGAATCGCGCGTGGTGCCCGGGATCTCGCTGGTGATCATGCGCTGCTCTTGGCACAGCGCGTTGACGAAGGTCGACTTGCCCGCGTTGCGGCAGCCGACGACCGCGAGCTTCATGTGCGGCGTGGTCGGCACCTCGAGCTCGGGCAGGGCGAGCGGCGGCAGCAGCTCGCCGATGCGGTCGTACAGGTCCCGCACGCCGTCGCCGTTTTGGCCGCTGATGCCGAGCACGTCGACGCCCACTCCGAGTCGGCGAAACTCGTCGATGCCCCAGCTCGCGCCGCGGCCTTCGCACTTGTTGACGCACAACAGGACCGGCGTCGCGACGCCGCGCAGTCGGCGCGCAACTTCCATGTCGAGCGGCGTCACGCCGTCCTTCACGTCGACGAGGAACAGGATCAGGTCCGCGGAATTCACGGCCGCGCCGACCTGCGCCTCGACTTCCATGCCGAGGTCGTCGCGGTCGACCACGCCGATGCCGCCGGTGTCGACGATCTCGAACCAGCGCTCGCCCATGGAGGTCGAGAGCCGGCCGGGCACGGCGACGCGGTCGCGCGTCACGCCCGCGGTCGGCTCGACGATGGCGACGCGGCTGCCGACCATGCGATTGAGCAGGGTCGACTTGCCGACGTTCGGCCGACCGACGATGGCGATGCGGCGCAGCGTGACGTCGTCGGGCTGTGTGGCGCGGGAGTTCAAGGGATGTGGAGGATGCGGTGGATCTGGGGGATGACGCGCACGGAGAGCTCGAGCGCGCGCGCGCGCTCGGCGACCGCCGTGCAAAGTTCGATGCTCGGTGCGCCGACCGCGCCGATGGGCGTGGCGGGCTGGACGAAGACCGGCAGCTTCGGAGCGTGCTCGGCGACGCTCTCGAGCAGCTCGTCGAATTGCTCGGGACGGCGATGCCCGGCGACGATCAGCTTGGCGCAGGCGTCGGCGCCCCGCACGAGCGCGAGACACTGCGCGCGCGTCTCGGCCCACTCCGCGCGCGTGCGCGGGACACTCTCAGCGTGCGCGACCTCGATCTCGACGGGCTCGTCGAGGTCGTCGGGCAGCTTGAGGTCGAGGCTCACGTGGTGGACGACGTCGAGCACCTCCGCGAGCGCGCGCGGGTGAGCGCCCGCGGTCTCGAGGTGGATGCGGCGCGAGCTCGCGAAGCTCGCGAGCGCGCGCACGTAGGCCGGCCACAGCAGCGGCTCGCCTCCGGTGATCGAGACCGTGCGCGGGCGATCGGGCTCGCACTCGGCGATCCAGCAGACCGTCTGGAACGGCGTCGCCCACGTGTTCGCGCGGCGCACGCCCGAGCGCGCGTCGATGCGCACCTCGCGCTCCGCGCCATCGAGCTTCCACGACCCAGGCGTGTCGCACCAGCGGCAGCGCAGCGGGCAGCCGCGCAGCCGCACGAAGACCTGCGGCTCGCCGACATAGAGCCCCTCGCCTTGGATGGAGGCGAAGACCTCCATGAGCGGCGCCGCGAGCGAGGACTCGACGGCCATGGGGTTCACGCTGCGGACCTCGTGCGCGCTCGCGACGCTCCTGCGAGCGCGCGCGCGCGACTACTTCTTGGCGGCCGGGGCGGCCGGGGCGGCCGGGGCGCCACCCTTGGGGTCGGCGGCCTTTTCGTCGGCCTTGGGAGCGGCCTTCTTGGCGCCGGCGACCTTGAAGCGCGTGCGCACCTTGGGAAGTCCGAACACCGAGCGCTGGCCTTCCTTGAACTTGCCGGCCTTGGCGAGGATCTCGAGCCGCTCGCGGCGCGAAAACACGCTGCGATCGCCGACGAGGGTGGAGGCGCCACGGAGACTGGAGTGGATCGACATGTCTGGAACTACCTGTTTCGCTGGATGCGGGTTGCACGGGCGCGCGCGAGCGCGCGTGGTTCATTTGCGCTGGAACACCTTGTCGATCTTCTCGACATAGGCATCGTAGAATTCGGTCGGCTTGGAGATCGGCGGCGGGCCCTTGAGCTGGCGCACGGTGCGGCCGAGCTCGTCGAGATCGACCTGCCGCGGCGCCGCGCCGACGAGCAGGTAGACGCGCGTACCCTTCTGCACGAGGCACGCCGGGAGAGCGGCGCTCTCGGTGAGGTAGCGCGCGGCGTCCTGCGCGAGGCGCACGCTCGACTCGTTGTAGACGTAGTCCGCGACCTTGAGCGTGTAGATGTTGCGCGGGTCGCGCAGCGCCTGCTCGGCCGCGCTCACCGGCGTCGGTTGGGGGCGCACGCTCAGCACTCCATTGCCGACTCCACCGGCGTCCGGCGCGGGAGCCCCGGTGACTGCCGCTGCGCTCGGATCGGCGTGGGTCAGCCCCGAGGCGTTGGGATTCGCGCCCAGCCCAAAAACCCCTCCGGCGTTGGAGGCGTCGCTCGTCGAGTTCGCACCGGCCTCCACGGGCTGCACGCTCGCGCGGCCGAGCAGGAACGCCACGACCGTGAGCACGATCTGCGCCAGCACGAGCATCTGCAGGCGCGAGCCGCTGAGGGACAGGCCGCCGCGACCGGCCGACGCGCGCTCGATCGACGGACCGCCCGCGGACGGAGCTCCGCCCTGCGGCGCGCGGCCGCCTTGGCCGGTCAGGGCTTCGAGCAGGTGCTTGTTCTGAGTCACGGAGACGGGAGGGAGGCAGTCCAATGGCCGCAACGATCCACGCTCGCTCCTCCCAGTCGGGAGACGACCGCCGGACCGTGACCAAAGGGCGAAGGAGGTTACGGGAAGCGGGTCGGAGCGTCAATCGAGGGGCCGCGGTCGGCCGCGCGGGCCGATGGCGCCCCGCGGGCCCCGTGGCTAGGCTCGCCGCACGTCGCCGATGCCCGTTCCCTATCCGCTGGTCCTGCTCGCGCTCGCCCTGGCCGCCTGCTCGGGGCCGCCCGCGCCCTCCCCGACGCAGGGGGACCTGCGCGACGAGGCAATCGAGCGGGGCGTGGTGCACCACAACCGCAGCGGGAAAGCGGACAAGACCACGATCCTCGAGGCCAACGGGCCCGGCGTGGCGCTGCTCGACCTCGGGCGCGACGGCGACCTCGATGTGGTGTTCAGCGACGGCGTCGGGAGCCTCGCGGAGCTCGTCGCCGGGCCGGGTGCGGATCTGATCGTGTACGAGAACGACGGGGCGGGGCGATTCCGACGCGTCGCGGGGCCGGGCCTCTGCGGCTGGTGGACCGGTCTGGCCGTGGGCGACCTCGATGGCGACGGCGACGCCGACCTCGTCGCGGGCGGCTTCGGCGCGCTCCGCGTGCTGCTGCAGGACTCGGACGGGACGCTCGTGCCCCACGGCGACCTGCTGGCGGGCGAACCGAACCTGCGCATCGTGCCCGGAGCCCCGCGCGCGCCCCTCGCGCCGCCGCTGTGGGTGACCTCGCTCGCCCTGCTCGACGCCGATCGCGACGGCGCGCTCGATCTGTACGTCGGCTGCTACCTCGAGCTCGATCCGCTGCGGCCGCCGCTGCGCGAGCTCGGCGAGGGCGCGCTCGCGGTGCCCTGCTCGTGGAAGGGCTACGACGTCTTCTGCGGGCCGCACGGCATGCCGCCGCAGCCCGACCGCTTCTACCGCGGCCTCGGCGGCGGCAACTTCCGCGACGAGAGCGCGCGCGCCCTGGGCGGACATGTCGCGAGCTACACGCTCGCACTCGCGCCCTTCGATCTCGAAGGCGACGGCGACCTCGACCTGTACGTCGCCAACGACAGCGTGGCGAACCTGCTGCTCCAAAACGACGGTCAGGGCGTGTTCACGGACGTCGCCTACTCGGCGGGCGTGGCGCTCTCCATGGACGGACGCGGCGAAGCCGGCATGGGCGTGGCGTTCGGCGACATCGATCGCGACGGAGATCTCGACTTCGCGCTGACGAATTTCTCCGGCGAGCCCACGGCGGTGTACTTCGGCCACGCGCGCGGCTTTTCGAACGAGACGTTCCGCTTCGGATTGCAGCGCGAGAGCGCGCCGCTCTTGTCGTGGAGCGTGCACCTCGAGGACTTCGATGCCGACGGCGAGCTCGAGCTCTTCACGGCCAACGGACATGTGTATCCGCAGGCCGACCTCGTCGACACCGGCACGCGCTACCTGCAGCCGGACACGCTCTGGCGGCTCTCCGCGCGCGGCGACGAGCGCCGCCTCGCACGCGTGCAACCCACCGACGCGCGCTCGGTGCTCGCCTCGCCCTCGGGATCGCGCGGCTCGGCGCTCGGCGATCTCGATGGCGACGGCGCACCGGATCTAGTGATCGCGCGCATCGACGCGCCCGCCGCGCTCGGCATGAACCGCTTTGGGAGTGGCCACCGGCTCGTGGTGCGCTGCGAGGGACCTCGCGCGAGCGAGCGACTCGCGGACGGCGCAACGGCGCGCACGAGCGCGGACGCAACCGGCGCGCGCGTCGAGCTCGTGCCCGAGGGAGCCGATGCGCGAGTGCTGCTGCGCACGGTTGCGACGACGGTGGGCTTTCAGTCGGCGTCGGCGAGCGAGCTCTACTTCGGACTCGGCCCCGCGCGCGGATATGCGCGCCTGACGATCCGCTGGCCCTCGGGTCGCGTCGAAGAGCTCGGCGCGGGCGAGGCGGGTCGCCGCCTCACGGTGCGCGAGGGGCGCGGCATCGTCCGAGACGAGCCGCTGCGATGAAGCTCGCGCTCGCACCGCTCCTCGCGCTGCTCGCGGCCCTCGCGCCGCAGGACGCTGAGCTCGCCGCGCGCAAGCAGCGTTGGAGCGAGTTGCTCGCCCTCGACCTGCCGCGCGCCGTGCTCGCGGAGCTCGAACCCCAAGTGTTGCCCGGCGCGCCGCTGGGCCGCGACGGCGCCGCGCTCGCCCTGTGGTCGCGCGCCGTGTTCGCGACGCACGAGCCCGCGTTCGAGAGCGCGTGGAGTCGACTCGAGCGCCGCGACGTCGACCCCGCGACGCGCGCCGACCTCGAACTCGAGCGCGCGCGCCTGCTCGTCGAGTCCGACCAACTCGCTCGCGCGCTCGGCGCGCTGCTCGACGAGCCCCGAGCGCCCGTGCCGCGCTTCGCCGATCGGCCCGCGAGCTGGTTGCTGGTCGGACGCGCGTGGTTTCGCTCGGGCGAGCCCGAGCGCGGCGCGCCCTTCTTGAGCAAGTTCGTCGAGCTCGCGCCGCGCGACCGCGAGACCTGCTCGGCCCTGCACCTCTTGGCCCAAGCGGCGCTCGCGCGCGGCGACGGCGCGACGGCACAGGCCTGCGTGCGGCGCGCCGAAGAACTCTCGCGCTGGCACGCGCTGTGGAACGTCCGCGCTCGCCAAGTGCTCGAAAAGCCCGACGAGCGCCTGCCGCGTCTGGGCCTCGCGCAGCTGTGGCTGCAGGCAGGCGACACGCGACGCGCGCGCACCGAGCTGCGCGCGTTGCTCGAACGCCACCTCGACTGCGCGCCGGGTTGGTTCCTGCTCGGCGAGGCGCAGCGCTTCGAGCGCGACCTCGAAGGCGCGCTCGCGAGTTACTCCAAGGCGCTCGAGTGGGAACCGACGCACCTGCTCGCGCTCAACAATCGCGCCACGATCCACCGCCTCGAGGGTCGACTCGCCGAGGCGCGCGCCGACTTCGAGCGCCTCGTCGACGGCCCGCGCGGCTGCGAAGCCGCGGCCCTGCCCGCGCTGCTCGCCCTCGCCCGCACGCTCGCCGACCTCGGAGACGAGTCGGCCGCGGCGCAACGCTACGCGCGCTATCGCGAGCTCGGCGGTCGCGAGCCGCTCGTCGAAGTCCGCCGCTGATCCGTGCGGCGCTGATCCGCGCGGCGTCGCTCGCGCGCGCTCAGCCGTCGATTTGGGCGAGCAACTCGCGCGTCGCGGCCGCGAACTCGCCTTCGGGCCACTGCGTCAAGTAGGACACGAGCACGTCGCGCGCGAGCTCGCGCTCGGTGCGCTGCACGTGCAGGCGCGCCAAGTGCAAGTGCACGGGCTCCGGCGCGGCCTCGCCGCTGTCGAGCGCGAGATCGAGCGCGCGTCTCCAACTTTCCGCCGCGCCCTCGAGGTCCTGCGACTGGTAGCGCACGACGCCGAGCATGTAGAGCGCCTCGATCGAGCCCGGCTGCAGGCGCAGCGCGCGCTCGAGCGCCGTGCGCGCCGCCGGCAGATCGCGGCGCGCCGCCGCGTCGACCGCGGCGTCGATCGCATCGTTGGCCGCCTTGGCGAGCGCGTTGGCGCCGAAGCCGAGCTCGGCCGTGCTCGCGCCGAGCTCGCGCGCGCGCAGCCAGCGTTCGAGCGCCTGTTCCTTGCGCCCCGCGAGCAAGTCGGCCGTCGCCGCGCGCGTGTAGAGCGTGAGCAGCGCCACGCGCAACTCGACGCCGCGCGCGAGCAAGCGCTCGTAGTGCCCGAGCGCGGCCTCGAAGTCGCCCGCCGCGGAGAGGGCGTCGGCCAACAGCCGCAGCGCCTCGGGCTCGTCGGGCAACGCGAGCAGCGCGGCCTTGGCATGGCCAGCGGCCTCGATCGATCGCTCGGCCGCGAGCGCCGCGTTCCCGAGCAACAGGTGCGCCTGCGACAGCGCGCGCGCCGTGAATTCCAGCGTCGGCACGAGGTCGAGCGCCGCGAGCAGGTGCTCGAGTCCCTTCGCCGCCCCGCCCTCGCGCGCCAGCGCGAGCACGCCGCGCGCGCGCGTCAGGTCCGCGGTCGGCCCGGCGAGCGCGAGCCCCTCGCGAATCTCGTCCTCGGCCGAGGCGA
>VGZD01000140.1 GCA_016872715.1 Planctomycetota bacterium
GCGAACACGACCTCGGCCGCGTCGATCTCGCCCTGCAGCCGCTTGACCGCGGCGTCGAGCGTCTCGATCTCGGTCATGTGCGTCAGCGCTTCCTCGTCGGACAGCGAGATGTCCTTCTTGAGCGACTTGATCTGGTGCGCGTAGGCCGCGTGCAGCGCGACATCGGCGCGCGAGTGCGCCATCTCGTTCTCGACCTTGCGGATGCGCTGCCGCGAGGTGGTGGCGATGTCCTCGAGCTCCTTGACCTTGACCTTGAGCTCCAGCGAGCGCTTGTGGGTCTCGTCCTTGCGCGTGACGAGCGCATCGATCTGCGCCCGGCGGGAGGCACGCTCGGCCGGCAGTCGCCGCAACTCGTCCTTGACGCGATAGATGTCGGAGTCGAGTTCCTGGAGGGCGAGCAGAGCCTGAATCGTTTCCTGCATGGATTCCTTGGAGCCTAGCGGCGCGAGCAGTCTAGCGGCTGCTCCACTCGGCTTGAAGGATCGACCTCGCCGACCGACCGCGAGCGCCGCTGCGGCCGCCCCGCGACATGCGCAGGACGGCCGCAGGGCGGCCGCTGGACCGCGGCAATATGCTCGGGGCCCCTCGTGCGAGTTCCCCCTTGCAAACTTTCCCGGGGCGAACTTTCGCGGGCGGGGGTGCCCGCAGGCGCTCAAGGCAGGGGCGAGATCGACTCGTTCTCGTCGGGGATCGTGACCCCATCGAGGAAGCTCGCGAGCTGGCGCGCGCGAACCGGGTGGCGCAGCTTGCGCACCGCCTTGGCCTCGATCTGGCGCACGCGCTCGCGCGTCACGCGGAAGATGCGGCCGACTTCCTCGAGCGTGTAGGTGTAGCCGTCGCCGATGCCGTAGCGCAGCTTGACGATCTCGCGCTCGCGGAACGTCAGCGTCTGCAGCACCTCGTCGATGCGCTCCTTCAGCATCTCGTGACCGGCGGCCATCACCGGGCTCTCGGCCGTCTCGTCCTCGATGAAGTCGCCGAAGTAGCTGTCGTCGGACTCGCCGATCGGACGGTCGAGCGAGATCGGGTGCTTGCTGATCTTGATCACCCGCTTGGCTTCGTCGACCGAGATGCCCGTGGCCTCCGCCACTTCCTCCACCGAGGGTTCGCGACCCTTCTGCTGCACGAGCTTCTTGGTCACGTTGCGCAGCTTCGACATGGTCTCGATCATGTGGACCGGGATGCGAATCGTGCGCGCCTGATCGGCGATCGAGCGCGTGATGGCCTGACGGATCCACCACGTGGCGTAGGTCGAGAACTTGTAGCCGCGGCGGTACTCGTACTTCTCCACGGCCTTCATCAGTCCGGTGTTGCCTTCTTGGATCAGGTCGAGGAAGGAGAGTCCGCGATTGCGGTACTTCTTCGCGATCGAGACCACCAGACGCAGGTTGCCGCTTGAGAGCTTGCGCTTGGCGTCCTCGTATTCGAGGTAGTGCAGGCGCGACTGCTCGACGCGGCGCTTGAGCCGATCGGCGGGCTCGAGCGCCTGTGCTTCGAGTTCGACGAGGCGCGTCGAGAGCTCCTTCACGAGGTCGAGCTTCTTGGCGGCCTTGGCCGCCGCGAGCTTGCGATCGATCGCGCGCATCTCGCGATGGTGCGCCTCCATGGCGTCCATGTAGGGCTTGAACTTCTTGACCTGCAGATGGCACTCCTCGATCAGGATCACCAGCTTGCGGCGCAGCTCCTGCACGCGCTTTTGAGCCTCCGAGCGCTCCTTGCGCGTGGTCTTGGGATCGAGCAGCGGCGCGTACTCGGCCTTGAGGCGACCGAGCAGCTCCTTGATGGTGACGATGTTCACCGGCAGACGCCGCGCGAGGAAGTTCTTGCCCAGGGTCTCGACGATCTTGGGATCGTCGTCCGGCTTGGGGTTGGGGTTGACCTTGAGCGTGCGATCGAAGGCGAGCTCGCCGCGCTGCACCTGCTCGAGCGTCCGCAGGCCGGAGTCCATGCACAGACCGGAGCCGACGCTCTTCTTGCGGAAGCGCTTGCGCGTGATCTCGATCGTCTTGGCGAGGAAGATCTCCTGATCGCGCGTGAGCAGCGGGATTTCGCCCATCTGCGTCAGGTACATGCGCACCGGATCGTCAATCTTCTCGGTGATCATGCCCTTGGGGAACACGGACTCGGGCACGCCGTCATCGTCACCGGAGTCGACGGCCTCCTCCTCCTTGAGACCCGGATCCTCGTCTTCGCCGCCGAGCGCGTCGGTGGCCGACGGCGTCTCCGCGTCATCGAGGATCTCGATGCCGTGGTCCTCGAGCTGAACGAACAGCGCGTCCATCTTCTCGGGGGGCACGAACTGGTCTTCGAGGAGACGGTTCATCTCCGAGAAGGTCAGGTAGCCCTTCTTGCGGCCTTCTTCGATCAGGAGCTTGGTCGTGTCTTCCGGCTTTTCAGACATGGTTGCCTCGGTTGAAGCTGCTGCGGAGCTGTTGCTCGAGTTCGAGCAGTTGTTCTCTGGGGACCGCGATTCCCGCGTTGAGATCGCGCAGGATTTGTTCCTGCTGGATGCGCAGGCACGTCGCGTAGATGGTCTCGCTCTCCTCGTTGAAGAGCGCTTGGGCGCTGTCGGCGTTCGAGCCGTGGGCTACGAGCGTCGAGACTTGGCTGCGCGCGGAGTGCTCTCCGAGCGCGTGGAACACGTCCTCGAGCGCAAACGTTCCGAGCGTGCGGGCGTGCAGTTCGGCGAGCACTTCGAGGATGCGCCGCAGCTCCGGGTCGGCAGCCCACTCGACGTAGGCGTGGCAGTCCTTCGCCAGCGTCGGCTCGAGCAGCGCGGCCGCGGCGAGGCCGCGCAGGGCCTTCGCCAGCCGCACCTCGTTGGCGCTCGGCTTCGCGGCCAGAGGCGAGGCGACCATCGCGCTCGCTTCGGCGTTCGCATCGGCGTTCGACGCACCATCCGCGCGCGAGAGTTGGGCACGGGCCTGCTGCTCGCGCTGCGCGCGCATGGCCGCCGCGCGGCGCTCGGGCAAGCTCTCGAACTGCGCGCGCACGCTCTCGACCGGCACCTGCAGCGCGCTCGCCAGACGCTGCATGTGGTCGTCGCGGGCGATCGGCCGCGCGAGTTTCCCGACCAGCGCGAGCACGGTGTCGAGCGCCTTGTAGCGCTCCTCCCCCTGGCACGTGTGGACCCACGCGAGCAGGAAGTCGAACCACGGCGTCGCTGCCGCGAGCGCCGCTTCGATCGGAGCCACGCCATCGCGCACGAGCACGTCGCACGGGTCCTCGTTGCCGGGAATGCGCACCACGTCGATCGAGACGTCGAGCGACACGAGGCCGCCGAGCGCGCGCACGGTCGCCTTGCGACCGGCTTCGTCGCCATCGAACAGCAGGCTGATGCGCCGAGCACCCGAGCGCCGCACGAGTGCCGCGTGGTACTCGGTGGTCGCGGTGCCGAGCACGGCGACGACCGTTCGCAGGCCGGCTTGGTGAGCGGCCATCACGTCGGTGTAGCCCTCGACGAGAATTAGCTGGCCGCTGCGCCGCACGTGCTCGAGCGCGTGGTGGAGCGCGTAGAACACATGGCCCTTGTGGAACACCGGCGTCTCCGGCGTGTTGACGTACTTGGGGCCGGCCGCCTCGTCGTCGGACAGCCGTCGCGCGCCGAAGCCGAGCGTGCGTCCCTTCTCGTCGCGCACCGGGAACATCACGCGGCCGCGGAAGAAGTCGTAGGGACCGCGCTCGTTGCTGCGCGCGAGGCCGAGCTCGACGAGTCGCTCGAGCGGCACGTCGGCGCGCGACGTCGCATCGACGAGCGCGCGCCCCGAGCTCGGCGAGAAGCCGATGCCAAAGGCGTTGAGCGTCTCGTCGCGCAACCCGCGCTTGTGCAGGTAGGCGAGTGCCTCCGCGCCCGCGGGGCGCCGCAGGAACTGCGCGTAAAAGCGCTCGGCGCGCGCGAGCACCTCCAAGCGCGGCTCGGATTCCTCGCGCCGACGCTGCTCGTCGCGCCGCTCGGGCAGTCGCACTCCGCAGCGCGCCGCCAGAGTCGCGAGCGCGTCGGCGAAGTCCACATTGTCGTGGCGCTTGATGAACTCGATCACGTCCCCA
This sequence comes from Planctomycetota bacterium, assembly GCA_016872715.1. Lineage (GTDB taxonomy): Bacteria > Planctomycetota > UBA1135 > UBA1135 > F1-120-MAGs118. The sequence goes on from VGZD01000140.1 coordinate 4,048, forward strand.
CCGGTGCCGCAGGCGCCGTAGCAGTGCCAGGTCCCGCGCCGCGGATCGACCTTGAACGAGGGCGACTTCTCCTGATGGAACGGGCAGCAGGCCTGCCACAGCGCGCCGGCCCGCTTGAGCTCGGGCACGCGCTCGCGCACGACCTCCTCGATCGGGCTGCGGAGCTTGATCTCCTGCTTGGCGTTCTCGTAATCGGTGAGCGACACGGTGGGCGACACGGGCCGCCGGAGGCAGCCCGCGTGAGGGGGGGTGGATCAGGACCGGCGGGCCGGTCCAGGCAGATGGATGGCGGTTGGACGGGTGGCCGTTGGATGGGTCGTCGTTCGAGACTGGGCACGGAGCCGCCGCGGGGCGTTCCGGCGCCGCTCGCCAAGCCCGGTCGGGAGGACCGTGGGAGCCGTGGGCCGGACGCCACCGAGGGATCCGCTAGGGAATGCTACCCCTGCCACGGGCCGCGGGTCGGAATCCCGGACGGCACGGGCGAGATCGGGGTCGCAAGTCGAGCCGCGGCGTCCACAAGTGCCCAAAACACCTCGCCGGAGCGGCAGAATCTGCCGCCGCGCGAGCGCCACGGAGGCCCCCATCAGGCCGCGGGGGGCCGAGCGGGCAGGGCCGGGCAAGTCAACGCTTCGCATGGGGACAGTCAGGCGTGGCACAAACAACCACTGGGGCTCGAAACAACCACCGCGGGTCGAAACAACCACCGCGGCTCGAAACAACCACCGCGGCTCGAAAAAGCCATCAGGGGTCGAGACAACCATCGCGGGTCGAGACAACCATCAGGGGTCGAAACAACCATCAGGAGTCGAAGCAACCAGATGCGCGGGCTCGGATGGGATGAACAGCGGCTGCGAAGGTCGGCGCCGGTCGATGCCGGACGGCGAAGCGTGGAGTCAGCCGGATCCCGAAATCCGAAGCGGGAACGTATAGCCCCCCCGCCTCCCCCTGACAAGCAAAAAAGTTACGGGTTTTGCGCCCCATGGCGCAGAAACTCGAGCCACGGCCCGTGCCCCACGTCCTCGGGCCGCAACAGCGGATCGAGCCCGAGCCGAGCGCAGGCCGCCTCGGCGGCGGCGCCATCGCCGAGGAACTCGGCGAGGCGGTTGCGGATCGTCTTGCGGCGCTGGGAAAAGAGCGTGTCGAGCAGCGGGTCGAGGGCCGCGAGTTCCGCGGCGCTCGGCCGACTCGCTCGCAGCTCGAGCCGCAGGAGCGCGCTGTCGACCTGCGGTCGAGGCCAGAACAACTGCGGCCCGAGGTCGCGGCGGTGCTCGATTTCGTACACCGCTTGCAGGCGCGCGCTGATCGCGCCGTAGGTCTTGGAGCCCGGCTGCGCCGCCAGCCGCAGGGCCAGATCCTTCTGCAGCAACACGGTCGCACTGCGCGGCGGGTTCTCCAGGCGCGCGAGGGCGGCCAGAATCGGCGTGCCCGCCGAGTACGGCAGGTTCGACACGAGCTTCCAGTCGCCCCGCGCGGGCAGCGCCGAGAGCAGCTCTGGCGCGAGCGCGTGCTTGCCCTCGAGCGCGTCGCGCACGATCCACTGCACGCGTTCGGCGCCCAGGAACTCGCGCGCGAACTCCGCGAGGCGTTCGTCGATCTCGACCGCGAGCACGCGCGCACCGGCGGCGAGGAGCTGGGCCGTGAGCACGCCGGCGCCCGGCCCGATCTCGAGCACGAAGTCGCCCGCTTCGACGCGCGCCTCGCGCACGATCGCGCGCAGCATGTTCTCGTCGACGAGGAAGTTCTGACCGAGCGCGCGCGAGGGCTCGAAGCCCGCCGCCTCGAGGGCGGCCTTGATCTCGCTCCAACGCGCGCGCCGCGGTGCCGCGTACTCGCCCTCGCCGCTCACCGCGAAGCTCCCGCCAGCAGGAACTCCAGCGCCGGCGACGCATCCGCTCGCCGCGATAGCTCCTCGAGCAGCCCGCGCGCAGGGACGCCCCAGCGATGGCCGAGCGCCTCGTAGCGCCGCGCCAACGCGCGCTCGGGCCGCTCCCGCGGCAACCGCGCGACCAAGTACTCCGCGGCGTTCGCCACGCAGCGCAGGCCGACGTCGTCGGCGCGACTCTCGCGCGAGAGCGCGCGCGCGAAGAGCTCGCTCTGTCCTTCGATGAGCCGCGGATCGATCACGGCGCGCGCGCGGTTGTGATAGCTGCCTCCGAGCACCGAGACGCGCTCGTCTCCCGCGAGCAGATCGCGTTCGGGCGCGAGATCCGCGCTCCACTCCGCCACGTTGCCGAGCAGGTCGTACACGCGCTGCGGCGAGCGCCCCGCCTCGAAGGTGCCGACCGCGACCGCGCGAGCGAGCCCGAGCTCGAGCGTGTTCGCCACGCTGCGCTGCGCCGTCGCTCCCCACGGAAACGGCAAGGCCTGCGGACCGCAAGCGATGAAGATCCACTCGCCCGCGCGCGGCAGCCGCATGCCGACCGCGCTCGCGAACGCCTCGGCTTCGGGCTGTGTCATGAAGCAGGCCGGCCACTCGCCGGAATCCGCGCTCCATTCGGCGGTGTGCGCGAGGAGCTCGGGCGCGACCGCGGATCCGAGCGAGCGCTGGTACCCGAGCCACTCCGCGCGCGTGACCTCGAAGGAATCGACGAGCAGCGGCTCGCGCACGTCGATCGTGACCACGCCGCGTCCGGTCAGCGACAGCGAGAGTTGGCCCGCTGGAACGAAGGCGAGGCGCTCGAGCCGGTCGAGCGTCGGCCCGTCCTCGCGCGCCTCACCGCACGAGGGGGCCGAAAGCGCGAGGAGCAGCGCGAGCCGGATGGCTCGCGCTGCTCCGTGCTCGCGCGGTCGCTCGCGACTACTGCTTGGTGTCCGTGCCGACGTTGTTCGCATCGGCCACGAAGATATCGACGCGACGGTTCTTCTGCTTGTTCTCGGCGCTGTCGTTGGGCACGACCGGGTCCGACGAGCCGAAGCCCATCACGACCACGCCCTGCTCCTCGAGCTTGCCGTTGCCGCCGAGGAACGACGCCACCGAGACGGCGCGCTCCGCGGACAGCTGCAGGTTGCCGTGCGGATACTTGGCCTTGGTCTCAGGCTTGGCGATCGGCGTCGAGTCCGTGTGGCCGCGCACGTAGATCTTGCCGTAGGGGCGGCTCTTGATGTCCTCGCAGATCTCGCCGAGGACGCGCTTGCCGTCCTCGGAAACTTCGGCCGAGCCCAGACCGAACACGATCGAGTCCTTCATGCGGTAGACGTAGCCGCCATCGACGGCGAACTTGGTGACGTCGCCGGGGTTGCCGCCGATCTCGGCCAGAATCTTGCGCAGGTTCTGGAGGCGCTCGTCGACGGCCTCGGCGGAGAAGCCGGCCTCAGCGAGGCTCTTCTCGCTGGCGTCGAGCTGCGCGCGCAGGCGGCGGTTCTCGTCCTCGAGATCCGAGATGCGGCGTTCCGCTTCGATCGTCTTGGACTGGTAGTGCTTGGCGGAGAGCTGCGTGTCGTCGTAGCGCTCCTGCGCGACGCACGAAGCGAGCGACAGGAGCGCGGTGGCGAACAGCGCGCTCGACTGGAACGAGGTGACAGAGGTGAGCTTCATCGGCGTGGTGATCCCGTTCGCGGCGATGCGCGGCGCGCCACCGTCGTCGCTCCCTGCCCGAGGTCGGGCACGCGAAAAGGAGCGAAGTGCGGGGCGCGTGCGGATCGCGCGGCCCGCGCGGACGCGGGCCAAGGCGAGTCGCAGACTAGCGGCCTCAAATGCAATTTCGAAGCCTGTGTCGAGCGCAAAAAAAACCGCGCCCCGCGTCCCCGAGCCGGTGGCCGGGAGCGCAGGGCGCGCGAGCGAGCGCCGCCGCGCGCCGCCGAACGGGGACGCCCAGCGGCGAGGGGAACGAGCGGGCGGTCTACTTGAACCAGCCCGCGACGGTCTTCGAGAA
>VGZD01000141.1 GCA_016872715.1 Planctomycetota bacterium
TCAGCGTCCTGCTCAACATCCCGCTCGCCGCGTGGATGGCGCTCGGGCAGGCGCGCTACGGCCTCGCGCTGGCGAGCGGCGAGCGCCCCGAGCTCTCCGTGATCTTCCGCGGCGAGGGCCTGCTCGCCGCGATTGCCGTGCAGTGCATGTACATCTTCGGCAGCCTGCTGATCTTCGGCGTGTGTTTCTTGCCGGCGATCGAATTGGTGTGGGAGCAGTGGCCCGATCCGGGCCTCGATGCCCTGCTCGCCGCGGGGGCGGGCGCGCTCGTGTCCACTCCGATCGCGCTCTACCTCGCCACGCGCGTCTGCCTCGCCAATTGCGCCATCGCGGAGCGCCGCGTGGGGGCCTTCGATGCCCTGTCGGAGTCGTGGCGCATGACGAGCGGGCAGGTGTGGCCATTCGTGCTGTTTTTCTTGCTCTTCGCGGTGCTCGCGATCGTGGCCTACATCGCGGGACTGCTCTTGTGCTGCGTCGGCGTGATCGCCACGGTGCCGGCCGCGGCGATGATCCTCTACATTGCCACGGGCTACGCGTACTGGAAGCGCATCGGCGTCGAGCCGGTCCTCCCGTCCGCCTGAGTCGTCCCGCGCGTTCGAGGGCCCGCCCGCGGGCGCGCAGGCGCTGCGCTCTCCCGCGGCTCGAGGGCGACAGCGGAGCCGCCCGCGCGGCATAATCTCCGCCCCTTCCACCTTGGAACGCACGCCATGTTCGAGACGCTGACGCAACGACTGACCGGGGCCTTCTCCTTCCTGAAGGGGAGCGCCGAGCTCTCGCCCGAGAACATCGAGGAAGGACTGCGCGCGGTGCGCGCGGCGCTGCTCGAGGCCGACGTGCAGTTTCATTTGGCGCGCGACTTCACCGAGCGCGTGCGCGCGCGCGTCGTCGGCGACAAGGTGCTCAAGGGCGTCGAAGCGTCGCAGCAGTTCATCCACGCCTGCCACGAGGAGCTCGTGGCGCTGCTCGGGCCCGAGGAGAGCGCGCTCGCGGTTGCGAAGAGCGGCCCGACGGTGATCCTGATGGCGGGCCTGCAGGGCGCCGGCAAGACCACCACCTGCGCCAAGCTCGCCAAGCTCCAAAAGGAGAAGTTCCAGCGCCGTCCGCTGCTCGTCGCGGCCGACGTCAAGCGTCCCGCGGCCGTCGACCAGCTCAAGATCCTCGGGCACAAGCTCGGCGTGCCGGTGTTTCATGTCGCGGGGGCGAGCGCGCCGGAGGTGTGCGCGCAGGGCGTCGAGTTCGCGCGCGCCAACGGCCACGACCTCGTGATCCTCGACACGGCCGGTCGCCTGCACGTCGACGAGGAGATGATGAGCGAGGTGGCCGAGGTCGCCGCGCGCACCGCGCCGCACAACCAACTGCTGGTGGTCGACGCGATGACCGGTCAGGACGCGGTCAAGTCGGCCAAGGCCTTCCACGACAAGCTCGCGCTCACGGGCGTGGTGCTGACCAAGCTCGACGGCGACGCGCGCGGCGGCGCGGCGCTCTCGATCCAGTCGATCGTCGGCCGTCCGATCCTGTTCGTCGGCATCGGCGAGAAGCTCGACGACCTCGACACGTTCCACGCGCGCCGCATGGCGGGCCGCATCCTCGGCATGGGCGACGTGGTCGGCCTCGTCGAGACCGCGGCCTCGAAGATCTCCGAGCAGGAGGCGCAGGCCTCGTTCGAGAAGCTGGTCATGGGCGACTTCACGCTCGAGGACATGCTCGAGCAATTGCGCATGATCAAGCGTCTGGGACCCTTGAAGAAGGTGCTCTCGATGATGCCGGGCATGGGGCAGCTGGGCGACCTCGACAAGCTCGTCGACGACAAGCGCTTCGCGCGCATGGAGGCGCTGTTCACTTCGATGACGCGCCGCGAGCGGCTGCGGCCCGAGCTGATCGACATGTCGCGCCGCCGTCGCATCGCGCGCGGCGCCGGGCAGGATCCGAACGCGGTGGGCGAGCTCCTGAAAAGCCATCAGGCCATGAAGCGCATGATGAAGGAGATGAATCGCCTCGGGCTCGGCGCCAAGCTCGGCGCGAAGGCCAAGCAGGAGTCCCTGCGCTCGATGTCGCCCACGGGCGAGCTCGCGTCCAAGGGCGACGGCGCGGGACTGTTCGGCGGGGGACTGGGGGGCTTGGGCGGGCTCGGTGGCCTCGGTGGCTTGGGCGGGTTGTTCGGGGGGGGCGGTGGCAAGGCCGGTGCGGGCCTGCCGCCGGGGCTAGGTGGCATGGGTGGCATGGGCGGCATGGGTGGCATGGGCGGCATGGGCTTGCCCGGCCGCCCCATGGGGTCGTCGCCCACGCGCCAGTCGGGCTCCAAGCGCAAGAAGGACAAGCGCAAGAAGCGCCGCTAGCCGCGGCCCCGCGCGCGTGGGTGCTTGCCCTGCCGCGTGCCGCTACCTACACTCTGCGCCCTTCGAAAACCGGCCGGGACTGCTCCCGGTCCTGCACGAAAACCAAGCACCCGCATGTCCGTCTCCATCCGCCTCAAGCGCGAAGGTCGCAAGAACCTTCCCTCCTTCCGCATCCACGTCACCGAGACCCGCAGCGCCCGCGACGGTGCCTCGCTGGAGAACCTCGGCTACTACGACCCGCGCGCCGCGACGCCGGAGAAGCGTCTGCAAGTCGACGCGGAGCGCACCAAGCATTGGATGAAGGAAGGCGCGATCGTCTCCGACACCGTCGCCTCGCTGCTGCGCCAGTTGAAGGTGATCGAGGGCGTCAAGGCCAACGTGGCCCGCGACCGCGACGGCCGCAATAAGAAGACCGCCACCAAGGCGCGTCGCACGGCCGCCAAGTCGGCGCGCGCCGCCGCCAAGGCTGCTCGCCCGGCGCACCGCCGCAAGCCCAAGCCTGCGGCCGAGAAGAAGAAGGGCTAAGACCGCTCTGCGTTCCGCGCGCGCGCTCGCTCGCGCGCGTGCGCCCATGGATCGCGCGCGGGGCCACGGTGCCGCGCGCGTCGTTGTTTCGGGGGTCCCTCGCCGCGTGCGAGAGGCCGCCATCGCCTTGGCAGTGCTTTCCACGTCGTCCCACGATCTCGAGCCTTCGCGTGTCCAAGAAGACCGACCTGACCAACAAGCTCCTCGCCAAGATCCAGCCCGAGCATCCGCTCCCGGATGCGCTCGACGAGGCGAACCTGCTCGAGCAGGGCTTGTACGCCATCCTGCTCCGCAGACTGACGCCCACGCAGGCCAAGGACACGGTGGTGCGGCTGCGCAACGCCTACAAGGACTGGAACGAGCTGCGCATCTGTCAGGCGCAGGAAATCAACGGTCACCTCGAGCTCGGCTCCAAGGGCATGCTCGCCGCCGCGCAGACGCGCGAGTACCTGCAGGAGGTCTTTCAGCGCAGCCACGGGATGGAGCTGGAGTTCCTGCGCGATGACGCGCAGGGCGCCCAGCGCTTCGTGTCGATCTTGCCGTTCATCGGCATGGGCACGGCGCACTACCTGCTGTGGCTCGCTTCGAAGGGCGAGCTGCCGGTGACGCCGGCGCTGATGCGCGTGCTCGATCGCGTCGGGCTCGTGGCGCGCACCGCGAGTCCCAAGAAGGCGCGCGCGGCGATCGAGCCGATCGTGCCGGAGGGCAAGGAGCTCGAATTCGCCGTGCGCTTTGGCGAGGTCGCCTCGCGCTGGTGCGATGCGCGCAAGCCGCTGTGCCACCAGTGCGTGCTCGTCGACGACTGCAAGCACGGGAAGAAGGCCTTCCGTGACTGGAAGATCGCGCAGGAGCGGCTCGAGCAGCAGCGGGCGCGCGAGGCCGCGCGGCTCGCGATCCTCCAGAAGAAGGAGGACGAGAAGCGCAGGAAGGAAGAAGAGCGGCGCAAGAAGCGCGAGGCGATCGAGGCCGACAAGCGCGCCCGGGAGGCCGCGCGGCTGGCGAAGATCGTTCTGCGCAAGAAGGCCGAGGCAGCCGCCAAGGCCGCCAAGCTCAAGGCCGCCGCGGACGCCAAGGCCAAGGCGGAAGCCGAGCGCGTGCGCAAGCAAAAGGAGCTCGAGCAGAAGAAGCTCGCGGCCATCGCGGAGCGCAAGAAGCAGGAAGAGCTGCGTCGCAAGGACGCCGAGCGCAAGAAGGCCGAGGCCAAGAAGGCGGCCGAGAAGCGCGTCGCGGAGGCGAAGAAGGCGGCCGAGAAGCGCGCGGCGGAGAAGAAGGCCGAAGCCGCCAAGCGCGCCGCGGAGAAGAAGGCCGAGGCCGCCAAGCGCGCGGCGGAAAAGAAGGCCGAAGCCGCCAAGCGCGCCGCGGAGAAGAAGGCCGAAGCCGCCAAGCGCGCGGCGGAGAAGAAGGCCGAGGCCGCCAAGCGTGCCGCGGAAAAGAAAGCCGAGGCCGTCAAGCGTGCGACGGAGAAGAAGGCCGAAGCCGCCAAGCGTGCCGCGGAAAAGAAAGCCGAGGCCGCCAAAAAGGTCGCGGAAAAGAAGGCCGAAGCCGCCAAGCGCAAGGCCGAGGCCGCGAAGAAGAAGGCCAAGCAGAAGTAGCTCTGGGCTCCCGCGCGCGCGCCTTGGCGCGCGGGTGCCGAGTCGCGGCCGGAAGGAAGGAACTCCGATGGGCGAACTGCGCATCTTGCTCGCGTCGGCCTCGCCGCGGCGGCGAGAGTTGCTCGCCGCAGCGGGGCTCGAGTTCACGGTGGGGCCCGTGCCCGTCGACGAGAACTTGGACGAGTTCTCGGATCCGGCGCGGGCGGCGGTCGAGCTCGCCACGCGCAAGGCGCTCGCCGCCGCGGGCGCGCGAGCGGCGCGCGGGGAGGCGTGGGCCGTGCTCGGCGCCGACACGATCGTGGCGCTCGAGCGCGACGGGCGCACTCAACTGCTCGGCAAGCCGCACGACGAGCGCGAGGCCGCGCAGATGCTCGCGCGCTTGTCGGGCACGCGCCACGAGGTGGTCACGGGCGTGTGCGTGGTGCGCACGAGCGATCTCGCGCGCTGGAGCGCGTTCGAGCGCACCGTGGTGAGCATGCGGCCGATCACTCCCGCGGAGCGGGAGGCCTACGTGGCCTCGGGGGAATGGCGCGACAAGGCGGGCGGCTACGCCATTCAGGAGAGCGCCGACCGTTTCGTCGAGGGGCTCGAGGGCGGCGGTTTCGACAACGTCGTCGGGCTGCCGGTGGCCCTCGCGAAGGCCCTGCTGGCGCGGGCTGGGGCCGCCCTTGCCCCCTGACGGGCCCTGACGCTATCCTCTTCGCCCTTCGATCCTTCCGTTCGCGGCTCGCGCCGACCACGCCCGGCGCCCCCTCTGCCATGAAGAGCTCCATCCACCCCAAGTACTTCGATTGCAAGGTCCACTGCGGTTGCGGCAACAACTTCGTCACCCGCGCCACGGTCAAGGAACTGCGCATCGAAATCTGCTCGGTCTGCCACCCGTTCTACTCGGGCAAGCAGAAGTTCGTCGACGCCGCCGGTCGCATCGACTCGTTCAACCGCCGCTACGGCAACAAGGCCGCGGCGAAGCCGCAGGCGTGAGCGCGCGCTCGTCGGCCGCGCGAGCGGCGGACGCGGCGCCCGCGGCGTTTGGGTTGCGCTCATTGTGGGAGGCGGCCTGAGACATGGCCCTTGCCGACGCGCTCCTCGCCAAGCTGCGCGAGGCCAAGGCTCGCTATGACGAGCTGACGGCGGTGCTCTCTTCCGAGGGTGGCGCCGTCGATGGCAAGAAGATCCCCGCCATTCTGAAGGAGCGCGGAGCGCTCGAGAAGCGCGTCGAGTTGCTGTTGGAGATCGAGGCGCTCGAGCGGCGCCGCACGGACGCGGAGGCCCTGCTCGCCGACGGCGAAATGGCCGCGCTGGCGAAGGAAGAGCTGGCGTTGATCGAGTCGGAGCTGCGGCGCATCGACGAGCAAGTGGTCAACGCGCTGATCGCCGAGGACGACGATGAACGCCGCAAGGTGATCATGGAAATCCGCGCTGGAACGGGCGGCGACGAGGCCAGCTTGTTCGCGGCGGATCTGTATCGGCTCTACGAGCACTACTTCGACGCGCAGGGCTGGAAGCACGAAGTGTTCGACGTGGCGCGCTCGGACGTCGGCGGATTCAAGGAGATCGTGTTCTCGGTCGAGGGCGAGGGGGCGTGGCGCTGTCTGCGCTTCGAGTCGGGCGGCCACCGCGTGCAGCGCGTGCCGACCACCGAGGCCCAAGGCCGCATCCACACCTCGGCCGCGACGGTGGCGGTGCTCCCCGAGGCCGAGGAGGTCGACATCGACATCAACCCGCAGGATCTGCGCATCGACACCATGCGCGCCGGCGGCGCCGGTGGTCAGCACGTCAACAAGACCGAGTCGGCGGTGCGCATCACGCACCTGCCGACCGGCACGATGGTGGTGTGCATGGACGAGAAGAGCCAGCACAAGAACCGCGCGCGGGCGATGCGGGTGCTGCGCTCGCGCCTGTTCGAGGCCGAGCGCGCCCGCAAGGACGCCGAGCGCGCGGCCCTGCGCAAGACGCAGGTCGGCACCGGCGACCGCAACGCGCGCATTCGGACCTACAACTTCCCCCAGAACCGGGTCACGGACCACCGCGCCAACGAGAACTACTCCCTCGAGCAGGTGCTCGCGGGTAAGCTCCAACCCCTCGTCGACGCCATGATCGCCGTCGACCGCGAGGAGCGCATCCGCAGCCTCTAGGAGAGTGCAACCGCGTCGTGGTGGGGGACTAGCCCGCGGGGCGGTCCCGCCGCGCGCGAACCTCCCCAGCCCCGCGGAGCTCCGCCCCCACGCGCGCTTTTCTTTCCCCCGAACCGCCCCCTCCGCCGTGCGTTGCCTGCTCGCAGGCGCGCTCCCCACCCTCCCCAACTCCCCGATCGCCAGCCCCCGATGTCCAACGCCAACGAGCCCGACTTTCAGGAACTCGAGCCGCTCCCCGATCTGCCGCTGACGGAGGTCGCGGTCGGCGCGCCGACCAAGGCCCGCGGACCGGGCGAGATCGAGACGGCGCCGCTGATGCTCCAACAGGCCGCGCTGGTGCTCGGCATCGCGGCCCTGCTGCCTTGGCTCGTGCCCGAAGGCTTCGACCTGTGGCGCCTGATCGCGAAGGTCGTGATCCTGATCGGCGGCTGGGCGGCCTACTGCGGCGTCGAACATGCCCACGGCAAGCGCACGCCGCTCGACGGCATCGGCAAGGCGAACAAGCTCGCGCTCCCGATCCTGTCCTACGTGCTGCTGCTCACGGGCATCGGCCTGACGCAGATTTCGAAGGAGTGGCAAGGCATGATCGAGGTCTCGGCGCTGGCCGTGGCCGCGCTCGCTTGGACGCAGGTCCACGGCTACTCGCTCGGCGGCAAGTTCAACCCGACGTGGGCGCTGATCATTCCGATGTTCGGCCTCGCGGCGCTGGTCAACATCTTCGTCGTGATCGGGCTCGATAAGCCCGTCCTCGTCAAGGCTCTCGCGGTCCTCGGCTCGCTCGCCGTCGCGGGCGCGGGCGGCTTCGCGGGCAAGACGATGTTCGTGTCGATCAAGGAAGCCAAGGCTCACGGCGAGGCCAAGAAGCGCGCGGCCTCCGAGGCGCGCATGGCCGAGCGGCGCGCCAAGCGCGGCCAGTAGGCGCGACGGCCGTGACCCAAGAGGCTCCGCGCACCGCGGGCGAGATGCTCGCGCGCGCGCGGGAGTTCCTCCTGCGCAAGGGCACGGCCGAGCCGCGGCTCGAGGCCGAGCTGCTCGTCGCGCACTCGCTCGGGCTCTCGCGGCTGCAGCTTTTCCTGCGCCTCGACCAGCCGGTCGTCGAGGCCGAGGTCGCTCGCGCGCGCGACGCGCTCGTGCGTCGCGGCAAGCACGAGCCGGTCGCCTACATCACCGGAACGCGCGAGTTCTACGGCCGTTCCTTCCGCGTGGCTTCCGCCGTGCTCGTGCCGCGGCCGGAGACCGAGTTGCTGATCGAC
>VGZD01000142.1 GCA_016872715.1 Planctomycetota bacterium
GGTCGCCCCGGCCCCCGAAGCGGGCGCCTGAGCGCAGCGCGAGCTAGCTGCCAGAGTCCCGCGCGGAGTGCTGCGAGCGCTCGGCGCGGGACTCGACCGATCGAGCCCCAGCGCCACCCACGCGAGCCCCGCCGCCGCTTCCGAGCGCGGCGGGCGCGCAGCGCGGACTCGGCCTGTGCCAACCACCTGCCAGTACCTGCCAGCCCCACGCCGGTCGCGCCAGCACGCGACGCTCCGGCGACCCCCTAGGGATACGACCAAGCGAGAGCTCCCATGACGACGATCAGTGCCAAGATGGTTTCGGACCTGCGCGAGCGCACCGGCGCGGGCCTGATGGAGTGCAAGCGCGCCCTCGAGGCCGCCGCCGGCGACATCGAGGTCGCCATCGACAACCTGCGCAAGAGCGGCCTCAAGAACGCCGACAAGCGCGCGGGCCGCAAGGCCGGCGCCGGTCGCGTCGCGACCGTGCGTTCGAGCGACGCTCGCCGCGCCGCGGTGGTGATGATGACCTGCGAGACGGACTTCGTTCCGCCGACCGAGGACTTCTCCGGCCTGCTCGGGAAGCTCGCGCAGCACACCTTCGACCACCGCATCGGCTCGGCCGCGGACCTGCTCGCCTCGAACATGGGCGGCACGGTCGTCAGCGACGTGGTCAAGGGCCTGACCGCCAAGTGCGGCGAGAACTGCGAAGTGCCGCACGTCGCGTTCCTCGAGAACGCCAAGGGCTTCGTCGGCGGCTACATCCACTTCGACCAGAAGATCGGCGGTTTCGCCTCGCTCTCGACGGGCGCGAACGCGACCGTGGTGACCGAGTTCTTGAACAAGCTCGGCCAGCACATCGTGTTCGCTCGCCCGCTCGCCGTCAGCCGCGCGCAGATCCCCGCCGAGGTGATCGAGCGCGAGCGCAGGGTCTACATGGAGAGCGAGGAAGTGCTCGCCAAGCCGGCCGACAAGCGCGAGGGCATCGTCAACGGCAAGATCAACAAGTTCTACGCTACGATCGCGCTCGAAGAGCAGCCGTGGTACCTCGACAACGCGACGACCGTGAAGAAGATGCTCGCCGAGGCGCTCGGCGCCGACGCCAAGATCGAGTGTTTCGCGCTCTTCGCGCTCAACGCGTGAGCGGAGTGGCGCGGTGAGCTACCAGCGCATCCTGCTCAAGGTTTCGGGCGAGGCCTTCGCCGACCGCAGTGCCGGTCGAGGCCTCGATCCCGACGCCGTGCACACGATCGCACGCCAGATCGCGGCCGTGTCGCGTCTGGGGGTCGAAACCGCGGTCGTGGTCGGCGGGGGCAACATCCTGCGCGGCGCGAAGGTCGCTTCGACGGGAACGCTGCGCGCGAGCGCGGACTACATGGGCATGCTCGGCACCGTGATCAACGCGCTGGCGCTGTCGGATGCCGTCGAGCAGGCCGGTGTCGAGACGCGCGTGATGACCGCCATCGAGATCGCCAAGGTGGCCGAGCCGTTCGTGCGCCGACGCGCCTTGGCGCACCTCGCCAAGGACCGGCTCGTGATTCTGGCCGCGGGCACCGGCAACCCGTTCTTCTCGACCGACACCGCGGCCGCCTTGCGCGCGCGAGAACTCGGATGCGACGTGCTCTTGAAGGGCACCAAGGTCGACGGCGTCTACACCGCCGACCCGATGCTCGACGCGACCGCGCAGCGGCTGCCCTCGCTCACGCATCAGGAGTTCATCTCCCGCGGCCTGAAGGTGCTCGACACCACGGCCGTCAATCTGTGCATGGAGTCGAAGCTGCCCATCGTGGTGTTCGACAGTTTCAAGGAAGGCAACATCGAGCGCGTCGTGCGCGGGGAAAACCTCGGCACGACCATCCGGAGCTAGTCATGAGCGCGCAGGCCCAGCAGAAGATCCTCGCCGACACCACCGCGGCCCTCGAGAAGGCGCTGCACCACGTGCAGGACCTGCTGCGCGCCGTGCGCACGGGTCGCGCTTCGACGGCGCTGGTTGAGAACATCCGCGTCGACTACTACGGCTCGCCGACACCGATCAACCAGCTCGCGGCGCTGTCGGTGCCCGAGCCGCGCCAGATCGTGATCAAGCCCTTCGACCTGTCGGTGCTCCCCGAGCTCACCAAGGCGATCCTCAAGAGCGAGCTCGGCATCACGCCGCAGTCCGATGGCAAGATGCTGCGCTTGCAGATGCCGCCGCTGTCGGGCGAGCAGCGCCTGAAGTACGCCGCCAAGGTCAAGGAGATGTGCGAGGAAGGGCGCGTGGCGATGCGCAACGCGCGCCGCGACGCCAACAAGCACGCCGACCTCGAGAGCAAGGGCGGCGGCCTGACCGAAGACGAGCACAAGAAGACTCTGGAGCGCGTGCAGGACGTGCTGAAGGAGTTCGAGAAGAAGCTCGACGGCGTGCAGGCCGCCAAGGTTCACGAGATCACCGCGGTCTGAGTGCCCAAGTGGCGCTGCGTCGAGCACGCCGCGCGGGAGACAACGCGCGGGAGACAACGCGGGGGAATACAAAGGGGCGCGTAGCTCAGTCGGTAGAGCAGCTGGCTTTTAACCAGCTGGTCGTAGGTTCGAGTCCTACCGCGCTCACCCCTCCCTTCCGTGCGCCCCGCGCCAGGGCTTGACGGACCTCTCGCCAGCGCTATTCTCTCCGCCCTTCGAGCCTCGGAGACGGCGCTCGATGCCCTCATAGCTCAGTTGGTAGAGCAGCTGACTCTTAATCAGCGGGTCCAAGGTTCGAGCCCTTGTGAGGGCACCATCCACGCGGGTCGGCGGCGAGCTTCGCCGCTGGCCCGCTGACTTTTTTGGGCGCCGCGCGCGACCGGTCTAGGCGTTTGGAGCGCTCTCGCGCGCGCAGATCCGCTCGAGCTCTTCGATCGACTTGGGAGCCGCGGCGGTCAGCACCTCGTGCCCGCCCGGCGTGACGAGCACGTCGTCCTCGATGCGGATGCCGATGCCGCGCCAGCGCACCTCGACCGTGTCGTCGTCCTCGGCGACATACAGGCCGGGCTCGATCGTGAGCACCATTCCCGGCGCGAGCGCGCGCGACTCGCGCTCGAGCACGTAGGCGCCGCAGTCGTGCACGTCCAGCCCGAGCCAGTGGCTCGTGCGGTGCATGTAGAAGCGCCGGTAGCTCTCCTTTTCGATGGCCTCGTCGACGCTGCCCTGCAGCAGTCCGAGTCGGCACAGGCCTTCGACCAGCGTGCGCAGCGCGCGGCGGTGCACGGCGTCGAAGCGCGTGAGCGGGCGCACGAGGTCGAGGGCGTCGCGTTGCGCCGCGAGCACGACTTCGTACAGCGCGCGCTGCTCCGGCGAGAAGCGGCCGCCGACGGGGAACGTGCGCGTGATGTCGCAGGCGTAGTGTTCGCACTCGGCGCCGGCGTCGATCAAGAGCAGGTCGTTCGCGCGCAGTGGCTGGTCGTTCTCGACGTAGTGCAGGATGCAGGCGTTGGCTCCGCCGGCGACGATCGAGGTGTAGGCGCAGCCGTTCGCGCCGCGGCGGCGGAACTCGTACTCGACGAGCGCTTCGACCTCGCGCTCGTTCATGCCCGCTCGCGTCGCGCGCATCGCGGCCAGATGGCCCGCGACGGTGAACTCCGCCGCGCGGCGCATGGCCTCGAGCTCGCGCTCGCTCTTGAACAGGCGCAACTCGTGGAACACGAGCGCGGGATCGAGCAACTCGCTCGGCACGGGGCTGGGCTGTCGCGCGAGCGCGCGCAGGCGCGTGAGGACGCCGAACACCTCGCGATCGCGCGGCTCGTCCGCTCCGGCGCGGTACACGAGCTTGCCGTGACCCTTGAGCAGGTCCGGCAGGCGTCGTTCGAGTTCGCTGAACGGGAGCGCCTCGTCGACGCCGAGGGTCGCCACGGCGCGCTCGGGACCCAGCCGCCGCCCGCTCCAGACCTCGGCCTCGCGGTTGCGCTCGCGCAGGAACAGCACGCTGCGAGCGGGTTTGCCTTCGCACGGCGGCAGCAGCACGAGCGCGCTCTCGGGCTCGGCGAAGCCCGTCAGCCACCAGAAGTCGCTGTCGGGGCGAAAGCGATACTCGGCGTCGTGGTTGCGCGTCCTCGCGCGGTTGGTGAACACCAGCGCGGCGGCGCCGCGCGACTCGAGCGCGGCCAGAGCGCGCCGACGGTGCTCGGCGTACATCGAGTGGGTCATGGCGTCGCAGCCTAGCAGACCAGCCTTAGCGCTCCTCGGCGTAGTGCTCGAGCGTCGACAGGAGTTGCCGCAGCTTGCGCGCGCGCTCGGGACCGGCGGCGAAGTCGAGCACGATGCCGTGCGCGTCCGCGGGCGATGGCGGAGCGTTCGCACAGCGCACGCGCGCGCCCAGTCCCGTCGCGCCGGCGATGGCGAGGGCCAAGCCCGTGGCGCGCGGCTTGCGCGCGTCGCTCTCGGCGACGACGAGCTCGAATCCGTGCGCGCGCGCGCGCGCGTCGAGCTCGAGCGGCGCGGCGCACGGCCAGCGGCGCTCGACGGGCCGCACCGAGCCGTGGACTTCCATGACGGGGGCCTCGGGCGAGAGCAGCACCTCGTGCTCTCCGCTCGGCTCGGGCTCGCGCTCCCAGTCGACGTAGACCGAGGAGAGCTGCATGTCGAGCGGTTCGGGGAGCACCACGCGCACGCGCGCATCGCCGCCGCCTTGGTGGTGGAACTCCAGTTGCAAGCCGCTGTTGTCGATCGCGAAGCGCACGTCGACGCGCGCCGCTCCGATCTCGATGCCGCGCAGCCACCATTCGCGCGGTTCGAGCACTCCCAGGCCGAGCGTGCGCCGCGCGGGATCCCCAGCCAGCGGCGGCAGGGCGGGGGCGAACAGCGCGCCGTCGGCGAGCGCGAGCGTCGGCCCGCCGACGAGCAGATAGGGGAGCACCGCCGCGGTGTGGCCGGGGTGCGCTTGGAGGTCCCCGACATGCTTCCAAGCGTCCTCGCCGCGGCCCTGCGAGAGCGCCGACAGGGCGAGCTGCGCGCGTTCGTCGGCCGTGGGCTCGCGCTGGCCGCGCAGGTCCGCGAGACGCGCGCTCCACGCCCGCCAGCCGGGCTCGGCATCCCAGTAGCTCGGATGGGCCGCCGCGAGCACCTCGGGCGGCAGCACGGAGAGAACGGTCGAAGGACCGATGGCGGCGTGGGCGCGCGCCGCGGCGCTGTCGGGCAGCTTCAGGTCCACAGCGAGCGCGGCGCACAGCAGGAGGGCGATCACAGGCAGGACTCCAACAGGGGTGAGCGGCGCTGTCAACGCCGCAGCGCCGTCGCGGTTCGCCGCCGCGCCCTCGCCGCGCGCGGCGGCTCTTGGTACACCACGTGCCCCGCGGCAACGCCGCCCCAGCCCACGAGGTAGACCGTGATCGACCGTGACCTGCTGCAGATCCTCGCCTGCCCCGAGACTCACCAAGGGCTCGCCATCGCCGATGCGGCGCTGCTCGAGCGCGCCAACGCGTGGATCGCAACCGGCCAGGCCCACAATCGCGGCGCTCGGCCCGTGACCGATCCGCTGCTCGAGGCGCTCGTGCGCAGCGACGGCCGAGTGCTCTACCCCGTCCGCGACGGCATCCCCGTGCTGCTCGTCGACGAAGGCCTCGCCCTGCCCTGAGCCCGGCGCGTCCGCTCGACCATGCTGCTTCGGCATCCCGCGCATCCAAGTCGCAGCGTCCGCCTGTCGTACTGCCTCAATCTCCACCCCGCCGACACGCTCGAGGGACTGTACGCGGGACTCCAACGCGTCACCGAGCCCTTGCACGCGCGACTCGCGCCGGGCCGTGAGTTTTCGGTCGGCATGTACCTGCCCGCGACGCTCGCCCGCGCCCTCTCGAGCGATGCGGTCGCGCTGCGCGAGCTGCGCGCATGGTTGGGTGAGCGCGGCCTCGATCCATCGACCTTCAACGCTTTTCCCTACGGTGGTTTCGCGCACATCGGCCTGAAGGAGGGCGTGTTCGCACCCGAGTGGTGGTGCGCGGAACGCTTGCAGTACACGCTCGATGTCGCGCAGGTCGCCGCGCGCTTGCTGCCCTCCCTCGGACCGCGGCGCCACGTCTCCATCAGCACGCACACGGGCGCGCACGTGTCGCGCGTGCGGCCGACCGAGCTGGACTCGACGCGCCGCGGCGTGTTCGCGAACTGGGTCGCCGTCGCCACGCAACTCGCGCGCGTCGAGCGCGAGCAAGGCACGCGCATCGTGCTCGCGGCCGAACCCGAGCCGCGCGCGCTCACGGAGACCTGCGCCGCGTTGGCCGAGCTCTTCGCGGCCGAGCGCGAGCGGCGCGGCGCGCAGTCGGAAGCGCAGCTCGCGGTCGCGCGTCATGTCGGCGTGTGTCTCGACACCTGCCATGCCGCGGTCGAGTTCGAGCCCGCGGACGCGCGCTGGCGCGCGGCGCTCGCCGCGAGCGGGGCCGGCGTCGGCAAGCTGCAGTTCACCAGCGCGCTCGCCGTGCTCGACCCGCGCGGCAACGAGTTTGGTCGACGCGCGCTGCTCGAGCTCGACGAAGCGCGTTATCTGCACCAAGTCACGGGGCAAGGGCCCGACGCCGTCGCGCGCGCCGGCGACCTCGGCGAGCTGCGCTCGGGCTGGGCCGAGCCCCAGTCGGCCTGGCATGCCTGCACCGAGTGGCGCTGCCACTTCCACGTGCCCGTGGACCTCGATGCGCTCGGCGCCACGGGACTCTCGACGACCCGCGACTACGCCGACGCCGTGCTCGCGCTGCAACTCGAGGCCCCCAGTCTGTGGCCGAGCGACGAGCTGCACGTCGAGATCGAGACTTACACGTGGGACGTGCTTCCGCGCGAGGCACGCGGCGCGGGCGAGCTCGTCGACGGCCTCGAACGCGAATACCGCCACGTGCTCGCCGCGCTCGAGCGCTCCGGCTGGCGCCCCAGCTGAGCGCCCTCGCCGCGCGCCTCACTCCCTCGACGATCCGAGCCCGAAAACCGCGCCCGCCGACCGTTGACACGCCCCCGCAGCGACCCTATCTTCCTCGCCCGCGTTGCCCCCAAGGGCCGCGCGAGAGTTCTAGGTGGTCCCATCGTCTAGCCCGGCCTAGGACACCAGGTTTTCATCCTGGCGACAGGGGTTCAAATCCCCTTGGGATCACCACTTACTTCGCTTGCAGCGGGCGCTCGCTGCGCTCGGCTCCGCTGCGCGCTTCGCTCGTGGTGACCCCTTGGGGATCCCGCCTCGCGTCGGCGAAGCCTCCGCGAGGGGATCTCCTCGCAAAGACGCCAAGGCGTCTTTGCGTCCGACTGCTGCTGAAGCAGCAGTCGGCACGGAGCTTACCCCCTTGGGATCACCACTTACTTCGCTTGCAGCGGGCGCTCGCTGCGCTCGGCTCCGCTGCGCGCTTCGCTCGTGGTGACCCCTTGGGGATCCCGCCTCGCGTCGGCGAAGCCTCCGCGAGGGGATC
>VGZD01000143.1 GCA_016872715.1 Planctomycetota bacterium
AGCGGCCGAAGCGCCACCCGCGGCGCCACCCGCGGCGGCACCCGCGGCGGCGCCCGGAGCAGCACCCGCGGTGGCACCGGCGGCAGCCTCCGGGGCGACCGGAGCGGCCACGACTTCGATCTTGATCTCGCTGATGCGCGCGACCGTCGCGGCCGGGTTGGTCACGAGGTCGACGTTGGCGGGCAGCTTGATCTGGGCAGCGGTCACGCTCGTGCCCGGCTCGAGGTCGGCCACCGAGACTTCGAGCTCGTCGGGGATCTCGGTCGGCAGCGCCAGCACCTTGACGTGAGCCACGAGTTGGTTGAGCACGCCCTTGGGGTGACCGACGAAGTGCAGGTCGACCTCGACCTCGGTCTTCTTCTTCAGGTCGACGCGGCGGAACTCGACGTGGATGATCGACTCGCCAAACGTGTCCCAGTCGAGGTGGCGCACGATCGCGGCTTCCTTGTTGCCCGCGAAGTCCAGCTCGAACACGTGCTGGTGGCGGCGGCGAGCCGTCAGGAACTCGTCCGCGTCGATCGAGAAGTCGACGTGCGGAGCCGTCTTCGTGAGCTCGAGCGAGGAGGGAATGCGGCCCAGCGCGCGCAGGGCGGCGGCGGTGCGCGAACCGAGCTGCTTGCGCGGCTGGGACTGGAGGACGGCGGTCGGGGCTTGCTTGGTCTGCTTCATTGGATTTCCTCGAAGAGCGAGCTTACAGATTCGCTGCGGTGGATGTTGCGGATGGCGCGGGCAAGGAGGCCCGCGACGGTGACGACTTCGAGCGCCTTGGGGCTGTCCCCACGGCGCGCAATGGTGTCCGTGACCAGAATTTTGTCGGCCGGGCAGGCGTCGAGGCGCTGGACGGCGGGGCCGCAGAACACGGCGTGGGTGGCGGCGAGGACGATCTTGCGGGCCCCGTGGCGGCGGGTGATCGCGGCGGCCTCCGAGATCGAGCCCCCGGTCGAGATCATGTCGTCGACGATGATGACGTTGCGGCCATCGACGCTGCCGATCATGTGTTCGACGGCGATCTCGGAGCCCGAGATGCGGCGCTTGTCGACGATGGCGAGGTCGGCGCCGATGGCCTTGGCCCACGCGCGCGCCATCTTCACGCCGCCGACGTCCGGCGTGACGATGACAGGGTTTTCGATGCCCAGACGCTTCACGCCCGCCATCAGCACCGGCTTGGCGTAGAGGTGATCGACGGGGATGTCGAAGAAGCCCTGAATCTGGGCCGCGTGCATGTCCATCGTCAGCATGCGGTCGGCCCCCACGCTCGCGAGCGTGTTGGCGACGACCTTGGCGCTGATCGGAACGCGGCCCTCGTCCTTGCGATCCTTGCGGGCGTAGCCGTAGTAGGGCATCACCACCGTGACGCGCCCGGCGCTCGCGCGCCGCAGGGTGTCGATGATGAGCAGGAGCTCGATCCAGTTCTCGTTGACCGGCGGGCAGGTCGGCTGGATCACGAACACGTCGCCGCCGCGGATGTCGTCGTAGACCTTGATGTCGATCTCGCCGTCGGGGAAGCGCCCGATGTGCGCGTTCGCGACGGGGATGCCGAGCTCGGCGCTGATCGACTGCGCGAGTTCCTTGTGGGCGGTGCCCGACATCAGCACGAGGCGGTCGTTGGTGTAGCCCATGGCGTGCTTCTTTCAGGCGCTCCCGCTCTTGCGGCGCGCCTTGGCCTTGGCCGGCACGCCCACCCACAACTCGCCCGCACCCACGTGCGAGCCATGCGTCACGACCGCGTTGGCTCCGGTCGTCGCGCCCTCGCCCGTCGAGCAGGGCGCCACGAGCACGGTCCCGCAGCCGAGGAAGCTGCGATCTGCGACCGTCGTCTTGTGCTTCTTCGCGCCGTCGTAGTTTGCGAACACCGTGCCGGCGCCCACGTTGACGCGCTCGCCGATCTCCGCGTCGCCGATGTAGGCGAGGTGCTTGGCCTTGGACTTCCTGCCGATGCGCGAGCGCTTGGTCTCGGTGAAATTGCCGATTTCCGCGCCGTCCGCGAGGATCGTGTCCTCGCCCAAGTGAGCGAACGGCCCGATGTGGCAGCCCGCCCCGATCGCGCAGCCCTGCTCGATCACGCTGCACGGCGCGATGTGCGTGCCCGCGCCGATCGTCACGCCGTGGGCGATGTAGGTCGTGGCGGGATCCTCGACGAACACTCCCGCGAGCATGTGGGCCTCGACGATGCGTTGCGCCAGCGCGGCGCGCGCCTCTGCGAGGTGCACGAGCGTGTTGACGCCGATCGCCTCGCGCTCGTCGGTGATCTCGACCGGCAGCACGCGCCGACCGGCTTGCGCGAACATGCCGACCACGTCCGTGACGTAGTACTCGCCCTGGGCGTTGGCGTTTTGGAGCTTGGGCAGGCTCTCGACGAGGAAACGCCCGTCGAAGCAGTACACGCCGAGGTTGACCTCGCGCACGGTGCGCTCGCCCGTGGTCGCGTCCTTCTCCTCGACGATGCGCGCCACCGAGTCATCCGCGCCGCGCACGATGCGACCGAAGCCGCGCGGGTTCGCCGGGCGCGAGGTGAGCAGCGCCATGCCGCCCTTCGTCGCCGCCTGCTCGGCGCACAGGATCTCGAGGCTCTCCGAGGCGAGCAACGGCATGTCGCCGTACAGCAGCACGACGCGCCCCGGATCGTCGCCGAGCTCGGGCAGACAGCACTGCACCGCGTGACCCGTGCCCTTCTGCTCGGCCTGCTCGACGGTGCGGATGCGGCCCTTGGAATCGAGTCGGGCGAGCGCGGCCGAGACCTCGTCGGAGCGGTAGCCGACGACGACCAGCACGCGCTGGGGTTCGAGCGCCAGCGCGAGGTCGACCACCCACGCGATCATCGGCCGCCCGCACAGCGGCGCCATGACCTTGGCCCAGCCGGTCTTCATCCGAGTCCCCTGGCCGGCAGCCAGGATGATCACGGTGTCGGGCCGGGACATGGGTCGCTCGCGGTAGAAACGAAGGGGGCCTATCGGGACGTCGAAAGGGGCGAGCATGATAGGCACATGCTCCGAGAAGTCAACGCGAGCGGCGGCCGACCCCGCCGCGGGCCCCCGCGCTCGGCGACTCGGCGCTACCATGCCTCGCCCTCGCGTCCCCCCCCGTGAAAATCGCACTCACCGGCGGCCCCCACAGCGGCAAGACGACCCTGCTCGCGGAACTCGCCGCGCGGGGCTTCGCCACCGTGCCCGAAGCGGCGTTCTCGGTGATCGAGGAGCTCGTGGCCGAGCTCGGCCGCGACGAGGCCCGCGCCTGGCGTCTGACCCACGTTCCGCAGTTCCAAGAGCGCATCGCCCAGCGCCAATTGCAGCTCGAGTGCGCCGCGCGGCAGGAGAGCGCCGCCGCCGTCTTCTGCGACCGCGGTCTGGTCGACGGCCTCGCCTACATGCGCCTCGTCGGCGCCCCGCCGACGCCCTTCGTCAAGGCCGCCGTCGCGAGCTCGCGCTACGACCTGATCGTGCTGTGCGAGATCTGCCTGCCCTTCAAGCCGCGCATCGAAACCGGCCGCACCTCCGACTTGCGGCGCGCCCGCGAGATCGAAGCTTCCCTCGTCGCGACCTACCGCGAGCTCGGCTACGAGCCCCTGCGACTGCCCGCCGAAGCTCCCGCCGCCGCCCGCGCCGACCTGCTGCTCGACGAGCTCTCCCACCACGGCCTCGTCGCCCGCACGCGCTAGCCGCGCCGTCGCGCGCCGCAGGAGCGGCGACTCACGAGCCGCGCTTCAAGACGTCGCGGGCGATGACGAGGCGCTGGACTTCGCTCGTGCCTTCGTAGATGCGCGTGACGCGGGCGTCGCGGTAGAGCTTCTCGATCACGTACTCGGCGGAGTAGCCCATGCCGCCGTGGATCTGCACGGCGCGGTCGACGATGCGGTCGAGGGCTTCGCTCGCAAACAGCTTGGAGATGGCGGATTCGCGGCTGAAGGCTTGCTTGGTGTCGCACAGCCACGCGGTGCGGTAGGTGAGCGATTCCATGGCGTAGATGTCCGCCGCGTTGTCCGCCAGCATGAAGCCGATGGCCTGATGCTCGCCGAGCTTCTTGCCGAAAGTCTCGCGCTGGTTCGCGTAGCTGACGGAGAGCGCGTGCGCTTCCTTCGCGCAGCCCAGGCAGTTCGCCGACAGCGCGAGGCGACCGCGATCGAGCGTGCCCATCGCGATCTTGAAGCCCGCGCCGACCTCGCCGAGGCGCTGCTCGTCCGAGAGGCGCACGTTGTCGAACGCGAGCGTCACGGCCGACGACCCGCGCTGCCCCATCTTCTCCTCGCGCTTCCCGACGCTGAAGCCCTTGGAATCGCGCGGCACCATGAAGGCCGTGATGCCGCCGTGCGCGCGCTTGTGCATGTCCGTCATCGCGTAGACCGTCACCAGATCCGCGATGTCGCCGCTCGTGATCCAGACCTTCTCGCCGTTCAGCACCCACTCGTCGCCGTCGCGCACCGCCGTGGTCTTCATCGCGCCGGGGTCCGAGCCCGCGTCGGCCTCGGACAGCGCGTAGGCGCCGAGCAACTTCCCCGCCGCCATGTCCGGCAGCCAGCGCCGCTTCTGCTCCTCGCTGCCGCCGACGATCACGCTCATGGCGCCGATCGACGCGTGCGCTCCGAACGTCACCGCGACCGAGAAGTCGCCGCGCGTCAGCTCCTCCATCACCACGCACAGGCCCGTCTCTCCGAGCCCCGAGCCGCCGTACTCCTCGGGCACCGCCACGCCCATCAGCCCGCACTCGCCGAGCTTGTCGAGCAGCGCGCGCGGAATCTGGTGCGTGCGCTCGATCTCGGCCGACCGCGGTCGGATCTCGGAGTCGGTGAAGTCGCGCGCGAGGTCGCGCACCATCGTGAGCTCTTCGGAAAACTGAAAATCCATGGGGCTCGATTCGGTCCGGGGTCGGCGCGGCCCTTACCCCCCCGGCCGATGCCCGCTCGGGCCGTCCCGAGCCCGGGGCGGGCAGAGCGTTCGCTCGGTGAAAAAAGAGCCTACGGACGCGAGCCATCAGGCTACGCGCTGGGTTGGAGCCATCCACCTAGTCCCCGTGCGTACTCGGGGCCTCCCGCGCTACCATCCGTTGCACTGCAACCACCAACAGGTCCACGCCATGAAGCCCATCCAGATCGCCCTCGTCCTCGCGGGTGCCGCCGTCGCCAGCTACGCCGGAGCGACCGTGGCCCTCCAATCCAAGCCGAGCGCCCCGCATCAGAGCGAAGCCCCCGCCGTCGCCAAGGGCGAAGCGCTGGCCGCCGCTCCCTCGACCGAAGCCAAGCCCTTCGCCGACGCCGAGCTCGACGGCCTGCGCGGCGCGGTCGCCAACCTGCAGCGCGAAGTCGACGACCTGCGCGCGCAGCTCGCTCGCCGCGACGTGGCCGCCAACGACACTCCGCGCGAGGCGGGCAAGGTCGCCACGGTCGACGCCGTCGCCGACTTGCAGCGCGACACGATCGTGCGCGTGATGGAGGAAGAGCGCCAGCGCGAGCAGCACAAGCGCGACGAAGAGCGCAAGACGCGCGAAAAGGAAGCGCTCGATCGCATGGCCGAGCGCGCGGCCAAGGACCTCGGCCTCTCCCCCGCCGACCAGACCCGCTACAGCGACTACCTCGCCCTCGCCTCGGCGAAGCGCGACGCGATGTTCTCCGGCATGCGCGGCGGCGGCCAGAACGCCGGCACCGACATGCGCACCGCGTGGGAGGACTACCGCACGTGGAGCGAGAACGAGCTCAAGGGCGCGTTCGGCGACAACCTCGGCCAGCAGATCGGCGACTGGCAGCGCGAGCAGATGCGCGGCGGCGGCATGGGCATCGAGTTCGGCGGTCGCGGCGGCGACGTGCGCTTCGGCGGACAGACCACCGGCGGCGCACCGCAGCCCAACCAAGGCGCGGCGGGCGGAGCTCCCGCCCGAGGACGCGGCCGCGAGTGAGCTCGACGCCGCTGCGCCGCGGGCTCTCGCTCTCTCTGGGCTGGCTCGCGGACCGTGCCATCCCCCGCCCGTTGCGGGCTCCGATTTTCCGCGCCTACGCGCGCGCCTACGACGTGAACCTGAGCGAGGTGCGCCTGCCGCTCGAGGAGCACCCGTCGATGGGCGCCTTCTTCGTGCGCCGCCTCGTGGACGGCGCGCGTCCGTTTCCAAGCGACGCGCGCGTCTTCCCTTCGCCCTGCGACGGCACGGTGCAGTCGATCGACCGCATCGAGCGCGACACGATTCTGCAAGCCAAGGGCCGCCCCTACTCCGTGCGCGAGTTGCTCGGTCCGGTCGGCTCCGACGTCGCGCTCGACGGCGGCCACGCGTGGACGATCTACCTCTCGCCGCGCGACTACCACCGCGTGCACACGCCGGTCGCGGGCTCGCTCGTCGAGGCCGTGTGGCTGCCGGGCGCGCGCTACTCGGTCGCGCCCAAGGTGCTCGCCGCGCGCCCCAAGGTGTTCTCGATCAACGAGCGCTGCGTCATGCGCATCGAGACCGCGCGAGGCCCGCTCTTCTACGTCATGGTCGGCGCCCTCAACGTCGGCCGCATCAAAGTCGTCGGCGTCGAGCAGGCGAGCTCGGGCCGCCTCGCCAGCCCGCGCACGCTCGCGCTCGGCGAGGAGCTCGCGCGCTTCGAGATGGGCTCGACGGTGATCCTCGTCGTGCCGCCGGGCGGGCCGCTGCCTGCGAGCGAGCTCGCGCCGGGCAAGTCGCTGCGCATGGGCACGCCCATCGGCTCTTGGCCGCGATGAGCGCGCTCGCGCAGGACCTGCGGCTCGCGCAGCTCTTCGCGGCCGCCGTGCTCGGCGACTGGGAGACCGTGCGCGCGCTGCGCCGCGCCGCGCCCGCGGGCGAGCCCGACCGCGCGTGGCGCGAGACCGTGCTGCAAGTCCACGTGTTCGCCGGTTTTCCGCGCGGCGTCGAGACCTACGGCGTGCTCGCCGAGGAAGGCGGGCTGGGTGAGCTCGAGCCCGACGAGCGCCTCGCCGAGCCCGAACAGTTCGCGCGCGCCGACGCGCTCTTCGAGCGCATCTACGCCGACCACGCCCCGCGCGTGCGCGTGCTGCTCACCGACGCGCACCCC
>VGZD01000144.1 GCA_016872715.1 Planctomycetota bacterium
TCGCGGGCGCGAGCTTTTCGAAGCACGTCGCGGCGAGCCTCGACGAGACGCTCGCGCTGATCGCGCGTCCGACGCCGCTCGGCTGGCTGGTGCGCCGCACGTTTGGCGCGGCGGGCCGCGGTCGGCGACGCATCGCGTCGGGGCGGCCGCGCGCGGACGAAGGCGCGTGGATCGAGGCGAGCCTGCGCCTGGGTCCGCTCGTCGTCGAGCCGTGGGTCGAGGTCGTGCTGGAACACACGCGCTCGGGTTGGGTCGCGCGCGATGGCGCGGTCTCCATCTCGCGGCCGTGCATCCAGCAGGTCGCCGAGCACGGGGCGTGGCTTGGCACGCAGCGCGCGGAGCGCGGCGCGCTGTCGCGCTCGGACGACGACGCGCTCGCTGCCGCGTTCGAGTCCGCGGGGCGCGCACTCGCCTGCGCGGGCTACTGCGGGCCGTTCGGGATCGACGCGTACCACCACCGCGCGCTCGATGGCTCGGGCCGCGTCGTGCTCAATCCGCTGAGCGAGATCAACGCGCGCTTCACGATGGACTGGGCCACAGCCATGTCCGACGCGCGCGCGCCGGAACTTGCGCTCGAGCGCCTCGACGCGCTCGCGCTAGCCGCGCCTAGTCGCGGAACTTGACGTGGCAGCTCTTGCACGAGCTGACGAGGCGCTTCATGTCGGCGGCGAGCGCCTCGCTGGCGGCTTTTCCGAGCAACGAGGACTCGAGCTGCTCGGCGGCTTCGCGCGACGCGCGCAAGCTGGCTAGAAACTCCGTGCCCCGCGCCTTCACCTCGCCGTCGTCCTCGAGTTCGCGCAGGTAGTGTGCGATGCGCCCGACTTCCGCGGCGGGCACGAGGTCGGGATGCGCCGTCGGCACGCTCCACGCGGCCTTCTCGACCGACTTCACGTTGTCGAGCGCGAAGTCGATGTCGACCATGAGCTGCACCAGCCCGCTCGACTTCCAACGGCTGGGGAAGGCGTTGGAGGCGGCGTCGAGCGCGGTCGTGTCGGCGCGCTTGGTCTCGCTCGCGCAGGCCCACAGCCCCTTGTAGTCGGCCGCCGTGCCCGAGACTTTCATGCGTGCCCGCGCCTGCTCTTCGTCGAGCATTCCAAGCGAGCGCGTGATCGCGGCCAGGGCGCCCGCGCTGCGATGCACGCCGTGGTGGCAGTGCACGTAGATCGGCCGCGGCAGGTCGCGCACGGCGCGCGCGAGCTCGAGCTTGCGGGCCTCGTCGATGCCGTCGTAGCCGATGGGCAGGTGAACGTAGCGCATCCCGAGCGCTTCGGCGGCCTCGACCGCGGGTTGGGCGCCGTCGACGGAGAGGATCGTGCGGAAGCCCAGCTCGGCGAGCGTCGAGAGTCCCCGCCCCTGGGGCTGGCCGCCGCTGTAGAGCTCGTGGGTGTAGGCCACGACGTTGTGGAGGCCGGGGAACTCCGTCGGCGTCGATGCCTCGACGCTCGGGCGCGTTCGGGTCTGCTGACGCGGCCCCGAAGTCGATCCGGCGTGCGATGTCGCCTGAACTTCCGCCTGAATTTCCGCCCGAGTCTCCGCCGTCGCTTCCGTTCGCGCTGGCGCGCTGGCGCAGGCGAGGGCCAACAGTAGAGCGAAGGGCGCGCAGAGCGGGAGGGAATGGCGGAGGCGGGGCATCGCGGTGTTCGAAGCAGAGGATCGTAGCGCGGCAGCGCGTGGGGGGGCGTGCTGGCAATCACGACTTGCGTCACAACTTGCGTGCCAGCGCGGGCTCGCAGGCGCAAACGAGCTCTCGCGGGGCTGTCAACGCGGACGCAGCCCCGCCCGCGCTCGCTCGCGCTCCGAATTCGTAGCAGCACTGTCCGCTCGCAACCCGTTCGACGCTGCCACCGGCGGGCGCTACCCTCGCCCGCTCCCATGCGCTCTCCCCGCATCCGTGCGTTCCTGTCGACAGCTTGGACGGCGGCAGCCTGCGGTGGCGCGGGCGTGTGCGCGGGTTGGCTGAGCGCGCGCGCCAAGCTCTCCGCGCAGGGCTACGAGGCGCTCGGGTTCGAGCGATCGGCCTACCTGCTCGAGCGCGGCGAGCTGCTCGCCGGCACCCGCATCGGACTGGCGTGGGGCGCGCTGGCGTGGGGACTGGGGGCGGCGGCGCTCGCCGCGAGCGGCGCGGACCTGTCGGCTCGGCGGGTCGCGAGCTGGCCCGCGTCGCGCGCGTGGACGGGCTGGGCGAGCCTCGCAGGCGCGCTCGTCGCCAGCGTGCTGCTGCTGTTGGTCGCGCGCGAGCGAGAGTGGGTGGCGGCCGGTCACATCGCCATGGCGCTCGGTGCCGTGGCGGCACTCGCCGCGGCGCTGGAGTGCCTCGGCCGCTACGCGCGTGGTGCGGCGCACGACGGCGCGCGCGCGAACATCGTCGCCTCGCTCGCCGGCTTGCTCGCGTGCTTTCCCGCGTTGGCGTGGTTCGCTCGCCACGCGATCACGCTCGGACTCGGTCGGCTGCCGTTCACCGAAATCGCGTTCACGCTCGCATCCGGCGCGCTGCTGTTCGCGCTCGTGCGACGCAACGCGCGCCGCGAGCTCGCGGGCGAGCGCGTGCGAGCCTTCGCGCGCCCTTCCGTGCTCGCTGGCGCGGCCGGTGCCATCCTGCTCGCCCTCTCCGCGCTGTTTTCGACCTTGGGTGGCGTGCTCGGCCCTCCCTCGCTCACCGCGGCGCAGCCCTACGACGTGGTCCTGATCGGCATCGACACGCTGCGCGCGGACGCGACCTCGCTGTACGGACCTTCGCTGCACGGCCGCGACACGACGCCGAACCTGCGCAGGCTCGCGGAGCGCGGCGTGCTGTTTCGAAACGCCGTCTCGCAGGCTCCGTGGACGCTGCCCGCGTTCGGTTCGATCCACACGGGCCGCTATCCGCACGAGCACGGCGGCTACTCGCTGAGCGGTGCGCTGCGCGACGGCGAAGTCTTGCTCGCCGAAGTGCTCGCGGAAGCTGGCTACGCGACGCGCGCGGTGGTGAGCCACACCTACGTCGGCCCGCAGCGCGGTTTCGCGCAGGGATTCGAGCGTTACGATGCTTCGAACGCGCGCGGTCACCGCGCGATTTCGAGTGCGGCCGTCACCGACATCGCGCTGCGCATGCTCGCGGAGCGCGACGAGCGCCCGCTGTTTGTGTTCGCGCACTATTTCGACGCGCACTACGAGTACATGGACCACCCCGAGTCCGACTACGGGGACGGATATCAAGGCTGGCTGCGTCAAGAGAGCGACTACGACAATCTGCTCAAGAACCGGCAGATGGTGAGCGCGGAAGAGAACCGCTGGCTCGTCGATCTCTACGAAGAGGAAATCGCGCACACCGACCGCGAGATCGGTCGTCTGCTCGCGGCGCTCGAGCAGTCGGGGCGCATGGAGCGCACGCTGATCGTGGTCGTGGCCGACCACGGCGAGGAGTTCCTCGATCACGGCGCGTATGGACACACGACGACGCTGTGGCAAGAGCAGTTGCACGTGCCGCTGCTGGTCGTGCCGCCGCACGCGGCGCGCGCCGCGCGCGTCGATGGCGTGGTCGAGACGCGCGCGGTGTTCGGAACGGTGCTCGACACGCTCGGCGTCGACTTCGCGAAGGCTGCGCGGGCCCGCAGCTTGCTGAGGCACGTGGCGGCCGACGGCAGCGAGATCGCGGATCCGCGAGCCAGGGCTTTTTCGATCACGTGGCTGCCCGATGCCGCCGTCTCGTCGGGCAAGCGCATGCGCGTCTCGTCCCTGCGCGAGGGACGCTGGAAGCTCGTGCGGCATCACACGTGGCAGCGCACGTTCTTGTACGACCTCGAGGCCGATCCGCGCGAGCAACGCGACCTCGCGGCCACTGAGAGCGAGCGCGCGGCGGCCATGGCGGCGACGCTCGACACGTGGACCGATGAGCAGCAGAATCGCGGCGCCGCGCGCACGGTCGCGGTCGACGCCGAGGAATTGCGCAAGCTGAAGGAGCTCGGATACCTGTGAAGCACGGTCGGATCACTCGTCGCGGCGCCTTGGCCGCGGTTTCGCTCGCCCTGTGTGCCCTGCTCGCCGGCGCGCTCGCTCCGCAGTCGGGCGAAGGCGAGCCCGACGCGCTGCGCAAGCTCGCCTTCCCGCGCACGATCGTGCTCGTGCGGCACGCGGAGAAGGCGCTCGAGCCCAAGGAGGACCCGAACCTCACCGAGGAAGGTGCCGCGCGCGCCAAGCGGCTCGCCGACATGCTCGCGAAGAGCGGCGTGACGCACGTGTTCGCGAGCGAATTCCAGCGCACCCAACAGACGGTGTCGCTGCTCTCCGTCGCCGCGGGCGTCAACGCGCAACTCGTGTCGGCGCGCGCACACGATGCGTTGCTGTCGGCGCTCGACTCGCTGCCGCGCGGCAGTGTGGCCGTCGTCGCCGGACACTCGAACACGCTCCCGCTGCTCATTGAGCGGCTCACCGGCGGGCAGTCGAAGGTGAAGATCGAGGACAGCGAGTACGACCGGCTGTTCATTGTCACCCAGTGGGGGAACGGTCGCGATTCGCGCCTGCTCGAGCTGCGTTACTAGCGCGCACCGCGCTCAGACTTCGAGCGTCGGCAGCGCTCCGCGACGCAACCGCAGCCCGCCCGTCGCCGCCAGAGCGAGCGCGTAGGCGAGCGCTCCGAGCGCGACCGTGACCAGCACGGAAGGGATCGCGAGCGAGAGGCCGGGCAAGAAAATCCGCGGCGTGGGGAGCGGAATCAGCGCGACGGCGAGCGCCATCGCGCACGTCGCCAGGGCCGTGCGCCACACGCGCGCGGGCGCGAGCAGCGGCAGGCCGAGCCTGCGGACGTACCACGCTCCCAGTCCCATGCGCAGCGCTTCCGTCGCGAGCGTGGTCGACGCGGCGCCGACCATCCCCCAGCGCGGGATCACGAGCAGGTTCGCCGCGAGGTTGAAGAGCACCGCGGCGAAGGTGATGCGCAGCACGGCCTTCTCTCGCCCGGCCACGACCATCGCGACCATGGTGACGTCCTTGTAGGCCATCAGCGGGATCGAGGCGACGAGCACGGCCAGCGGGGCGCTCGACGATTCGTAGGCGGCGCCGAACACGAGCTCGATCAACTCGCTCGCGCACAGCGCGCCGCCGACGGCGATCGGAAGGCCGATGCACACAGACTGCGCGAGCGAGTCGAGGTACAGCGCGCGCCGCTCGCCTCGCGCTTCGCTCGCGCGCGTCAGCGCGGGCATCAGGCTCAGGCTGTAGGCCCCGGCGAGGTTGATCAGGAAGCTGATCAGTTGGTACGAGGCCGAGTACCAGCCGACGGTGGTGGCGTCGCGGAAGGCGCGCAGCACGAGCAGGTCGGAGTTGAAGATCAGGAGCCCGAGCAGGATGTTCAGGACCAGCGGGAAGGAGCGCGCGAAGAGCGGACGCACCGCTGGCCAGTCGAGCTCGAGCGGCACGCGGTGCCCGAGGCGGCGCAGCGCGAGGAGCATCAGGAGCGCCGCGAGCACGTCGCCCAACGCCTGCGCCCATGGCACGAACACGAGGTCGTCGCCCGTGCGCACCAGCGCGAGCACCAACAGCGCGTACGCCGCCTCGCCCGCGGTGCGCGCGAGTGCGACCGGCGCGGGGCGCGCGAGTCCCACCAGCGCGAACTTGGGGTTCGGTCCCTGCCCGAAGAGCGTGAGCGAGTAGAGGCCCACGACGGCGGCGTCGAGCGGTGGCAACCACGCGAGCGCCGCGCAGCACAGCAGCGCCGCCAGCGCGGCCGAGATCAGCGTGCGCGCGCAGAGAATCGAAGGCAGCAGCGTGCGCGTGCGAGTCGGGTCGGCGGCGATCTCGCGCGCGCCCGTGAGCTCGAGCCCGCAGGCCGAGAGGTGCGTGAAGTACAGCACCACCGCCTGCCCGAAGGCCATCACGCCGAACAGGGCTGCGCCGAGCTCGCGCGCGACGTAGACCCCGGCGAGGAATGCCAGCACCCGGCCGACGGCATCGCCCGAAGCCAGCGCGGCGAAGCTGCGCGCGATCCCTCTCGAAGGTGTGGGCGTCAACGCGGACTCCATCGGCGGCGCGCAGTCTGGCCTTGGGCCACCCCGGAGCGCCACGCTCTGGCGGCGCTTGTGCGCCACGAATTTCCCCTCGCGGCGTCCCGGACTCGGGTCGCGAGCGCGGCGGGGGAGCGACTGCGCTCGACGCGGGCCTTCCCCACGGGCGCGCGAACATCTAGCGTGGCGGCGGATGGCGGCGCGCGAGGAGCAGCACGAGGGGCAGCAGCGGGTGGGGCGTTGGGTGGTCCTCGCGGTGGCGGTGGCGATCGCGCTGCGCGCGTGGGAGGCCTTCGAATCGAGCCTGTGGCTCGATGAGCTGCACACGCTCTCGCATGCGAGCCTGCCGACGCTCGCGGAGGTGATCGAGCACGTGCGCGCGGAGGTCGTGCACCAGCCACTGTTCTTCGGCGTCGTGCATGGGCTGGGCGGCTGGGAGGAGGGCGCGGCGCTGCGCGTGCTTCCCTCGGTGTCGAGCCTGTTCTTGTTCCTGCCCGTGATCGCGTTCGCGCGCGCGGGGGGGCTCGGGGCGCGCGGCGTGGCGCTCGCAGCGTGGTTGCTCGCTTGCCTGCCCTACCAAGTGCACTACGCCACGGAGCTGCGACCCTATGCGTGGCTCGCGGTCTTCAGCGCGGGTGCGATGTGGGCCGCGTTCGCCGAGCAGGGTTCGCGCGTCGCTCGGCTGGTGCTGTTCTTCGCCTGCGTCACCGCGGGCATC